>NZ_CP028073.1:0-89394 GCF_043546245.1 Pantoea sp. SGAir0180 | reverse complement strand
TCATACTCCAGTTATTGCAGTGAGGTTATGTGACTATCGTCAATATTTTTAGAAGCTTAAGAACTGCCTAATCATCTCGTTGCACCGATCCAAAATTACCACGTTGATTTCAGTGAGCTAAAACATGGAAAACCAGTCTACTGCATGGCTATGAGTAAATGATGTTATGAGTATTTACTCATAAGTATATCTTTTTACAGTGCGATTTTCGAGTTATTAAACTCATGATATGTAATGCTCATGTGAGTAAATTTTCATATGAGTAAGCACTTATATGAGTATTCATCGCACATGCTCTTATCGAATTTTCAATAATTTATAAATGAGTAAATACTCATATGTGCTTTAGAGTATTTGTGTTAAACCACTATCTTAGTTCATTTTATGGGTGTATACTCATTTACTCATAATTGCATTTGAGTTTATACACAGGGTATTCTACATGAAGGTAATTTCTTTTTTGAATCCTAAAGGTGGGTCTGGTAAGACGACAGCTGTTATAAACGTGAGTACGGCGATGGCAAGAAGTGGCTACAACATTGCTGTCGTAGACACAGACCCTCAGATGAGCCTGACAAACTGGAGTAAATCTGACAAAGCATCATTCGATGTATTCACTGCTGCATCTGAAAAAGATGTCTACGGCATTCGGAAAGACCTTTCTGAATATGATTACGTCATAGTCGATGGGCCGGTTCGTTGTCCGTAATCACTTCTGCTGCAGTAATGGTGAGCGACCTTGTCATTATCCCTGTTACTCCAAGCCCTTTAGATTTCTCAGCTGCCGGTAGTGTTGTAACGGTTCTTGAAGCGCAGGCGTACAGTCGCAAAGTAGAAGCTCGTTTTCTCATCACGCGAAAGATTGAGCAGGCAACCATGCTGAATGTGCTTAAAGAAAGTATTAAGGACACCGGGTTAAGTGTTTTCGCACTGCAATCACCCAGCGTCAGGTGTATGTAAAATCCATTCTGGATGGAGACAGTGTTTTTGAATCCAATGATGGCGCAGCAAAAGGTGAAGTGGAAATCCTTACTAAAGAGATAGTTAGTTCTATTCAGTAAATGAGTAAATGAGTAAACACACAATGAAGTAAGTTGTAGTATAATGCTCATAAAGACTCAGGTACTCAGGTACTCAGGTACTCAGGTACTCAGGTACTCAGGTACTCAGGTACTCAGGTACTCAGGTACTCAAGTACTCAAGTACTCAAGTACTCAAGTACTCAAGTACTCAAGTACTCAAGTTTAATTTAACGCATACCGTGGAGAGTCAAATGGCACTTGAAAAGGCTCATAGCAGTAATAAAAAAATGACGTTCGTGAGAACAGGGATCTCAAGCAGATAGTTGCACCACCTGTTGTGTCTGGAAAAGTCAAACGTGTGAACGTCAACTTCGATGAAGAAAAACACCTGAGGTTCAAAGCTGCTTGTGCAAGAAAAGGAACTTCACTAACTGATGTTATTAATCATTTGGTAGATGATTGGCTTGAAAAAAACGAATAAAAATCGTCTCTCTTTAAATCAAATGATTGCCCATACATCAGCCATAATGGGTTAGCTAAGATTCTTAAATCTGTGAGGCCATGATGAAAAGATTATTTTTTTTGATTGTGGGATTTGTTGGGTTCAGAAAGCTAACCGGCAATGACAGAAAAAGTGCAGGGGAATGGGGTTTCCTTGTCAGTATGCTGTTTATCGTTCCGCTGCTGTTATGGGAACATCCCGGCGTCATCGTTTCTGTGGTTCTGCAGTTGCTGTGGGCGGTCGTCGGGACACGCTCTGCTTTTCTGGCCAGCGAAACGTGGAAGAAAAACAGGCAGAAACCCTGAATTTTATCTTTCCCACTGGCGACAGGATTGTGTTTATTGATGAGTTATATTGAAATACGGGTCCGCCGGTACACTCCGAATGACAGTTCGCACTGAAAACCGCTCAGGGCGCTGGTTCAGGATGGCATAATGATATGACTGTGAAATCGGTAATAGAACTAATCGCTGAATTACCGTTACCTTCATTTCTGACGATGATGAATGCCTTTCCTATAATCCTGACCATCGCGGTTGCAGGCGCGCTGACCTGTTTATCGCTTTCCCCGAGCGATGAAAACTGCGGTTTGTTTTCCTGACGCTGGCAATAGCGGGAGGAGTATTATCTGTACTGAACCCGGTGTTTCTGATACCCGCAGTTGCAGTATTCATCAAATAACTTTAGCGACCGGTATATCGCTCCAGCGCGTGGTCCACGCCGGTGACAGCATGTCCCGCTTCATCTTCCACTCAGTATCAATTCCCTGACCCGCAAACCATACCCGCCCCAGACCTGACTGGTTGATGCCGTCCAGCACCTGCATCAGCTGCGCGCTGTTCGCCCGCGGCCGGTTGTCGTCAAACAGATTCAGCTGGCTGACGCCGTGGGGCGTGAAGTCATCGAGCATGACGCCGGCCTTCATGTACCGGTGGCCATCCAGCCAGATGCGGTCCAGCGCGCGCATGGCCACGCCGATAATATCGCGCGTGTCCTGAGTGGGCAGGGTGAGTTTTTCCCCGGCCGTGTTGCCGTAAAACGTCTCGCCGACCGCATGCGGCGAGGTCCGGACAAACACGCTGATATGCCGCAGTACTGACGTTCGCCCGCAGCTTCTCAGCGGCGCGCGTGGCGTACTGCAGAGTGCCTGCTGCATGGCCACTTTTGTGTAATGCGTGAGCCGAAACTGCGGCTGCAGACAATCTGCTGCTTTGCCGGCGGCATCTCCTCCAGGGGAATGCACGCCTCGCCGTTCAGCTCCCGCACCGTCCTTTCCAGCACCACCGAAAAGTTCTTCCGGATGAAGGCGGGTGCGTGCGCGCCAGCTCGAGCGCATTAGTGATGCCGAGCAGGTTCAGCTTTTTGCCGATGCGCCGGCCTACCCCCCAGATTTCCTCGACCGGCTGGCGCATGAGCAGCGCCTCGGTCCGCTTCGGGTTTCCGGGTGTCAGCGCCAGTACGCCTCTGAACTGTGGCCACTCTTTCGAGGCCACTGCGCTGATTTGGCCAGCGTTTTGGTCGGGCCGATGCCTGCGCCAATCGTCAGTCCTGTTCTGGCCAGAACGTGGGCACGCAGCCGGTGGCCAAAGTGCTCAAAGTCTTCGCAGCCATCAATGCCGGTCAGATCGAGGAACATTTCATCAATGGAATACTGCTCGACTCTGGGCGTCATTTCCTCAAGCGATGCCATGATTCGCTGCGACAGCGAATGATTTATATGGAATACAATTTAAGCAAAAAATTCAGCTGCTGTTCCTCTGAAGATGATCCCCTCAACAGGAATTATTCAGCCCTGAACTACTTCAGTATGCTTACTGACAGGGAGGAAGGTTGAGGGTGGTAAGACATAGTCGGAAAATCGATTTCCCCACCAGGATTTAATCTGCCACGCTTACTCTGAAGCCCTCAATCGGGCAATGAGTCTTATCCCTTACCCACCCAATGCAGGAAAAATGATGATAAAAAAATACAGGATCCCGGGACTGACCGCGGTGGCGCTTCTTCTTATCAGCACCCTCGCCGGTGCCGCAGAGGAACGCTGGACGTTTGACGGCGATATCCACAACAATTCCCTTGCTGTAAGTCCCGATGAGAAAACGGCGGTGGCGTCCTACAGTGAGCGCTCTGACGTGGTGGTCTACGACCTGGCTGCCGGGAAAGTCAGAAAGGTGCTGAAGGGATACGTCACGCCCCGCAATGCGCTTTTCTCCCCCGACGGGAAGGCCGTATATCTTTCAGACAGCAGCCTCGGCGTGGTCAGAAAAATCAGCACCGGGACGCTTGACGTGGAGACCACGCTGCCGCTGGGGCCCGGGGCATTCGGCACAGCTATCAGCCGTGACGGTCAGCGCCTGTATGTGAATAACGAGGCCGCCAGCACGCTCTCGGTGTATGACCTGACACACAACCGGCCCGTTGCGGTCGTGACGGGTTTTGCCCAGCCCCGTCAGGGCATAAAAATCAGCCCGGACGGCAAAACTGTCTACGTCACTAACTTTAAGGGCGATAAAATTACCCTGGTTGACGCCGCAACGGGCGACATCCGGGGTGAGATAACCGGCTTCAGCAAGCTGCGCGCCATTTCTGTCAGCGCCAACGGCCGCACGCTTTACGCGGCTAACAGCGGCAGCAACACCATCGCCGTGGTCGACACGCAGAAGCGCGTTATTACGGCAACCATTCCCGTGGGGCAGGACCCTTACGGTGCCGCCCTGACGCCGGATAACCGCTATGTTTACAGCGGCAACCTGGGCGACAACAGCCTCTCCGTTATTGATACCGCCGCCGGTAAGGTGGTCTCCACCGTTACCGGACTGGATGCGCCCCGTCAGGCTATCGTCTTCAGCAAAGACGGTGCCCGCGCGTGGGTGCTGAATAGAGACCTCAGCATTGCGGTCGTTGACCTGAAACAGAACCGCGTCACGGCCACGATTAAAAGCCCGCCGCAGGCCTGATTCAGTCCTTCCTTCACTCCGGCGGTGTGACGGTCCTTCCCGGAATGGGGGGAGTCTAACCACTTTTACTGGTTTATTTTAACTGAATAACCTGTTTTAAAGATTTAACCCGACGTGCCTATACTCTTTCTGTCTACTCAGGAGATTACGGCATGAACGATAAAATATTTACCCTGCATAACGGAGCGCGCCCGCT
Organism: Pantoea sp. SGAir0180; assembly: GCF_043546245.1. Lineage (NCBI taxonomy): Bacteria > Pseudomonadati > Pseudomonadota > Gammaproteobacteria > Enterobacterales > Erwiniaceae > Pantoea > Pantoea sp. SGAir0180. The sequence continues at coordinate 84,720 of NZ_CP028073.1, read as the reverse complement.
GAGCGCGCTGAGCAGCCCGAAAGAGGCTATACGTCAGTTCACGCCTAACTGGTTCGCCGCGACCATGGGACCGGTATCCTGTCTCTGTCTCTGGCGCAGTTCCCCTGGCCGGTTCCGGGATTACGCCTCGTCGCCGAGGGACTCTGGATGTTTAACATCTTCCTGTTCAGCGTCTTTGCCGTGATGTATCTGGCCCGCTGGGTGATGTACTTCGGTGAGGCAAAGCGCATCTTTGGCCATTCAACGGTGTCCATGTTCTTCGGCACCATCCCGATGGGCATGGCCACCATCATCAACGGGCTGCTGGCGTTTGGCCTCCCCCGGTGGGGGCTGACGTCATTCCCGTAGCGCACGCCTGTGGTGGCTGGACGTGGCGATGTCGCTGCTGTGTGGCGTGTGTATTCCCTACATGATGTTTACCCGGCAGCAGCACAGCATTGACCAGATGACCGCCGTCTGGTTACTGCCGGTCGTGGCCGCCGAGGTTGCGGCAGTCAGTGGCGGCCTGCTGGCACCGCACATTGCCGACCCCCACGCGCAGCTCGGCATCATTATTACCAGCTACGTGCTGTGGGCGTACTCGTGCCGGTGGCGCTGAGCATCCTCGCCATCCTGCTGCTGCGTATGGCGCTGCACAAGCTACCACACGAAAGCATGGCGGCCTCAAGCTGGCTGGCACTGGGGCCGATTGGTACCGGCTCGCTGGGGATGCTGGTCATCGGCGAGATGCGCCCGGGTGTTTGCCGCGGCGGGCATGCCGGAAATCGGTCATATCGCGCAGGGCGTGGGGTTCGTTGCCGGCATTCTCTTCTGGGGCTGCGGCCTGTGGTGGATGCTGCTGGCCACGCTGATAACCGTGCGATACTTCCGTGAAGGCATTCCGTTCAATCTGGGATGGTGGGGCTTTACCTTCCCGCTGGGCGTGTACACGGTCGCCACGCTGAAGCTGTCCACCCTCGTTGACCTGGCGTTCTTTAAAGGCTTCGGTGCGCTTCTTGTCGTCATGCTGGCCGCCATGTGGCTGCTGGTCGCGGTGAAGACGGTGCGCGGGGCATGGAGCGGGAAACTGTTTGTTTCCCCCTGTCTGGCAGGCCTGGACCGGAAGCCGTGAGTGAAACCTGCACGTCGCTGCTGGACCCGTTTTTACGCGAGGAACGCCTCGCGGCAGTCACCGCGCCGCACGTGGCCGCGCTGAATCGCTGGGTCAGCGGGCTGCGTCAGCACGGCGTGGAGCTGCCGTGGTTTGATCCGGCCGACGGCGGGACCGGGGCCGGACTGCTCGTCCTGCTGCAGTCGCCGGCGCGCAGCAGCCCGTCACCCGGTTTGTGTCGCGGGATAACCCGGGGCCGGCCCAGCAGAACCTGGGCGGTTTCTGGCGGAAGCCGGTATTGCGCGCCGGGACAGCGTGCTGTGGAATACGGTGCCCTGGGTCAGCGACGGGCCGCAGAAACGGCCCTCAGCGGCGGACATCCGCAGCGGCTGCGCCTGGCTTGAGGACGTGCTGGCGTATCTGCCCGCGCTGCGCGTGTGGTGCTGGCCGGTGCCGTAGCGGCTCAGGCCCGCGGACGGTCAGTCATCAGTGCCCCGGCGTCACGGTGCTGAAGATGCTCACCCCAGTCCGCTTTCACTTTGCACAAGCCGGCGGTGCCGGAAAACATCCGCCGGGTGCTCCGCGAAGCACGCGCTGCGCTGGCGGGCTGAGGGTGCCAGCAGAATAATACTGACAGGCTTTCCGTCTGGCTCTATACTCAGAGTACAGGGTGATGGCGTTCCACCTTTCCAACCGCTCCGTTCCGGAGCTGATGACGCCTGATGTGACTCTTGATTTTCAGGAGGTGCGTCAGGCCGTCCTTACTTTCCTCCCGGCCTGCGTACTTCCTTTACGGGGAGAGACCCTTGATACACGTTTTTGGCCACATCAATCCTGACAGCGACGCCATCTGCACGGCGGTCGTCACCGCTCACTGGCTGACCGGGCGCGGCATGGACGCCCGCGCATGGCGTCTCGGCGAGGCTAACCGGGAAACCCGCTTTATCTTTGACACCGCCGGTCTTACGCTGCCGCGCTGCTCGCTATTCGCTGCAGGATGAACGGGTGTGGCTGGTCGATTTCACCGAGCCGGCGCAGGGGCCTGACGACCTGCTCCGGAGCAACGTCGTGGGCATCACTGACCACCACCGGCTGGGCGGGCTGATAACGCAACTGCCGCCGGAGGTGCATATCCGCCGGTTGGCAGCAGCGCCACGCTGCTCTGGCTGCTGATGGACGCTGAAGCGCGCCGCACGCTGCCCCCGACGCTCGCCGTGCTTCTGCTGGGTGCACTCCTGAGTGACACCGTGAATCTTCGCTCGCCGACCACCACCGAAGACGATATCCGTTCGGCGACCGAACTGGGCGTGCTGTCCGGCGTAAACCGCAGAGCCTTCGCCCGTGACCTCCTCACCGCCAAAACGGACGTCAGCGGCCTCAGCGCCCAGCAGCTGCTGGGCAGGGACCTCAAGGCCTTCGTCATTGCCGGCACCGACGTGCGCATTGCCCAGATTGAGGTCAGCTCACCGACACAGGTTGCCCCCGTGATGGACGACCTGCTCGCTGCCCTGGCGTATCTGGCGGACCAGTCGGGTGCCGGGCTGACGGTGCTGATGTTGACCGACATTCGCGCCGGGTTTTCAACGCTTTACTTCGCCGGGCGGGAGAGCGTTAACGCGGCCTCCTGCTCCGTACCGGGCATGCTCAGCCGCAAAAAACAGCTTCTGCCGTGGCTTGAGTCCCGCCTTAACCAGAACGGGAGTTCATTATGACCTGCTACACCCACGCACTGATACTTGTGAACGACAAAGACGACGGCACCCTCCTGCTGAAACGGGCGGTCGCGCTGGCGCAGCCGCTCGGCATGAAAATCACCCTGGCCCACATCAGCGACGACTACCGGGAAATGAACTACGTGTCCGACAGCCTGATGGACGACGTCGTGTCGGAAGAGGTGCTGAAAGCCAAAGCGTTTATGAGCGAGCTGGCGGCCTCCGTGCCTGAGGCGGTAGACACGCGGGAGCTGGTGACCATGCGCCGCTTTGAGGACGTGGAGAAGTGCATCAATGAGCTGGGCGTGACCTCGTGCTTGCCGGGCACCGCAACCGCTTTATGGAATGCTGACGTCCCGCTCGGCGGAATACATCAACCACCTCACGGTGGATGTGCTTATTACTCACCTGAATGACTAAACCGGGAGAAACGCTATGCACTTTACACTGGATAACGTGACCGCCCGGGAAATTCTTGACTCTCGCGGCAACCCCACCGTTGAAGTTGAGGCCCGGACCCGGACGGGATGATGGCACGCGCCTCGGTGCCTTCCGGGGCCAGCACCGGGTCGCGCGAGGCCGCAGAGCGCCGCGACGGTGACGCACAACGTTTTGGCGGCAAAGGCGTGCTGGATGCCGTCAGGGCGGTTAATACGGAAATCTGCGAAGCCGTGCGCGGCCTGGACGTGCGCGAGCAGCGGCAGCTGGACAACATCATGCTGATGCTGGACGGCACGGAGAACAAGAGTCGCCTGGGTGCCAATGCCATTCTGGGCGTATCGCTGGCGGTGGCCCGGCTGGCGGCACAGGCCTCGCACGAGCCGCTGTGGCGCTACCTGGGGGGCCTGCAGGCGAATCTGCTGCCCGTGCCGTGCATGAACATCATCAACGGCGGCGTGCACGCCCGCGGTCAGGGCGCGGACTTCCAGGAGTTCATGATAGCGCCACACGGGGCACCCACGCTGCGCGAGGCCGTGCGTCAGGGCAGCGAGGTCTACCAGGCGCTGCGCCAGATCCTGCTGGACAAAAAAACTCTCAGCGGCAGTGGGCGACGAAGGCGGTTTTGCGCCCGCCGTGTCGTCGAACCGTGACCCGCTGGCGTTTATCGTACAGGCGATTGAGAAGGCGGGATACAGGCCGGAGAGGACATCAGCATCTGCATGGACCCTGCCTCAAGTGAGTTTTTCGCTGACGGTCAGTATCATCTGCGCACCGAGGGCAGCGCGCTGAGCGCGGCGGAAATGACGGCATACTACGGCGAGCTGATGGACCAGTTTCCGGTCATCCTGCTGGAAGACGGCCTGGCCGAGGACGACTGGGCGGCTGGAAGCATCTGCACCAGCAGCTTGCGGGCAGGGCCGAGCTGGTTGGTGACGACCTGTTTGTAACCAACGTGAAGTACATCCAGCGCGGCATTGACGAAAACCTCGCCAGCGCCGCGCTGATCAAGCTCAATCAGATAGGCTCGCTCAGCGAAACGCTGGACGCCGTGGCTCTCTGCCAGCGGCACGGCTGGGGTGCGTTCATGTCTCACCGCAGCGGGAAACCACGGACACGTTCCTTGCCGATCTGACGGTGGCCCTGCGCGCGGGACACCTGAAAACCGGCGCGCCGTGCCGCGGCGAACGCGTGGAAAAGTACAACCAGCTGATGCGCATTGAGCAGGCGCTGGGTGAGGACGCGCACTACGCGGGGCTTCATGCGTTTGTGCGCCGCACGTAACACATCCGCCGGACGGTCCCCGTCCGGCAAAGAAGGAATGCCTGTGGCCCCTGCAACGCTGATCCTCCTGCGGCACGGCGAAAGCCAGTGGAACCGGGAAAACCGTTTTACCGGCTGGACGGACGTGCCGCTGACGGTCAGGGGGCGGCAGGAGGCCGACCGGCCGGTGACGCGCTGCGGGCAGCGGGCCTTATGCCCGACCGTGTCTTCACCTCGGTGATGACACGCTGCGTTCACACGGTCTGGCGGGTGCTGGACCGTCTTGACCGAAGCTGGACGCCCGTGGAAAAGAGCTGGCGACTGAACGAGCGCCACTACGGTGCGCTGCAGGGGCTGAACAAGGACGACGCTGCCCGGATGATGGGGGAAGAGACCGTCCGGCTATGGCGCAAAAGCTTCAGCGGCATTCCGCCGCAGACGCGGAGGCTCCGGCGCAGCTGCGTCGGGATCTGCGCTATCGCCGCGTTGCGCTGGCCGACCTGCCTGCAACGGAAAGCCTGGAAATGACCCTGCGTCGCGTCATGCCATACTGGCACCACGTTGTGGTGCCACAGCTGCGCTGCGGAAGTACCGTTCTGATTGTGGCGCACGGCAACACGCTGCGCGCCCTGACCATCTTTCTGAACGGCATGCCCCACGACAGCGTGGCACAGCTGCACATACCGACCGGCGTGCCGGTTGTATATGAAATGGATACGGCCGCACAGGTCGTGTGCCGTTATGTTCTGAATATTAAAAAAAAGGAGTGAACGTGAATCAGCTTTTTGCCGTCATCACCGGCGGTGCTTTAGGGTGTGTTATCCGCTGGCAGCTGGGCGCGCGCCTGAACGCGTTTTTTCCGGACCTGCCGCCGGGGACGCTGCTGGTCAACCTGCTGGGTGGATTTATCATCGGGGCGGCGCTGGCGTATTTTCTGCGCCATCCCGGCCTCGATCCGGCCTGGCGGCTGCTCATTACCACCGGGCTGTGTGGCGGAATGACGACCTTCTCCACATTCTCAGCTGAGGTTTTTGCCCTGCTGCAGTCAGGCAGCTATGCCTGGGCAGCCGCCTCGGTGCTGATACACGTGCTGGGTTCGCTGGCCATGACGGCGGCCGGATTTTATATCATGACGCTGTGTGGTTAACCCGGACCGTACGGCCTCTATCCAGGGGAGACCTCAGTGCAGCGACCGCTGCACTGAGGTCAGACAGTTCAGTATATTGTTCAGAAGCGCTCTCTGCGGGCCTGATCCGACAGGGTTTACGCCTGTAAGGCTTCCCCTAAATCCGGGACACTGTCGTGACAGAGTTTCAGGTCTGCCTGTTCTGGTAAAGGTCCCAGCGATTGCCATAGATGTCCTCAAACACGACAACCATTCCGTATTCTTCCTCGCGCGGCTCCTGACAGAAGTGGACGCCTTTTGCCTTCATAGCATTGTAGTCGCGCCAGAAGTCGTCGGTCTGCAGGAACAGAAAAACCCGTCCGCCGCACTGGTTGCCGATAAAGCCTTCCTGCCGGTCGTTCGACGCGCGGGCAAGAAGAATAGCACAGTCGCTGTCAGGGTCCGGCGTCACCACGACCCAGCGCTTACCCGGCTGCGGCGTGTCCTCAATCAGGGTAAAGCCCAGCTTATCAGTGTAATACTCAATTGCACGATCGTAGTCATCGACCACGACAGCCACATACCCCATACATCGCTTCTGTTTTCTCATCTGCTGCTCCATCAGTTACGTCATAACGCCCGCTATAATCAGATTCATATCAAATACGACGTTCGGTCGTCTGTACTGACTCTGAACTGACACCCTCAGACCGGACATTGTAAGCATTTGAGCACTCAGGATTGTGGGCCCAATTTTGTAAGAGCCTGCTCAACCTTTTCAGCATCCTGCTCCAGTACGGCTTTCTCATCGGGAGTGAGCGGGACCTCTTCGAGGTAACGCCGGATGGATGCTTTACTCTCCAGAATAAGCCCGCGCGCGCTGTCCTTCAGCAGGTTAAAATCGCAGCCGATGCAGGCCATCCGGTGCGGGCAGCTGCTCCAGAACGGATTTGTGCAGTATGAATCACCTAAATCATAATACGTTGCAGGGCCGGTCAGACTGGCGGCTTCGGATCATGGTCTATCAGTACGCTGATCATGTGCGTGACTCTGTCTGCTTTTACAAACGAGGCAGCCAGCTGCGTCGGGCGGATACGGAGATAATGCATGGTGGACTGGGGCGTCGAATGGCCTGCCCACTGCATCAGTTCATACAGTGACATGCCCTGCGGTACGCTGGCCAGTGCGGTCAAGGCTGAGGCGCGTCCCCGGTGACTCGTTATTTTTCCGCCGCTGTCTTCAGCGGGAACCCCGGATCTGGCACACAGCATCGGTATCAGCGTGCGGTTGATGACGTCGCCGCCGGCAGGTTTTCCCCGGTACTGAAACAGAAACCGGACTTTCTCACCGGTCCGCTCGTCAGCAAGCATGGCCTGTTCTGACGGCCGTTTTTCCAGCCAGGCATCAACATATTTCTTCACTACTGCCGCCACCGGTTTCGTGAATGCTTTTGAGGTTTTTCCGACGGGAATATGCAGGTAGCACAGGGTACCGGCCGGGATGATGCTGCCGTCCTCTTTCACAATATCTTCAGCCTGCGGTGTGATACATCCTGTGGTCAGCCTGAGCAGTTCACCCTTCCTGAGCCCCGCATGGGTCCAGATTACAGCCATCGCCTGTAGCATGGCCAGCGGGTAATGTATTTCAGTTAACAGGTCTTCCTGACGCAGATTCAGGCTGGCCCATACCAGCTTCAGCCAGACCGGATCGTCGATAACCCTCGGATTGACTCCGCGGCGGAACAGAGAATTATCCGGTGTGGAGAGATGACGGGCAGGACTGAAACGCAGACGCCCCCATCCCCAGTTCTCATAGTCATTCATAAAGCGACGGAGAGAGTAAATAAAATTTGCACGGGAGTGAGGCATCATAGGCTCGCCAGAACGCGCTGATTTCCGGACACCTCTTTCCGTGCCCAGCTGCAGCTCATCCACGTTCATCCGGCCGACCGCCGCGATATAGCTGGCACAGACTTCCATGGTCCAGTCTGCGGGCTCCCGTACCTCCGGATGGGCCTCTGCCAGCCAGAGGCCGCAGCGCAGTATAAAGCTGTACTGCATTTCGCGGGTGCGAGGCCTCAGCACAGACGTTTCCCGCCAGCGCCGGCACCACCTGACCCAGGCCGGATCGATCCCGTCGACGGGCTTTTCATACCATCGGGTATAATTACGCATCCTCATCGGGGCGCTGAAGATGCCCAGTGCAGCAAGGCCGTGTGAAATCCGGCCAATGTACCGGGATGTCCCGCTATCTGTGTTGTTCTGGCTTCCCACAGCAGTTCAGGCGTAAAGGTTTCAAGACGGGGATCTCTGTTCATGACCATCAGCGTGGCCAGTATGCCCGACAGATGCGTGACCTGACTACCCGCAGCATAGCCCAGCGATTTCAGGGTTTCAGTCAGGCGGTGAAGCTCCCGGAAGTAAATAGCCTGACCAAAAATGGCACAGGTATACAGGGCAGGTTTTCTGATGTCTGGCAGGCTGAGGGGATCATACCGTCCGGCGAAATGCCATGCAAAGGCGGCCATCAGCGGCCGTCCTTTTCCGTCCGTCCGGCTGAATGTCTGCCAGCGTTCCTGCGGCCATCGCCAGTACGGTATACCCGAAAGGTGCATCTCACGCAGGAGGTCCAGTATTATCAGGTCAGCAACCTCGCGGCTGCATCCGCTTTCTGCTGCGATGTCTTTCAGCGGCCTGATAAACTCAGGAGCAGGTTTCATCCGCAGCAGCCTGCCCCGGCTGTGAGAGGTGGCCAGTGCGGCCTTTTCAGGCTCAGTCAGTAAAGCATCAAGCCTGTAAGCGGAGAGGTCGAAGGGAAGCCACACATTCTCAGGCTGTTCAGACGCTGCCATATTATTCCTCCGTGCCGAAAATGAGGTTCGCCATCCTGATATCTGCCGTTTCAATCGCGCCTGCCATCCGGGCGGCAAGATCCCTGCCGGAAAGGTGAATATAAATCTGAGTGGTGCGCGGATCACGGTGACCTGCGTAGGTGGCAAGTTCGTGCAGTTTCCAGCCCGCACGGGCCAGATGCGTCAACCGCAGGTGGCGGAAAGTATGGGTTGAAATGTCGGGCAGCCCTGACTCAAGCGCCCATTTCCGTACCGTTTTGCTCCAGCTCCAGTAAGAGAGCGGTGCCCCCTGATTACGATCGGACTGAGAGCGGAACAGGGCTCCTTTTACCATCCCCGACAGCTTCATCTGTAAAAGATGAGCCGCCAGCACCGGCGTCAGGGCGGGACTGTAACAGACAATCCGTTCATGACGGTTCTTGGTGGTTTCAGCCCGGACGCGGATGAGGCGGTGGGCAAAGTCAAGGTCATCAGTACTCAGCGCGGTGACTTCCGATCGTCGCAGCGCACCGCAGTAGGTTAACGCCAGCATCAGCCGGTCACGAAGCGGAGAATCCGCGGCATGAGCCTGAAAAAGCTGCCACTGTGCATCGTCAGGAATACGCGGCAGCTTTACGATACGGGAACCAGCCCCGTGCGGAACACAGCATGCCCGGCGTGCCGGAACGGGGCAGCGGATTTACCTTACACAGGTCAAGATACATCAGGAAGTCGTACCAGAGACGGACAGCCGACAGGCGCAGCTGGAGCGTGGCGCTTGCGGCCGGGAAAGGCATACCGGGTAACTGAGGACGGATGTAGGCAGCCATGTCATCAAACCTGACCTTTTCAGGTTCAATCCTGTTCCGGCTGCAGAACGCAAAATAATGACAGAGGGCTGCGCGGTAGGCGGTCAGGGTGGCGGGTGCCCGCCCCAGGTCGGACAGCAGCTTCAGCCAGCGTTCCGCCAGTAAAATGGCACTGTTGTTTAGTGGAGTCGTCATTGCGTTTACCTCTGAGGTCAGCGTTGCTGTTCAAAGTCTATACGATCAATGTTGCATTCCACTTAACTTACTAAAGCCCATAGTTAGAACTGAAAATGTGAACCTTTTCAGGTAAATGCTGCGCTTTTAACTGAAACCATGGCACCCCCATTTTGATACCCAGGGCTTTGGCCGCTTTGCTTCTTGCGATTACGCAGCCGTCGTTGTTCGAAAGGACCACAACGGGTTTTCCCCGCAAGTCAGGCCGGAAAAGGGCCTCACAGGACGCATAGAAACTGTTGACGTCAGCCAGACCAAACATCGGCATGGTTACCTCCGGCGCGCCTCGGTATTGTGGAAGAACCAGGTGACCACGCCCAGCAGGTGCAGCTCCTCCGGGTATATCACCGGATAGGCCGGGTTCATCGGGCGCAGCGCAATCTGTGGGTGCAGCTGCAGGCGTTTGACGGTGAACTCCCGCCGACCTCCGCAATGACAATGTCGCCGTGGATGGCTGTTTTCGCGCGGTCGACGACCATCACGTCGCCGTCATACAGTCCCAGGTCTTCCATACTGCTGCCGCTGGCGCGCACAAAAAACGTGGCGGCCCGGTGGGTGATGCAGAGCTCGTTCAGGTCCAGTTCGCTCTCGACATAGTCGGTTGCTGGAGAGGGGAAACCGGCCGCGCAGCGTTCAACAAACAGCGGGATGCGCATGACGGAACGGATATCGGAAGGCCTGAATAGCGTCAGCCCGCCCTGAGAGGATGTCGCTTTCATGGTGCCGCTCTCCGGACTGAATGGGCTGAAGCCGGTGCGGTAATGAATGAATCTGGCATAGTTAATTTCCTCCCTAAATGATACTGTATATAAAAACAGTATTATTGAGCCGGAAGCGCATGGCAAGGGGAACGAAACGGTACGCTGATGAGGCGATGCCTATCTTACTGAGCAGGCTAATGATTTTTTTGTCGGGCAGTTTCAGTCAGGGAAGCGCGTAAGCAGTCGTTGCTGACATAAGTGAAATGACGCTTCCTCGTCCCGGCTGTTCGTTCCTCGCTCCGCTGCGGTACGCCTCAGCCTGGCCTGCGGCGAGCGTGGTCACCTCGCGTTTTAAGGGCAGGATTACCGGGCTGTATAAATGTTGAACGGGCGGGGGTGTGTTTTATGCTCAGACAACATTCACGGCTGAAGGAAAGCCCGATGGAAGAGCAGGATTCAGTGGGCCGTTTTCTGGCGTCTCTGCTGGCTGAATACGGCATGAACACGGACGGGCTCTGCCGTCGCTCCGGCCTGCGGGAGAATGAGGTCAGCCTTATTCTGCGTGACATACTGGTCGTGACACCGGCCGTTGCGGAAAAGCTGGGGCGTGCGTTCTACTCACCCGGCTTCTGGCTGGTCCGCCAGGCCATGTCTGAGCGGAGAATGCTCAGTCAGGGCAGCTGAAAAATGCCCGGCGTACCGGGCTAAATAAATCAAGAAATACCATCTTCAGACTGACACGTCTGTGTGCAGCAGCAGGAAGCATAGTCACGTCCGGGAACTGTGTTGTAAGCAAATCAATTCCGTGTGTGACCGGGCGTGAATCCTCAGCATAATCAGCGCCCGGACAGGAGAGGGTTTCATCCGTTTAAGCAAAAAGGTTACCGCTTACGCTTGCAGGTATGCTCCTGAACGACCAGGCTGAGGGTTCCGCAAGTTAAGCAACCTTCTGAATGCCTGATTGTTCAGCCGCCCGGTACCGGGCGGTTTTTTTAATTTCATCCCGGCTGAAGACCTGCCGGCGATCAGAAAAAAATCACCGACGAAAAGCGCACGGCAAATATTGCGCTCAGAATGAAGTGCACCAGAAAAATGGCAAAAGCCACGCCCCGAGCACGACTCCCGGAATGGTGTGCTTCTCTTTCAGGATGAACGTCAGTCCGGAGAGCACCGCGAGTGAAAGCAGGGCCTGCAGTACGTGACTCACCGGCAGCAGCCAGTACTGCCCGGCATAGACGCCCGCCTTGCTGATGGCCACAATCAGCGCGTTTCCGCCAAATCCCCATCCCCAGAATGTCTTCGCCAGACTCAGTTTTCCTGTCACAAGCGCCTTAAACATCGTCATTTCCCTGTGTTAACCTGATTCAGTTCAGGAAATTTAACATTACGCGACAGGCCCAGCGAGAGACTTTCCTGACATTCTCACTGAAGGCACGCTACCAGACCGAAAGGATGCCCGCGTGTGCCTGAGGCCCGTCAGGCAGGCGGCCAGCGTGTCCGGAGAAGGCGGGGCAGGGTAGCTTCAGGGTAATGACCTTTATCCGGCCTCAGTCACCGGCCAAAAAAAAGCCCGCCGGCATGAACGCGACGGGCCAGCCCGGAGGCGAGAAGTATCTTTCTGACAACTGCCACATCACAGCACACTTAAGTTACCCCGTGTGCTGTGATGGACGTATTTCAGCGGAAGTCAGACCGGAGCCCGTCAGCTGCCTGTTTACCTGCCTGTCGGGACAGGCAGGCGATGAAGTTACCCATTATGTTCACCGAACTGACGATGCCCAGCAGGTCTGCCGTGAGCATCAAATCCGTGGCCGCCAGGCGCTCAATCAGACCGGGATGCTCCAGGTAAGGTTGAACTTCCTCCGCCATGCGCAGCAGATGCTGAAGGTTGTTGGCAAACGTGTCCGGGCTCACGTAATCCCCGCTTTTCAGTTGTTCAAACACCACGTCCACGTTGGCTTTCAGTCTCAGGACGGTCTGATGATAAGCCTGTTCATCCGTTTCAGACACGGAATGCCTCCACCATACCGCGCAGCGCGTGTGCCTGTTCAGACAGCGACTGTGAAGCCGACGAGGACTCCTCGACCAGCGCCGCGTTGTTCTGCGTTACGCCGTCCATCTGACTCACGGCAACGCTTACCTGCGAAATGCCCTGCATTTGCTCCGAGGACGCCAGGGAGATATTATCCATCGCCTCAGCGAGCTCACCGACCAGACCGACCACCTTCTGGATGCTCTGTCCTGTCGATGCGGCCACGCCGACGCCGCTTTCAATCTGATCAACGGCCTGCTCGATCAGCGTCTTGATGTCCTTTGCTGCCGTTGCGCTGCGCTGCGCCAGCGTACGCACCTCACCGGCCACCACGGCAAACCCGCGCCCCTCTTCACCTGCGCGGGCCGCTTCCACTGCGGCGTTCAGCGCCAGGATGTTGGTCTGGAAGGCGATGCCCTCAATCACGGACGTGATGTCGCGGACTTTTGCGGCACTCGCAGAGATGTCCTGCATGGTCACCGACATGCGCTGCACGTCTGACCCGCCTGCGTGAGCCAGCTGTGCGGTCCCGCGTGCGGACTCTGCAGTCTGCTGCGCACTGGCCGCGTTGCTCTTCACCGTGGCGGTGAGCTGCTCCATGCTGGCGGCCGTTTCCTGCAGCGCAGCCGCCTGCTGTTCGGTCCGGGATGACAGTTCAGTATTACCCTGCGCGATTTCGTCTGACGCCAGGGCCACAGAGGCAGAGGTCTCTTTAATCTGCGACACCAGGCCGCGCAGGTTGGCCTGCATGCTGTCAAGCGACGCCAGCAGGCTGGTCGTGTCGTTGCGGCGAAGCACGACCGGCGAGGTGAGGTCGCCGGCCGCAATGGTGGCGGCCAGCGCCTGCGCCTGCGCGGGCTCGCCGCCCAGCTGGCGCATCAGCACACGGGTAATGACGACGCAGGTGGCTGCAGCCACGATGACGGACGCACCGGCCAGCAGCATCAGGATGAGGGTGGCGCGTGCGGCTGACTGGCTGCTCTGTTGCACGGCCGTCTGGCTGTTGTGCTGCTGTATATCAGTCATGTCGCTGAGAGCGCCGAGAAGCTTATTCTGCACCGGCCGGACGTCGCTGATGAGAAACGCTGCCGTTTCTTTTTGCTGGTTGGCCGCGGCCAGCTGGCTGGCCTTTTCGAGCGCCGCGAAGGTGGGGCCACCGCGTCAGTGATTTTTTCCATTGCCGCACGGCCCGCCGGCGTTGAATCCGACTTCATGATGTCGGCCAGTGCCTGACGGTTCGTGTTAAACAGCGCCTTCTGCTTTTGCATGCGCGCCAGTTCAGGCTTCATCGCCTCGGGTTCGGTAAGCAGGGCGATGTTCCTGACGGCCACGCTTATGTCCCGCACGTTGCCGTACATGGCCTGCGCCAGCTGATACTTTTTCAGCTTGACGTTAACGGTGTCGTCCATGCGCTCACGGGCCGTGTACAGAGCCTGCACTGCCGTGGCGGTGCAGAAGACGAACAGAAGGATCAGCAGGCCGAAACCTGCAGCAAGGCGGGTTGATATTTTCATATTGTTTCTCGTTATGTAGGGGGTTTCTGGTGTTGGTTAATCTTTATCAGACGTCAAAGTGCCATTTCAGATTAATCTTAGTCGTGTTTTGCAATTAGTGCGCCTATTGCACCAATAAGTCTGAGAAAACTCTCAAAAGGCCGTCGCTGCGCTCCGCTTTTAACCGGCGTTCCGGCTTCGCCTGACGCCGGACGCCACCGTCTCCCTCTGACGCATCTCTCTCTTTCTCTTTTTTCAGGGCCTGCACCGTGCCTTCACGTTAGCCGGGCCGCTGCGCAGTCAAGTGCCGCTGGCGCTCGCCTGCTCACCCGTTCCCTGCCGTGCGCGGCACATTCAGTCCGCTCCGGCGGCGCGTGCGGCTTCGCGCCCGCCCTTGTCTGCTCAGCCGGTCGCCCGCTGTGTGGCGGTCACGGCACCACAGGGGTGCCCTCTGACCGTGAGGAGCAAAGTTATGTCCCGATTCATGCGTGGCGACAGCGTACAGATCATGTCCGGCTTTCCGGATGCGAGTATTGATTTCATCCTGACCGACCCGCCATACCTCGTCGGCTTTAAGGAGCGGTCCGGCCGTTCGATTGCGGGCGACGTTAGCGACGAGTGGGTGCTGCCGGCGAGCCGGCAGATGTTCAGGGTGCTGAAAAACAACAGCCTGGCGGTGAGTTTCTACGGCTGGAACCGCATTGACGTCTTCATGCAGGCCTGGAAGGCGGCGGGCTTCCGCGTCGTCGGGCACCTCGTTTTCACCAAATCCTACGCCTCGAAATCGGCATTTGTCGGGTATCAGCACGAAAACGCCTGCGTGCTGGCCAAGGGCCGTCCGCCGCTGCCGGCGAACCCGCTGCCCGACGTCATCCCCTGGCAGTACACGGGCAACCGCCACCACCCGACCGAAAAGCCGGTGAGCGTCCTGCGGCCGCTTATTGAATCCTTCATGAAGCCCGGCGACCTGGTTCTGGACCCTTTCGCGGGAGCGGTTCGACCTGCGTCGCCGCGGACCAGTGCGGCCGGCGCTGGATTGGGATCGAACTGCTGGAGCAGTACCACGCCGCCGGCCTTAAGCGCATCGGCGAACTGCGCGCCGCCCGGGCCGCCTGATTGATTTTTCTTAACCAGACCAGAAGGACAGCACCATGACAGACCAGACCCTGAATACAGAACTGACTCAGCTCACCGACGACGTGGACGACCTGGAGGAATCCCTTTACGAGTTTCATCTGAGGCTGCGTGACATGGTAAAGCGAAACCTTTACCGCGGCGCCTCGCCGGCGCAGAAAATGGCGGGCGTCCTGATTGAGGACATGGATTTGCAGCTCCTTGAGCTTTACCGGCGGGCCGCCCTGATGCGCACTCACCTGGATTAATAGGCCGGAGTGGTCATTTAGTGACCACTCCTTTCTGCTTCGCGGATACTGCCGCCGCTGTGCTTTTATCCACAGGGTTCCGGCCGGTTTATTCACCGTGCTGTGGACAACCGGGAACAAGGAGGTTGCTGCGCGCCGCTTTGCTCCGCCTGTCGGCGGGACAGGGCCGAAAACCCGGTCCGTGCGGTCTGCGGCCGGTGCCGTGCCTTCACTCTAGCCCGACCGCTGCGTGATCAAGAGATCGCTGCGCTCGACTCCTCGCCCGTTCGCACTCCCTCCGCCGCGCTTACTTCCGTCGCGCTTCCGCTCAGTTTTCGCGTCAGCGCCGTGCGTAATCACGGCTCCGCTCGCTTGCGCTGCGGCCTCGTCGTCGCTCCTGATCACTCCGCTTTTCGTCGGGCTGTCATTCAGGCACGGCACAGGCCGTAACGGTAATTCCCTCTGACTGCGGAGATGTCTGATGAACACACAATTCCAGGTTTACCCGCCAGCGTCCGTGCTGGCGGATGCTGAAAGGCTGCATTTTCTGCCTGCGCTCTTTGGCCACGATTTCATACGGGCCGAAAACAACGTGTACCTCTACGCCGACCGCTATCTGGCCAACTATGACGGGGCGGTGTGGGACTTTGTGCGGGTGCCGGGCGTGCCCCACGGCGGCGGCTACATGAAGCCCGCCGGAGAAGAACGCTGGCAGTTTTCCAGCCCCCACGTCTGGACCGACCTTGAAATCAGTTCGGACGCGGCGGGGATCATCATCACGGCGCTGGTACTGAATCACCGCAGCTGGCTCTGTGACCGCCACGACGACGAGGAACTGTGCGCGCATTTCTGCCGTCGCTACCGCCAGCTGACCGCGTTTGCACAAATTCATCCCGAAGCCGCCGCGATTTTCTGCGCCCTTGACTGATAACACACGGGGCGGCGGGCCGCCCCTACAGGAGAAAAAACATGCATGGCACCGTAAATGAAGTCTGCGCCTGGCTGCTGGAAAACTATATCCCGGGGTGCGCCCTGACCGTTCTGGTGTGGACAGTTGAAGATGTGGAAGTCTGTAGCGAAGACATGGGCATTACCGAACAGGAGGCTGTCGAGGTGCTCAGACGCATCTCACAGGATGAGAACTACATTGCGCACGGTATCAACAGACAGACCGTATGGGAGCATCTCAGCAACATTCGGGCGATGCATCAGGTACGCGAAGTCAGCCTTGACGCCAGAAGCCTTCAGACGCTGACCGAGGCCGCAGGGCGCTTAGTCCAGACCGGAGGAGAGGACGACCCCGACCCGATTTTGCAGGCAGTCGCCCAGGCAAGAGTGGCTCTGAACAGGTAAGGAGAAAAAATGAAACTGTCACCGCAAACCCGCGACATTCTTCGCCAGTACAGGGCGCTGATTAACGAACACCGCCGCCACAGTGGACTGAGAGAACTCAGGACGGAGGAAGTCGTGGATGAGATCTGTCATTTCATGACCTGCCAGTGCGCGGTCTACATCGGCGGCCGCTTCATTAAGCAGGACGGCAAAGGATAATCAGCAGCGTTCAGGCGGTTACGGCCGCCTGTCAGCCCGCCCAAAACCCTGCGCCTGCGGCGGCGGAGCGGCAGGGCGCGCGCCTGACGGCGCGGCCACCGCACCGCTTCTGATAACAGCATTCTTCAGCGAGTCGTTTACCGCCATTTTTTCAGTGTTTTCTGTCGTGATGCGCGGGCGCCTTAGCGGGTTTTGCCCGTGGGACACGAAAAAATGCTGTCTCACCGGGCGTCCTGTCGGCTGTCATGCTCCGCACAGAGCCGGCGCGCCGTCTCTGCCCGGCCCGTTCCGGGGCAGCGGTTTCCATCCTGACGCAACACCTTTCGCCTGCAGCAGCCGTTCCGGCTGCGCCGCTCAGTCGCGCCGTCTCCGGCGCTCAGTGCATCCCGCCAGTACACACGGCGGGATGTAAGGGGCAACGCCGTTTCGCGCCCGCGCCTCACGCCGTTGCGGCGGGTTTCTGCTGCCGGTTGTTTCACGCGCATGAGTCCGTACGCCGGGGCTGAGACAGCCACAAACCGCCTGGCTGTCCAGGGACGGCTGAAGCCTCTCGCCGGAAAATTTTTTGTCGGGCCAAAAATTTTTCCGCTCGCGCCCGGACAGCTGCACCGGCCTGTGCCCGTTACGCCCTTTGCGGCGAACGGCTCTCAAGCGGGTGAAGGTTACAACCTGGTGAGCAGACAGCAGTTCCCCGCAAAACGTCAAAACCGCGGCCCCGGCAACTCAGCGGATGACGGTTCTTTAACAGACTGGAGAGGTTCAGGCAGATGCAGGCAATGCGTATCTACAGCGTTGCGTTTCCCGGCAGCAACGAAAAAGGCTCATTACCGGTGTTTACCCGCGTCGAGGCTGTGACAGCGAAGCGGGCGCAGAAACGGTTTATCGAGGAATTCAGGCCGGTAAAAGGCTGGTTCCTCGGTGACCCCGGGACGTCACAGAGCAGGCACAGCACGAAGCCGAAGCAGTGACCAGGCAGCAACAGGCGTAGACACCCTCACGTTAACCATGCGACACGCCGCACCTGAGCGGCGTAACAGGAAGGAGAAAAAATATGACAGACACAACGACCGCACTCACCGCCGATATGCACTGTTTTGAGGATGCAGGCGAACTCATCCCGTCCGTGCCGGTTGAGCGTATCATCGCGCAGCGCAACAGCGGCGTGGAGTCCTTCATGCAGGGGATGCACCTGATACAGCAGGCGCAGGCCGCGTTTGCGCAGGCGTCCGGGCGCGAATGGTTTTACGGCATGAAGGACATCATCGAATCCGGCCTCAGTTCGGCACGCGGTGACAAGGCGAGTGAAAACCTCCGCCGCCAGATTGGCCGCCTTGCGGATCGCCCGATATGGGATCGCCTGATGCGTGACACCGGCATGCTGACGCTGATGAGCGCAGAGCAGAAAAAAGCATGGGATGCGGAACTGTACGGCGAGGATTGCCCTGAAATCAGCTTTGACAGCGTGATCACCACCTTCCGCCACCTCAACGCAAATAAAGCCGAGACCTTTGAGCAGGGATAATCGACGTGTTCCGCAAACTGTCGTGGACTACAAAACCAATAACCCCTGCATGCTCGGCAAACCATCATGAAAAATACCGTAATGAACAATCCCGAAGTGCTGACAGCCATGCATCCCTGTGAGTTTGAAGAGTGGCGGGCGCGGGGCGAGGGGGAAAGGCATGTGCTGACCAGCGCCGTGCTTTCGCTGCTGACCGTCCCGGAGGGCTGGACGGTCAACGGCGAATACCGGGCCGAATTCGGCGGCCTGTTCCCGGTGCAGTTGCGCTTTGCGCCGCCAGGTGAGGCATTCTGCCTGTGCGTGTGCAGTCCCGGCGAAGTCGCCGGTGAATGGCTTGTCCTGATCGCGTCGGCGGATGGCGGCTGCGTGCGCGACGTTCTCCGGCTGACGCCGTTCGACCCTGCGCGCATCAGCGCCCTGATCGCCGCTGCGGCGCAGGCCTGTCTGCTGGAGTACAGCGTCAGTGGCCTGGCAGATTATCTGGTACAGGAGGGCGATGCATGATCCGAAAAACCGTTCACTGGTGCCGCTCTGCGAGGCGCGGCGCGCGATGCTTCAGGCTGTTGATTACGTCGAACGCAGGCGCGAACGTCAGACGCTTCGCGCTGACTTCCCCTATGCGCAGGCGTTCTTCCGCTTCCTGAAGGGCAGCAAGCGCATCACCCTGCGTGAACTGCGCTTCTTCGATCCGGTTCTGCGCGAGGAAGCGTTACGCGGCCGCAAGCGCGAGTGGCTGCGGGCCGTTGACTGGCTCATCGAAAGCGGGGCTGCGCCACCCACCCGCTGCCGTCGGACGCGGCCCGCCTGCTCTTTCCGGAAGTCATCTTCCAGTGCGGCGAGCGGCGGCAAAGAAAGGCAGAGATGCGCGCCGAAAAATACAGCCGCCAGTTTCGCCGCAGGGAGGTGCTGAAGGCGCGGGTGGTTCAGGCGCTGACGGCGCAGGCTGAAATCGAACTCGCCTTCCAGACGCCGGCCACGGTCGCCAGCTGGGCCTCAAAGTGGTCAGACACAGCGGTCAGCGAGAGCGAACTGATCAGCCAGTTTTTCCGCTGGGCCGATCGCTTTCCCTCGATGGCCGGTTTTGTCCGGCTGTACTTTGACGGTGAGCCGTTATGGCGGCTCACCGCCGAGGCCGGTTTCCGGTCAGCGGAGGCGGGCGAAGCGGTACGGGCGCTGGAGCGCTGGATGGTGCCGAACAAGCTCACGCAGGGCAGGCTGTTGCCGTAAAACGCAGTCAGGCGCAGAATGACATGAACGCTGATCTGTGCGGGTTAACATCATACTGAGAGGGTGATAATGGATTTAGTCCAGGCAGTAAAAATGCATGAGGTGATGACGGGGGTGAATAATCCGCTGGCGCTGTCACTGATGGCCGTCATGGCCGTGATCATCCTGTATGTCGTGTGGCGTGCAGGCATGAAGACTGCACGTTTTATCAGGCTGTTCAGGATGATGCGCTGAAGCTGATTTATGACCCGCTCAGCCGGGCGGGGTTGTTAAGTGGTGGTGTTAAGGCGCATTCTTCCGGCATTTTCCTGTCTGTATTCATCTTCTCAGTGTTCGCCTCCGTTTTTCTCTCAGGCTTCTCTTAAAGCAAACCCTGTGAAACATGGCCCCCTTCGGCTCCTGCCCTTGCGGGCAGTCGTCGAGCCACACTCCGCTAAGCGGCACAGCCGCTAAGCTCCGCCGAACCGCAAAGGGCCGCGGTTCGTGCCTGACGGCTAGTGTCTGATGGCTGAGGTCAACGTCAGGGCTGCAACCGGCTGTCGCCGGTGCGTTCACCGGGCGCGGCCGCGCCCTGTAAGGCCGTCACGCCGTTCCGTCGTGCCGGAGGTGTTCATGCTCATGTTATCCCCGTGCGGCTGTTCTGTTCCGGTGGTCCACCGCGGAGGGCTGACAGTCGCACAGTCCTTCTCCCTCCCACACAGGTACGCTTACGCCGTTCCTCACCCGTTCGCACTCGCCGGAAAACCGGCTCGCTTGCGCTGCGGCTTCCGGGACGCCTGTGTTCCGGTCGCCGGCCGGTGCCACTTTGCCCTTCGCCGCGATGAACTCACCGAAACATGGTTAACAGCAACCGAGAGAGGAGAATCAGCATGAACACCCACAACGTCAACGTCAAAACCGCCGCTTCTGAATCTACCGAAACACGGGTTTTACGGACAAACGTCAACGGCCTTCCGTCCGGTGTCGCGCAGACGCTGGCGTTTCTGGGCCGTCTGGCAGAGGACGGCATGGAAGAGGGCGAACGTGCGGAACTGCTGCTCGGTTCGCTGTTGAGCCTTGCGGAAGCGCTGCGCGATGCCGTGCCGGACTGGTCAGCCCGTCGCCCGCGACTGCCGTTTCCGCTGGTGCGGGCGTGGCTGGCCGCGCGTGACGTTGCCCTGGCGCAGTTCGGTGAAACCGGGCAGGGCGCATGGGCGTATGCCCTGAATTACCTGCGTACGGAACTGGACGCGGGCTTTTACTTCTGGCGCGACAACATCTGGTGATTTTTATGCGCCGCGCAGGCGGCGCAACCCCACCCACTGACAGGGAGAACGCTATGCAACTGATTATCCGTGACGTCCTGAGCGGCCCCGATGCCGACCTGCTGACAGGCCGCAATCCCGCGAGGCGGCGTTTATCGCCTCAGTGTATGACGGCGGGCGTGAAACCGCCGAAGAGGAGCGGCTTTACTGGCAGGGCCGGGAAAAAGCGGCGCTGAAAGCGCCTGCGGAAACTGACGTTCACCGCTTTCACGACGCGCTGGGCGTGGCCTATCCGCTGAACTGGTCATGCAGTGAAGACGGGGAGTGTGAAACGTTCATGCTGGCCGAGTTTTACTGCGGGCAGGTGACCGACATTTACGCCCGGGCCGGAGCGCGTTACTTCCGGCTGCGGGATTATTCCCACCTGAGCCACGCGCAGATCATGACGCGCGTTAAGGAGGCCTTTGACCTGAGTCAGAAATGAAAAAAGCAGGCCTGAGCCTGCTCTGTCCACGCCGGATGACTCACCCGCAAAAGTTTGCATCCGGCATCGTAAAACCAACATGGAGATAAACCCATGCAATTTGACCCGCAAATCGTGTCACACGCGCAGGCGTTTGTAAATGCCCGCCGTAACGGGAAACGTGCCCGCGTTCCGGCTATGCAGGTGAGGCAGTGGCCGTTCTTTATTGCCCTGGTCAACGCGGCCTCGGCCTCGCGTGATGTAAATCCGGCCGCCCCTGCGGGGCGGCCGTTTAAGGAGTGGTTTATGTCACAGTTAGATTTCGCCGATTTTTTTAACCAGGCTGAAGATCCCGCCCCGCGCCGGTTGTCCTCAACCCGTCAGCGCCCGCCTGCGATCCGTCCCCGCGCACCGCATGATGAGCATCGAGACGGCGCGTAAACAGTTCGTCAGCGTGTTCAGGCACACGGCCCGGCACCTGCGCCGCTGGGACGTGTTCAGCGACTTTATCACGCTGGCGGCCAGTGAACTCGACCTTGCCACGATCCGCGCACCGGAAAGCATGGAACGCTGCCGCAAAATCTGCGGGCGCTACAGGTCAGAGGACATTCAGGATCTTCACCGGCTTTTCAGCCTGATGGTGAGCGCGCTGGAAGCGAAGTTTCATGACTTCCTGGGGGCCATATTCATGGAGCTGGAGCTGGGCGACGGCAGGCAGGGGCAGTATTTTACGCCGTACTCCGTACAGTCGCTGATGGCGCGCATGCTCATGCCTGGCGTGGAGGAAGCGGTGAAGCGTGAAGGGCTGTTTACGCTGTCAGAGCCGACCTGTGGCGCGGGCGGCATGGTGGTTGCGGTGGCCGAATGTATGCTTGAGGCGGGGCTGAATCCCTCAGAGCAGATGTTTGTGAACTGCATCGACATCGATCCGGTGGCGGCGGACATGGCGTTTATTCAGCTTTCATTGCTGGGCATTCCCGCCGAAGTCATCACCGGCAACACGCTGACAATGCAGTTCAGCCGCGTGCGTTACACGCGGTGTATTACATCAACGGGTTTGAGGAGCGGCTGAAAGCGCAGCGCAGAATTAACGCGATGATGGATTTCCTGCGCTCCCTGTCTGACGGGCCGGTAAACCCTGGCCCGTAGCCGTCGCAGTCGGGCCGCCTCCTGCGGGCGGCCGTTCACAGTCGCCCGTCACAGGGCGGGAGAAAGAGCGGGTAAAGTGTTTCCTTACGCGAAACGCTTTGCTATAATGTTTCGTGACGGGAAACAAGGGGATGGAGCATGATTAAAAGCTGGAAGCACAAAGGGTTGCAGAAGCTCTATGAAAAAGGCGACACGAGCGGCGTTCAGGCAAAGGATGCAGAACGTATCCGGCTGCGCCTGCTGGCCATCGATGAGGCCGGTTCGACGGATGAATTCAGCCGCTATCCCGGTTTTCGTTTCCATCCGCTCAAGGGTGATCGCAAAAACCTGTATGCCATTACGGTGCGGGCCAACTGGCGCATCACCTTCGAGTTTACCGACGGCAACGCTTACATTCTCAACCTGGAGGACTATCACTGATGGCGATGCACAATCCCCCGCATCCTGGTGGCTTCATTACGGAGTACCTGGAAGACAATAACGTGAGCCTGCGTAAAATGGCGAAAGACCTGGGCGTCTCTCCGGCGGCGCTGAGCAAGGTGGCGTCCGGCAAGGCGGCGGTCAGCCCCGAAATGGCGGTGCGGCTGGAGGCGGGGTTAGGCATTGCCGCGCGTCTCTGGCTGGCGATGCAGGCCGCTTTCGACCTGCACAAAGCGCGGGAAAATACCGATGTGTCGGGCGTCATCCTGCGCCCTGGCCTGGCCCCCTTCTCAGAAGACGCGCAGACCGGTAAGGACGCATAAGACGCCTGACCGGAACGCCGCCGTAACCCTGTCACCCACGGCAGGGTCATTCCCCGCCTGCACCGCCGCATAAGCCCCGCGCCCCTGCGGGGCAGGGCAGAGGCGGTGCTGACGCACCGCGCATCCCCGCCGCGTTCTGTTCAGCCTCCTGCCGGTATCCGTTATTCCCCTGCTGTCTTTATGCCGGTGCCGGTTCTGCTGGCCAGTGTGGGTAGCCCGCAGAGTACTCTGGTTATCGAGGGGCGGAAAAGCTCAGCCTGAAAGAAATGCTGGTGCTTACCGGGGAGGCCAAAGAAAAAAGTGCGCAACTGCTCTTTCTTGACAGCGGAGGACGTCAGTCAAATACCAGCGCCCTTTCGGTGCTGATGTCGGCAGGCGTGACGCGTCACAGCCTGAATGCGCCGGCCGCCGGGCTTGAGGCGACCGTCATCAGCATTCAGGACAAGCGGGAGCGCTACAGCGCCATGGCAGAGCGTTTTGCTGAACTGCACGGCACGGACATGCCGGTCACCGCTGCCGTCACCGGTCCGCGCGAGCAGCAGCAGCTGAGCGGCATGATCCGGGATGCCCTGCAGGAGGCGGGCAAGCTCGGTCCGGAACTGTTGACGGTGGAAGCCCGCACGCCGGTTTACGTCTCCGCAAAGACCCGCCGCATGCCGGTGACCTACAGGCCGGGCATGGTGCTTGAAGACCGTTCAGACCGTGAGGATGTGCGTCACTATACCGTCGACCGCGTTCATGAGGACACCCGGATGCTGTCACTGGCCGACAGTGACGGCGTTCTGCAGACCGTCAGGCTGGCCGACCTGACCGCCGACTGGCGGCTTTATACGCGTGAACAACTGAGCGTGGCGCAGGGAGAGCAGCTTTTTGCGGTGGCCACTGACAAATCCGCCGGCGTGAAGGCCCGCGATCGTCTGACGGTCACGGCATTCGAGGACGGGGCGCTGGTGATGAACCGGGAAGGGCAGAAAAAGCCCATCCGCGTGCCTGCCGACCGTCCGTTATACGTCACACACGCTTACGTCAGTGCCCCCGGGAGTCGCGATAACGAACAGGGTACGGTTCTGGCCAGCCTGGGCGCCCGTGACCTGTCTGCCAACATGATCAATGCGCTGTCGCAGTCAGGCAGTAAGGCTGAAATTTTTACCGGCGAAGCGCAGACGCGGGCGGAGGACAGGCTTTCCCGCCTGAGTTCGCTCCGTTCTCCTCTGGAACTGGTCAGGCGGGCCAGCGGTCAGGATGTTCCTGATGCGGCACTTAAAACCCTCAATGAAAATCTCCTCACGGACACAGAAATATCCGTGGCGCGCGCCGTCGCGCAGATGCGTCACGTCACCTTTTCTGACGTAAAACTGATCGAGGAGGCATTGACGTTCGGGGGAACGACGAGGGATATCCGGCAGGAAATCAGGCGTCAGGTCAAAGCCGGTGAGCTGATTGCCGTTCAGGTGCTTGGCGAACCGCGGTACGTTGCGCGGTCCGCCTGGGAAATGGAAAAAGCCATCATTGGCCACGTCGTCGCGGGTAAAAATACCCGGTCACCGCTGATGGAGCATGTCAGTCCGGACGTGCTGACGGGACTCACCGCCGGTCAGCGTTCCGCAACGGAGCTCATTCTGCAGAGTACTGACCGCTTCACGGCGGTTCAGGGCTATGCCGGTGTGGGTAAAACCACCCAGTTCAGCGCGGTTCGCGCCGCCATTGACCTGCTGCCGGAGGAAAAGCGGCCGATCATCGTCGGCCTCGGCCCGACTCACCGCTCGGTCAAGGAAATGGCCTCAACCGGTATCGATGCACAGACCGTCAAATCGTTTGTGCTGGACTGGCAGCAGCGCACCGCAGCGGGCGAAACGGTCAGCTATGACAACATGCTGTTTCTTATCGATGAGTCATCCATGCTGGGCAACCAGGACACGGCGGCGGTCTACCAGGCCATTGCTGCCGGCAACGGCCGGGCGGTTTCGGTCGGTGACACTGACCAGCTCACATCACCCGAGAGCGGGGCTCCGTTCCGGCTGATTCAGGAACGCAGCCCGATTGACGTTGCCGTCATGAAAGAAATCGTGCGACAGAGCAGCACGGACCTGAAAGCAGCGGTGTACAACATCATCGACAGTGACGTCGCGGCGGCCCTGAAAAATGTGCAGAACGTGTCGCCTTCGGTGGTGCCGAGGCGGCCGGGGAGCGTGGTGCCTGCCGGCTCCGTCATCGAGAGCAGCAAGCCGGTGGAGGTGATCGTGGCAGATTTTATCAGCCGCACGGACGAGGCGCGCGATCAGACCATGATCCTCGTTCAGCTGCACGATGACCGCCGGGCCATCAACCGCGGCATTCACGAGGCTCTGGCTGAGCGGGGAGAACTCGGTAAAGACAGCGTCTCTGTGCCGGTGCTGGACCGCATCAACGGCGGGCGGCACGACTTTAACCGCCTGAAAGACTGGCGCGAAGGCCTGATGGTACTGGCAAACGAACGTTATCTGACGGTCTCGGAGGTGGACATCAGTAACGGGCTCATTGCGCTGAAGGACGAGAACGACCGGCTGCACTATTACTCGCCAAAGGAACTGAACGCCACCGAGGTGGAAGTGTTCGAGAAGCGTGAAATCAGCCTCAGCGAAGGCGACAGTGTGCGGCTGAACAAAACGCAGAAGCAGGCCGGGCATGCCGCGCATGAGCAGTACCGCGTGGCCGCGCTGCGTGAGAACGGTGAAATCGTCCTGAAAAACCAGGCGGGAGAAAAGGTTATTCACCCCGGTGCGGTCACGGCCGACCGTCACCTCGACTATGCCTGGGCCGTCACCGGTTACGGAGGCAGGGGGCCAGCGCCCGCTACTCACTGGTGCTTGAAGGGACGCAGGGGGCCGTGAATGGATGAGCGGTATGCGTGCCTTTTACATCAACGTGTCGCGCGCCAGGGAGCACGTTCAGATCGTGACCGACGGTCAGGCTGACTGGCTGCGGTCGCTGGAGAAAAAGGAGCATGAGCCCGCCAGCGCGCATGATGCGCTGACGCCGCAGGCTGAGCGTGAGCAGGCAAGGCGTATCTGGTCAATGGGCCAGGCCATCAGGAAGACGGCCATCGGACGGACATACCTGCGGGAGCAGGGGCTCACAGAGCAGTCCCTGACAGCGCGCGTCATTCCGCCCATGAAAAAATACCCGGATGCGCACCTGGCCCTGCCGGTGTATGACGGCAACGGCAAGGCGGCGGGCTGGCGCTGATGCCGCTCCGGCCTGAGGCGGGACGCATCCGTGAGGGGGAGATCCGCATGGTGGCCACGGGGGATGCCCAGGCAGCCCTGTTCCGCCGGAGCCGCAACGGGGAAACCCGCGTGGTGGAAAGCGTGGCAGACGCGATGAGCGTGGCCAGGGCCCATCCGGACGCCGGCATACTCATCAGAACCGGCGACGGAGAGCCCTCTCAGCAGTTGTTAAAAATCACCCGCGGGCACACGGCCGTAAACGGGGACGTTGTGCAGTCCGCGTGGCTGGCCGGTGAACAGCCGGTGATTATTCCGGACGAGGCCGTACCGGCTTATGTTGCTGAGCTGCCGGAGGAGCGCGTGATGCAGCTGGCCGCCGCCGACAGCAGGATGCCGGAGGTCCCGGCCGTTCCGAATGAATACGGCGACTGGGCCCGGGAAATGCAGTCACGCGAGGCGGAACTGGCCAGCGAGCTGGGCGAGGCTGTGCAACCTGACGACATTGTGCCGGACGTGGCCACACCGCAAAGGGAGGCGGCCCTGCCCGATGAGCGCAGCATCGCGGAACAGCTGCTGCCGGCTGAGTCTGACGCAGTTGCCCTGGGTGATATCCATCTGCCCGATGAACCCCGGCGCACGCGTGAGCTTTTTGCCCCGGGAGAACAGCAGCTTGCCCGTGACATTCAGGCGGCGGAAGTCCCGGAAAAAATGCTTGTCAGGGAGGCCGGGAAGCGCCGCAGCCGTCAGGACCTGAGCGCGTACAGGCCGAGCTGACGCCGGAGCGCACCGTCAGATACAGAAAGAACGCTAGCTTAATCCGTCATTTCCATAAGGCCACGCTGCGTGTCCACAACCCGATTTTTCTCACGCCCGTTCAGGGCTAACGGACCCTTAAATGAAAAATACTTTCTCAGTCGCGGCGCTTGCGCTGGCGTTATCTGTTTCGTTCAGTTCCACGGCGGCTACGAACGGCGCCAGCGCGACGGCCGGTGAACCCTTCACGCCGGCTCAGCAGGCCCGTATCGGCGAAATCGCGGCAGACTACCTGGTCGCCCATCCGGACGTGCTGATTGAGGTCAGCAAGAAGCTGCAGGCGCGTCAGGAGGCGCGCCGTCAGGCTGCTTATACGCAGGCCGCGGTCGGTGCGCACCGGCTGCTGATGCAGCTGGATGACATCCCCGTCTCCGGGCCGAAAAACGCAAAGGTGCTGGTGACGGAGTTCTTCGACTATGAGTGCATTGCCTGCAGCATGATGGCCCCCGTAATGGAAAAGGTGATGGCCGCAAATCCCGACGTGCGCTTTGCGTTCCGCGACTGGACGATATTCGCCCCGCGTTTTCAGGAATCGACGCTGGCCTCGCGTCGCGGGCTGGACGTCTGGCGGCGACAGGGTGCACAGGCCTATATGACCTACCATAACGGGATTTACCACACGGGGCATAACGAAGGGAAGCTGACTGCCACCGACATCGATGAGGCGGCAAAAACCGCCGGAGTAACGGATAAAAGCGGTGCAGACGACGGTAAATCAGACGCGGTTATCCGGAACAACGATGCGCTGGCAGAGATGCTGGGCCTGACGGGAACGCCGGGCATTATCGTCATGCCGGTGGAAAATGCCACGGAAGCCAACACCACGGTGATACCGGGCGTGGTCAGCGAAGCGGTGATGCAGCAGGCTATAAAAAAAGCCGCAGGTAATTAAATACTGATAATCCTCATCGTCTGCTTTTTGCTTACCAGCTATCCTCCATAGAACGTCCGCTTTGTGCCAGAAGCGGACATTCATAATGTTATGTTAATGAACACGGAGCAGGTCAAAACGGACTGGCAAAAAGTGAGCAATTCGAGCATGGATACCATCTGCAACAGAAACAACCTGGCCGAACTGAGGTTATTATGAGCGTAGCTCTTACAGGCAACCGGGTGATTAATGTAATATGTTCCCACAGGCATTCAATTAGCCCGCCTGACCTTTAACTGCAGCAGTGTACCTTGTAAATTTGCCATGGACCTAAATGAGTTAAGCCATCCTCAGAGATGGCTTATCGGATACAGATGTAATTTTTGTAAAAGTATGGCCATGTTTAACGGCACACAACTAATGCGTTTTAACCACTTATACAGCGTTTGTGCGGAATACGCTGACAGCCTCTCTCAGGCTTGCGGCCCGGTTTGCAAGTTCATCAGCAGATGATGCAGACTCTTCAACCAGCACGGCGTTCTGCTGCGTAACCTGATCCATCTGTGACACCGCAATATTTATCTGTGATATGCCCGCACTCTGTTCTTCAGAAGAAGATGAAATCTCTTTAACTAATTGCGATGTCTGCTCAATAGCTTCCACGCTTTGCTTAACTTTGTCACCGGCATCCCGGGCCATCGAAATTCCCTGTTCGGCATGCTCAACTGACTGCTCAATGAGCCCTTTGATTTCCTTCGCCGCTCCAGCCGATCGCTGTGCCAGCGCCCTGACTTCAGATGCAACAACAGCAAAGCCCTTACCGTGTTCACCTGCCCGGGCAGCTTCGACGGCTGCGTTTAAAGCAAGAATATTCGTCTGAAATGCTATCCCGTCAATAACAGAGATGATTTCTTTTATCTGACCCGCACTGTTGCTTATTTTTTCCATTGAATCCAGCACTGACTCCATCGCCTCACCGCCTCTCAGGGCCGCACTGGTCGCGGAGCTGGCCATTTCAGCAGCATGACGCGTGTTATCTGCATTATTGCCAATGATTGACGATAACTGCTCCATGCTGGCCGCGGTTTCAGCCAGAGAGGCTGCCTGTTCTTCCGTTCGCGCAGACAGATCACCATTTCCACGGGCAATTTCTTCTGATGACGTAGCAATAGTGACAGCGTTGCTTTTAATGTTTTCAACCGTAAGCGTAAGACGCTGACTCATTTGCAGTAATGCCCTGAGCAGTCCGGCAGTTTCATTACGCCCCGTTACCGTAAATGTTGACGTAAGGTCCCCTCCTGCGACTTCAAGCGCCAGCTTTGATGCTGCACTGATAGGTCTGGTAACGGAGCGAATGATAACCAGAGCGAAAATTACTGCCAGCAGGACGATAAAAACAAGAACGGTCAGTAGCGCATATTGTTCATACCGGTGTTCCTTAATCTGCCCATTCAGCATTTCATTCAGTTCATTACCCCCGGCAATGGCGTAGTCGCTGAATTTATTAATAGCGTGCGTAAAGAGCGCTGCATAGTCCTTCGGGTTTTGATTGGTCATGCTGCGATTGATAAAAATCGCCTCAGCGGTTTTGAGAGCACTGTTTGCCTCCTGAACGGCTGCATCTGCATCTGCACTGAACTTTTGCTTAAGTGTGTTATCAGATAAAAACAGTTTTTCAGAATCCTGAACAAATAAATTCAGGTTATACGAACCATTACTGATTAAAGACTCCATACGGACAGAGTCTGCTTCGCTTATGCTTTCATTTCGTGCAAGAAGTGAGGTGCCGAATGCACGTATTTTTCCAAGACTTTCGGTCAGCTCAGGCAGTGATGAAAAATTACTCATAATTAAACGGTACGTGTTGATATCTGAATCGAGTGAAAGCCCGTAAAAATCCAGCACATCACGGTTCGCGTTCAAAAGTGTGCGGATGAGGAGGGCATGCGCATCAAGACTGGCTGTCAGACTCAGTTGTGAAGAATCGATTCTTTGCTGTAGCTGGCTCCACTGTGTATGCACATCATTGATTTTGCTGATGATGGCTGCGCTGCCTTCTGTTCTGGCCATATCTCTGGTAATAACATCAGTGATGTTTTCAATTTCATCTCTGACCTGAACGCGGGACGGTGTTGCGGGATTTTTGGTTGCAATGGCAATGGCGGTTTCTGCACGATGGCGCTGTATCAAATTTAGCAGGGCTAAAATCTTATTTTCTACAGGTACACCCGTTACCTCCCTTTGCTTGTCCTGAATGTATTTATTGCCTTCGGACACAAAAAGCATGGTAGGAACTGAGAACAGAACAAGGGAAAACAGTCCCAGAATGGCAAATTTGGCGGTAAGACTTATATTGTTAAGAATCTTGTTCATTTATGATTCCTGGTGAATTAATTCGTTATGGTGACAATTACAAAAGATACATTTGTACTTCACCTTAATCCTGTTATCGGTTATTCACCCATTAACTTTATACAGCATGTTTGATTTACTGCTTTACGGAATAAACTTTTAATAACGTTAAACAAATTGCTTAAGCTAAATAATCATTATTTCACGGATTAAGTTCTGAAAGCATCTCAATCAGGCTTTGCTGAATTTTCGTCTGATTAGCTTCACTAAGGCTTCGGATGGGTCGGCTGAAACAAATACGGGTCGCGCACTGTATTATCAGTATGTCGCCGAAAGACATTTTCTCAGGAATGTAAGGTAAAGCCAGAGCTACCAGGCCAAAACTATTTGTCCTGGCAGGCGCTCTGAGCGCTGAGATTACGGCAGGTAAGGTATAACTCATATATCAGCGCTGTTTCTCTCACCTGACCTCGTATCGTTCGAATCATAAAATGCTACTCTGTGTAGCGCCGGACGGGGCGTTACATCTTTCCGATGGGAAGTTGTTCTGCACCCGCTCCGTTCGGTACAATTCCGGTGAGGACGGATTTTCAAGATTATAATTTTAGCCAGCAATGTTTCTGTTCTTGATTTTTTAAGAATTCACTGAGGCGAGGTTAAATCGCAGAATATCATTACTGACATTAAAACAATGATCGCTTAATCCGTGCCTGCTTTACTTTATTTTTGATTTAATAAACTTTTCCAGAAGTGCAAGGTAGCTGAAACTGCTCTTAAAGAACAGGCATTTGGTCAGTTTGAAGGCATGTCAACGGCACAGCTCATTCAACACCATCCGAAAGATGCAAATGCGTTATTCAAATTTGATGCAGATTATTGTCCGCCAGAGGGAGAGTCATTAGCACAGGCAACTCAACGAGTAATAAGTTTCTTACAAGATCTGCAAGGCACCAAAGAACATCTGTGCGTGTGTATCGTGACGCATGGCATGTCAGTCAGGGAGTGCTGGCAATACTTAAAGAAGGGACTATCGATAACTTTACCCGGTACGCTCACCCAATGCGAGTTACTCCGTTTTCGATTTTTTGGATGGAAAATGCATGGCGCTCAGATGGGGAATTGCCACACATCTACTTGAACATTAGGTTTCTAGCGGTCATTTGAGTTAGGCGATATTACCTTAAACACGATGTCCGCTTCTCGCTCATAGCGGCCGTTGAGGCACAAAGGTCCGCTCCGTGCCAGAAGCGGACGTTCCTGAAACCGTGCTTAGTTCATAAGTGGCATAGGGTATTAAGGGGCTTTGTGGATAAAAAAAGGGGCCGGAGCCCCAAATACTCAGGTGGAATGCAGATTGATTATTAACAGCGTTAACAACTGGCATTTATCACCAATATTTATCGGCATATCTTCCCGCGTCTTTAACGCAGGCTCCATGTTTTAATCTTTCAGAACAATCGGCAGTCCCTTTCTGTCGTTTTTTTGTACGCAACTATACTTCATTAACTGCTGACTACTGCGTCGGCCGTGAGATGGTTTAGCTTTCCTTTGCCCGCTTGCGGGCATTTTTTATGAATCACGCTCTCATTCACCGGGCCAGCAGCGCTTCAGATGATTTGTCGTCGGACAAGAATTGAAAATTCATTATTTTCTGGACGCTTACATGTCAGCAGAATGAAAGTTCTCCTTTTTTATAATCAAATTCTTCTTTCTGCCGATATATATGCTGGAAGTTTGGTTTACTGGAACCTTTTTCAGTATATCAATCACTTATAACGACAGGAAATAAAGATGACGATTACACAGCGATTACTGCTCGCCTTTTCCCTCCTTTCTGCAGCACTGGTCACGATGGTCATCGTGGCCGTCGTCGTTGCAGGAGGATTTCAGTCCCGCTTTCAGTACGTGCAGGAGAACACCGTTCCGTCACTGCTGGACATCGGCAAAATGGTCGACGGAAGTAACTCCCTGATTATCTGGCTCTACCGTCACCAGAGCGCGACAGATCCCAGGCGTCAGGCCGAAATTGAGAAGCAAATTAACGGCGTTATCAGCAACATTGCTTCACTGAATGAGTACTACCTGAAAAACGACGTTTCGAATGAAGAAGACCGCCGGATGACGGAATCTGCTTTCACCACCATTAAGCGGATTGAATCCACGCTTCCGGCCTTCCTGGCAGGCTCACGGGCTCAGAATGATGCGGTAGCTCTGGGTGCGCTTCAGGGAAATGACGGCATTGGCGAAGCCGCACGTCAGCTGATCGCGGGTTATCAGAAGCAGCTGAAGCTCAACGTAGACATCGGCAACAGCCTGCGTAAAGAAAATGACAGAACCTATAAAACGACAGTTTGGAGTCTGGTCGGTGGTTCAGCGCTGGCCATCATCATTCTGGCTTTCTTCGCACTCAGAACCATTTTTGGCATACGGCGTCAGCTGAACGGTATGCGTGAAACGATGGAAAGTGCCAGCGAAAAGCTGGACCTCACACTCCGGGTTGACGCGTCCCGCCGGGATGAAATCGGCATGACGGCCCGGGCATTCAACCATCTGGTTGAAAACGTCTCTATGTCATTGTCAAAAGTAGAGGCGTCAGCGCAGTCAGTCAGCTCTGCGTCGGCACAGATATCAGCGGGTAACGAAGATCTCTCATCGCGCACTGAGGAGCAGGCTGCTTCCCTGGAGCAGACCGCAGCAAGCATGTCTGAGCTGAGTGAAACCGTTCGCCAGACTGCTGAAAACACCCGTCTGGCCAGCCAGCTCGCGAAGAACGCACATGAAATATCAGAGGACAGTGCCGGTCGTGTCCAAACGCTGCTGTCTACAATGGGCGATATCAGAGAAAGTTCAGCGAAAATCACCGACATCATTGCCCTGATTGAAGGGATTGCATTCCAGACCAATATTCTGGCCCTGAACGCTGCGGTTGAAGCGGCCCGTGCGGGAGAGCAGGGCCGGGGATTTGCCGTCGTAGCCGGTGAAGTCCGCAATCTTGCACAGCGCTCATCGTCTTCGGCCCGCGAAATCAAGGAACTCATCGAGTCTTCAATGGGCTTCGTCGAAGCCGGCTCCGCTCAGGCCGAAGGGGTGGGGGAAAACATGTCCAGAATGAACGATGCCGTTCGGCAGGTGACCGACCTGGTGGATGAAATATCCGTGGCGGCCAGTGAGCAGTCTCAGGGGATAGGACAGGTGCATCAGGCCGTCAATCAGATGGACGACGTGACACAGCAGAACGCCGCGCTGGTTGAAGAGGCCTCAGCAGCCTCACGCTCTCTGATGGAACAGGCTGCCGCGCTCAGCCAGCTGGTAAACACGTTTACGCTTTCAGCTTCCCCTGCGTCAGGCCGCCCTTCTGATCGGACTTTACCGGTCACGTCAGTCCTGCGTCCGGTTCCTGCCGTTGCAGCAGCGGGCAATGACAACTGGCAGAGTTTCTGAAATCAGGATTTAACGGTTTTCTGATTAAAAAAGGGCCTGCGAAGGCTCTTTTTTTAGTGCTGGCTAACAAGAACAGTCCGTTTTCTGAATGATACGGCAAATGTTGCAACCCCAATCAACTATTTTGCGTCCGCTTATCGCTCATAGCGGAAAAAGGAAGAGATGTTAGCGTCCGCTTTGTGCCAGAAGCGGACGTTATACGAAGCAATCTTTTGCCGGATTCGGTAAAACCCCCAAGTCTGCCGAACTAAGCTGAATAACGAAAAAAGCCGCCCCAGAGGACGGCTATAAACCTTTCAGTTTTGCCCGTTCAGGCTTTCACCTTCATAGACTCCGGCACCTTAAAGGAACCAGTTGATCAACTGCAATACAGCCGCAATTAAGGTCAGAATAGCGATAATCAGCTCAATCATTCCCCGCACCTCCATCTCTGTGGCGCGTAGGTTACTAGGCAGTCCCCTTTCCTCTAATCCGCCCATCCGGCTATGCCATTCACTTCGCTAAAAGAAGAATTTCACCACGCTGCCGCCCAGGCTTCCGGGTGCGAAACCAGAAGAGGGCTATACCTTAGCTGCCTGCTTGCCGACAGTTCCGGTACTGTTCACTACCAAATTCAGTTTTGAAGAGCTTGATCGGGCTGCGTTCAGAGGCGGTTTCACGTAGTTTTACTTCCTTAGCTGGCCGCATTATAAACGGTAAAGGCTGCTTATAGAATGGTCATTTGCAAGTGTAGGTCATAAGACGTATAATTAACTCGCTAAAAGAAGAATTTCACCACGCTGTACGCCGGATGCCGCGAAGCATAACAGGCTACAGAGCAGATAACCCGCCTTGAGCGGGTTATCTGCTTTATGAGGCCGCCGCCAGGCGGTTTTTTTACGCTCTTCTGCCGCCGTTCGGTAAAACGCACATATACCGAAACAAAACGCCAGGCCGTTTTACGCTCTTTTCCTGCAATTCAGCAAAACGCCCATGGATGCAAAATCATTTCAGATTGTAGTATTTCAGTGCAGCTTCAGTAAAAATTTTAGTTGCAACCGCCACTCCGACTTTCCAGGTTCCATCGACAGCCTTTCTGAGGTTGGACGCAATCCAGTTTTTTGCACTATTACCAAAAGGCTCTTCACGGCTTGATGGCTCCTCAGACGAAATAATTTGAGCAAACTCGCTGGCGTCTGATTCAGGAATACCAGATTCTTTTAGGTAATTAACTACTGATTCTTTATTATTTGACTGTAAGTTTACGTTGAAAGTTGATTCGTTACCTCCGGATACCGCATTACCGACATTACCATAAATAATCTGTTGCGTTATCTGCTGTGCCTTTGACGCGTTATTTTTATCCATATCCTGAGTTCCAAAAGTAATGTGCGCTGCTGCGGGATTGATTTTTCAAGTTCAATTGTCAGCTCCAAAACCCGATTACGAACAGCTTGTAATATTTCAGACATTGATACAGCCGAAATTTTACCTGAAATAGAGTTGCATGCATAATCCTCATACACTTTCCCCTGTAATATAAGGATTAGGTCAGATGCCTCGATTCCCAGCTTTTGCCCATCAGCACTGTTCTTAACTAACTCCCCTACAGCAGCAATACTTTCTCTGACAGAAATACTATTCCAGCTGTCATCAGCAAACTCTGATATCAAAAATGGCGGAATAGGTGCGTTTTTTAACCCTGAACCGAACGGTCCAGAAAAGTTGCCTGTATAAGTTACGCCTACAATTCGATATTCGGGAACAGCGAAACCTGTCGGATAACCTTCTGACTCATGTTTTACCCATTCCTCTAAATCGTGACTTCCTAGCCTTGCAGCCAGTATACGGAGTTTGAGCAGTACTGAACCTAGATTGCTCCCCTCCTGTACGAGTGACTCCTGAATTTGATGTAAAAGTGACATTCTGAGTCTCCGGTTCCAGCTCTGACATTCAGTATAAGACCAATGTTTTATGCCAGAATCATTTTATTTGTTTATATTTTTGGGTTCTGCATCAATCAGCGCCGTTGAAATGCAGGCTGAAACAATCACTAATCCTGTAATTTGAGATTTTGACTAGATAAAGGGAGCCGCCTGAACGCGGCTTATAAAATATCAAATCTATTCTTTATTGTTCAGTTTCTCATTAACCTTAATGAGTGCAGAATAATTAAAATTACCACCATCAATAAAACCTTTATAAGGCTCTGATGATCTGATTTTTTTAAGGCGCGCAGAGTAAGTCTTGTCAAATCTCACTGTGTCTAACTTGCCATCCAGAAAACGCTGACAGGCTATTTCATATGTATTGAGCACACTCTGAGCCAATGCATCATAAAAAATTGTTTGTGCTTGAGAAAGTATATCACTAGGATTTTTTCTGGCTTCTATGACTTCCATGTTAAACCTTGCAAATTCGAGTTCGGCTCTGGCAATCATTTCAAAAGTTTTGAGTTCTGAGTCACCTAATGAATTTAAATCCCTTTTGTTTGTTCTGTAAGCTGCAATCAGGGCTATAAGTGCTGATATAACAGAAACCACTACTCCAGCAATATAAATATAATCACGAGTAGTCATCATTATCCTCTCTTTTTCATTGCGGCAACCATAGCAGCAAGATCATCAGGTCCGTCGAAAGAGATTTGTGTGCTGCTTTTTTCTACAGCCTCATCGATTCTTCTGTAAGATTCGACTCCAACCTGAGCGCGGAACAGCTCCTTTAAAATATGATCACGTTCTGAACGGGTAAAGTGACCATTGATAGTATTAAAATTTACTTCATCAATGATAGTTCTTAAAGTTGAAACATATGAGGCTGAAGATCTCAAACGTTCCTGATATCGCTGAATATAATTCTTAATGTTTTGAGGAGTCATGTGTGTCCTTAGAAATTTAAATTAATTTTTCTTAACATTTTTACACGCTTTTCAGAAAAAGACTACTGTCTACGCTCAACATATAAAGAAATTTTCCCGACAGAGGCTGACTGAGTGATCTTCAATGGC
Organism: Pantoea sp. SGAir0180; assembly: GCF_043546245.1. Classification (NCBI taxonomy): domain Bacteria; kingdom Pseudomonadati; phylum Pseudomonadota; class Gammaproteobacteria; order Enterobacterales; family Erwiniaceae; genus Pantoea; species Pantoea sp. SGAir0180. The sequence goes on along the minus strand of NZ_CP028073.1, from coordinate 48,084 downwards.
TGTCAGGCGTTTTTTTACGCCCTTCTCCGGCCATTCGGTTAAACCCTAATATTACCGAACGGCCCCCTGCCCCGCGCCGCTGCGGCGCGCATCACTATATGTTGTGCTATCCGGAGCGGCAGACCATACTACATATGGCAGATGCGGGGGAACCGGCGGCCGACACCAGGGCAGAACGCGCCGGTTTCTTCGCGGCAGGATTCGGTAAAACTCCGGCATGAGCGGGTTTCCCCGAATACGATTTACCGCCAGCGGAGTTTTTCTTCTTGCTTTTTTACACATGGCACAATGGCGAGGTGATATTAGAAAATGACATTTTGACATGCAGCCCGATGTCCGCTTTTCGCTCAAAGCGGACACTGTCTGATGAAGACCAGAAACTTGTTTCATAAACCAACACTGACGAGGCTTACTGCAGGATTTTTACGTCGTACCGCGCCAGTCAGCAGCGCGGTACTCCGATCAGAAATGCTTCCAGCCTTCGTCCCTGTTCGTTACGCCAGTGCCTGTTTCCGGCGTACTGAATTTCTGCCCTACGGGTTCATAAGCCGCATTAACAGAAGACCTAATGACCTGATTACCCAGACTGAAAACGGATACGGCCTGGAGAAGCCGTTCGGCCTGATCTTTAAGGCTCGCAGCCGCTGAGGCAGATTCCTCGACCAGCGAGGCATTCTGTTGCGTGGTGCTGTCCATCTCCGTTACCGCAATGCCTACCTGTTCAATACCACGGGCCTGTTCGGCGCTTGAGGAGGTGATTTCCTCCACGGTGTCAGTCAGCTTTCCGACCGCAGAGAGGATGCCTGACATTGTTTCAGAAGCGTGTAACACCAGTTTGTTACCTTCTTCGACGCTGTGCGCATTTGCCTCAATAAGCTGACGTATTTCACCGGCAGCTGTTGCGCTGCGCTGCGCCAGAGACCTGACCTCACTGGCCACCACGGCAAAACCCCGGCCGTGTTCACCCGCCCTTGCTGCCTCAACCGCGGCGTTGAGCGCAAGGATATTCGTCTGGAATGCGATTCCGTCAATCACGGCGGTAATCTCGGCAATACGGCCGGAGCTTTCGCTGATGGTCTTCATGGTCCCGGTAATGGCGCCGGTGGCATCACTGCCTTTATTTGCCACATCGCGTACGCCCACTGCCAGTTGTCCCGCCTGCCGTGCGTTTTCCGCATTGTTCCTGACGGTCATACCCAGCTGCGTCATGGTTGCCGCTGTCTGCTCCAGCGCACTGGCCTGCTCTTCAGTTCGTTGTGAGAGGTCAGCGTTCCCCTGCGCAATCTGGTTGCTGGCCGATGCAACACTTTCCGCATTGCTTCTTACCTGGCTGACGGTGTTAATCAGCGAATCCTGCATGTCACGAATGGCTGACAGCAGTACCCCTGTCTCATCTTTATGACCAGCATGCACCGCGCCACTCAGGTCACCCAGGGCCACGCGGCGTGCAGCCTGAACAGCCTCCGTAAGCGGCCGCGTGATACTCCGGTAATGAACAGTGCGGATATGGCAGCGAGCAGTACTGCAACAATACCTGCGGTAATGAGTATCATCAGTGCTGACGAACGGTCTGCGCGCGCCTGTGCAGCAGCGGTAATCATCCGCGCTTCCTGGTGGTCCTGCAGTTGTTTCAGGGAGGCCATGAATTCCCCCTGGCTCTGATAGCGCGGACCGAAAAGCAGCTGCGTGGCTTCGTCGTTCTTACCGTTTTTCGCGAGGGCCACAACTTCATCAAGGAAAGGTAAAAAGAGGTCTGCCCGGTCCGTGAGACGCTTAAAGATTTCCAGCCCTGTGGGTGAGCTCACCTGTTTCCGGAGCAGTTCGAGCAGGCCGTCAATCTCATGCCTTTCGCTGCGGTAGTCACTGATGGCTTTCTCTCTCTGAGACTCGTCTTTGAGGAGAATTGCATTGCGGGCGAGGCGGCTCATGTCTGATGTGAGATAGCGCAGAGACTGGGAGGCGGACGATTTGCTGTAAAGGCTGCCTGAAATTTCATCGTTCGCACTGCCGAGCGAATTAATTTTAAGGACGCCAATCAGCACCATGATAATCACAAGCAATGCCATAAAGCCGAAGGCCGCACTGAGCTTATACCTATTTTTATATTATTCATGTAGGTTCCCTGATATCGGGTATCAACACTGATGTATGGAGACGTCATTGCTGATACAGAAGCTCTCCTGCGCTGCAGAAGGGCGATGTAGTAAATTTCCGTTTTTTTATGACGGAATTATTACTATCGGCAGTGATTAAAGAATGTTCACTCTGACTGTATCAGGCCTGAAAGCAGGGGAGAGCGTATAACTTTTTCTGAGTTATCGTTAAACCGGCTGAGCAGCGAAAGGTAAGCGGTAAGAACTGCTTTTCAATCTCAAAGGCAGGAAGAAGACTGGAATGCCCGCATTTCAGTTTTTGCAGATTTTTCCTGATGAACATGTCCGCTTTGTGCCAACAGAGGACATTGAGCGACTGGAAGCATTAAAGAGGATTTAGTTGTTTCAGGAATTTGTTAAAAGTTAATGACTCTTTTCAATTTAACACTTACAGTAACGATGTGTTTTTATTTTAAAGGAGCTTGCTGTGATTGATGCTTTCTCAGACGAAATAAGTGGCTTATCGATACAATCAATTAGTGCAGACAAATTCTGCATAATAGCAAAAGATATAAATAGAAAATTAAAACCCATTAAATCTAAAAAAAAGATAAATTGCTAGGTGAAAGTATCGATGCTCTAATGGATAGCATTAAAGAAGAAAGAATACAAAACGCCATCGGCTTTTTACGTTTTATACTTTATGGAGGGTTTAACAATCCAATTAATGAAATCAGAAAAAAAGGGGTCTTTAGGATATCGAAATATAATTATAAAGCAAAGGTATTAAGATTTTTAATTTCTGACATCTTTTCGTTAACCTGATAAATAGCAAGGATTTAGAGTATATAAATAATGTTTTAAATGTTATTCAACTCTCCGCAGATCTAAGGTTATTGCGCAGTAAGATAATCGAATTCATAAAATCAAAATCATACTTTCTTAAAACGGCATTAGCCATTGCTGATATGGTATATTATGATACAAACAATTATGATATTTCAGGTGAGATGTCGCTAACGGATTCTCTTTTCTTTAGAAACAAAGAAACCATATTGTCATCCATATCATTTACTCTGGGTTTATATAAAGAGGTATATGCTAATGCGAGAGTGACAAAAGCTTTCCTTACTGATGAGGAATATAGCAATGACGTGTATATGGAATGTTTCTACAATGCGTATTTAATACAGATTTTTAATGACATTGAAATTAAAATAGATTTTTTTAATTATAAAGCACTTAAATTTAATGACAATATAATCATTGAAAACTACGAATTTGAAACAGCATTGCGCCGAAGTTATGCAAGATCGGATTTAAGATGGTTTTCCATTGCGACTAACATAATGAAAAATGAAACTATAAAAGAAAAAATCAAGATGTTTCTGAGTTTCTTTCGGAGTTTTTTTCTGCCAATGATAAAAGTGATGATAATTTAGTTTACGAAATAAAAGAATCACCAATAAAAAGAATTGTTCTTAAAACTCTCTATGTTGAATACGGGCACGAAATTAATATTTTTAGTCATGACAGACTATTCTTGGAAGAAGCGGCCATGATTGAAACTCTATGTTTAGAAAACTATAATGACGAATTTCTAAGCATAAAATTATATAAAAACTTTACTGCCTTTGATATAATCAAAATACAAAGATACTTTGGTTATATCAGTAATGCATTCAACTATGCATATAATGATTTACTTCTAAAGCAGACACATGATGCGGATTTAATTAGACGGCGTTCAGTATTGCCTAGTTGTAATGTTGACCTACTCGCCATTATGCTAACTAGCATCTGTAATCATCCTGTCGATGAATGTAGAGAGTTCATTGAAATGATTAGTTTTGACTTATCACACTGTAATGATCATCTTGATATACAATATCATCCAATTTTAAACATTGATGGCGAAATAATATTTCCGCCAACAATTCTTCATAAGTCCAACCTAATTAGGTCAATTGCATTTATAAACAAAATAAACTTATCTACATTTAATAAAAAAGATCATATGATAGAGAAAATCAACCAAGCTTTAGTTGACAAAGGATTTCATGTTAATATTGATTTTAAATATGGTAACGATGAAATTGATGTGATTGCTTACCTAGATGGGGTTTTATTCATTTTTGAGTGTAAAAACCCCTATCATCCAGTAAGTGACTTTGAATTGAGAAATACTTACAGTCATTTGATAAAGGGATTTTCACAAATAGAGAAATTTAAAAGCATACTTGGGGATATTAACTCATTCAACCAACTACTTACAAACGCAAGTATAAACCCTTCTGATGTTAGTGATATCCATTATGGTGTTATTAATGCCAATCGCGTGTTGAGTGGATTAGTCAATAATAATATAAAAACATTCCATGCGAATGAATTGATAAACTTCATCGAAACAGGAGAGATTACATCGCATGGTAATAAAATTAATGTTTGGAAAAATAAAGAATTCGATGTAAGTGATTTGGTAGGATATATCCAAGGAAACAACGAATTTTATAATGACTTAGATAATACAAAAAAAGATGTTTATCATGAATATAAATTCAAATCAAAAAAACTAACTATCTTAAGTTGTTTCTTTGATACTCATCCAGCTGCAAGTTAGTCACTTATTACATGGCTGACCTGTGCCAGATTAATTGATACTTTGGATCTTTAGTTAATTTTTCCTCAGCAGAAAGTTATGGACGTCCGCCTTTCGCTCATAGCGGACCTCCAGCTCAGTCAGTATGTCCGCTCTGTGCCAAAAGCGGACGCTGCTGAAATGATGCCGGATTAGTTAACGGGAAGCCGGCCGTTTGACCAAACTACGCTGGGGCGGTTCAGTTCCGAATCTGAATGAAATAAAGGATCCCGATTCGGATCCCATACCCTTTTGACGCCTTATGGAGTAAGTGAAATAGTCAGTCCCAGTATTCATATTTCGCCGTCATTACAGCGTTATGTTTGTTCACAAACTGTTTACCGGTAGGATTATTTGGGGTGATCGTGATATCCATATTAGCGCGGATGCAATCTCCACGTGAGTTCCACTCCTGACAGGTGGCGAACTTTTTTTCAATGGTGAAATACGTCTGAGTCTGACTCATGGTCAACTCACGGCCCTCGTTATCGTAGCCAAACTCTTCAATGGTTGAGGGTGATTGCGTTTTGATCAGCCGATGACTGGCATCATAACTATATACAATCGTATTATTATCTATTGCCATACTTCCTTTGCTCGCCGCGCTTGCCAGTAGTCCCGATGGAGTTAAGGCATAGTCGATTATGCTCACTGCGATTTTTTCTTTACCTTCCGATTTCGTGGACGCGATACTCGAACGAGTAACTGCGCGACTGACAATTCCTTTAACGTTAAGCAGATAGATTCCCTCAAGGGTCTGCCGATATAACTGACTTGATTTCTGACTGTTTTTATCGGCTGTGATCCCGTATGAGTCTAGCTGAATGCGCCAGCCAAATTCCGTTTTATTCAACCGGATTTCAGAGGTTGCCGTGAAAACTGTTTTCTGCCCTGAGGAGGTTTTGACCTCTTTCATACGGCCACCAATCAGCTCACCACATTTACTGAAGTTGCTTTGAAACGCTGTGCGGAGATACCCATCAGGACTATCAATAGTCATTGATACAGATTTAGGTATTCCCGTTATTATCTGCCGGTTACTCAGGATGAAGTCGTTCAGTTTGTTCTTAGCTAAGATTTCCGCAGTGCATTGTGCTGCATAAGTCTGAGATGTGCAGAGCGAAAAAAGAGTAATAAATAGACTTTTATAATTGAATGACATTATTTGCTGTCCTTATTTTCTGGGCGGGCTTGAATCATAACACGATGTGGAATTCGGTGTGATTCGTGGTCGGTTTGACCTGCTCCCCGTTGATCAACACGCCGCAATATTAGTAACGTGAAAGTGTGGCTACGAAATCAACTGCGAACTTCAGCTGTTCGCTCAAAACAGAAATTCTGTTCCTATTTGTATCATACGCGGATATCATTCTGCACTTCTGATTATGTGGCCTTTTTGCTATTATTTTCTGACCACTGCGTCTCATTGACTATGTAAAGTTTACGATAAAGAACTGCTGGAAATAATATTATTGGGCTGGTAGAGTAATGCCAATACACATCATGGTTAAAAAATTCAATTTATGTCTAAAAGAAAAAAAACGTTGGTTCTAGTTCCCTTCATCATCTCTTTTGCAATTACTGGATGTATACAGCGTGAGGTTGTAGTCAATCATGTGCAGGATGTTACCGGGGGAGACCGCGCTCAAGTGAGAATTGTTGGTTTTACAAGCGATACTATGATGTGGGGGGGGTTTGATTGCAATCAGCCTTATCAGATGCCTCCAAAAGGATACTATCCTGAAGTAAGAAAAACTGACGAAAGTATACCTGCATATATTGACAAGGGTTTTAAAAAATCAAAATTGCCAGAGGGATTATATCCTCTTGACCGTGCAGAATATTATGTTCGAGCTGGAAAATTATTAGGAGTATGGCCTTCAAAACATCTTAGTGACGGTAGGCTTTGTGGGAATGTTTTTGCAATTCGCCCTGAAAAAGACAAACTATATGAATTCAGGAATCGGAATGACGACAATATGTGCTATTTTGAATTATATGAAATAAATAAATCCACTGGAGCAGCCACCAGAATGAACATGACAACCTATGTCGATGTGTGTCATAAATAGTTACATTACAGATGTGTATCACTGAATGATGGAATTTTAACAGCCTCGTTGAGGTGCTAGTGGCCTTTTGTTCAAGTGGCCGTAAAAGAACTTGACTAGGTCCCTGTTAATGAATACACAACAATGGAAGTAAAACTCCTAAATGTAATGACAACTGCGGAGGTCCGCTTTTCGCTCAAAGCGGTGACCTGCCCCCTGCAGATGAATACACGACCTAATCAGCAAACTCTTCTACTATCGGATAACTGCGAACGCCCGCTTCTCGCTCACAGCTGCCTAAGTTCTTTCCAGCATGCGACTTCGTGCCAGAAGCGGACATTGCTACCCTGGCGGTGTATTAATCGTAGGGGGCAGGTCAGTCATGTTGAATTTGACAGTCGCCGTCATATTGACGCCCACTTTTCGCTCATAGCGACCGTTGTGGCGCAAAAGTCCACTATATGCCATAAGCCAACGTTGCTAACATCGGAATGTACTAACTACTACTGTTTTTAGGGAATATAGCGCATCGAGTGATAGGACCATTTTCATATCCCTGAATAGTGAAGTTCGGAAAATCAGTTACTGACACCATGCTATCAGATTGATAACTTTCAGAGGCATTGCGAAGCTGAGATTCATTTTTATGGGCCAACTCAACAGAGTATGGACTGGTTACGTTGACACTGTTCGGATCGATTTTATGTGTTTGGCCTGTTTCGTCTGTTGTAACGGTAAGATGATAGCGTTGTGTGATAACAGGTGTAGTTGTGCCATAGGGTACAAACGTTGCAATGACCTGATACGTTCTAATTTTTCCTTGGTTTGAAATCACGGTCATACTGTTTTTAAAATCCAGTGTGACGGGCTTCTGGTCCACAATAATATTCAGTGGGACATGACAAATAACCTCGGTACCGATTTTTTGTTCTGCATTTAAAAGCATTACCTGTTCATGTGAGGCCGCGAAGCAAATTGTTTGGGACAGCAGAAGTGGAGCTAAAGCGAGGGTTCTGAACATAGTCATATTTTCCATTTTTATCATGCCATTCCAATATACTTGCCTCGTTACATCTTTGAAAAGCCCCCCTATATTATCAGGGGATGCTTATTTACGATATACATCACGCTAGCTTTCATGCCCGCATGCATACCCTTTGAGGAAGGCTATGATTCGCAGCTTTTTAATGACAATATCTCGCTCATAGCGAACTTTCAGTTCAGTCAGCAAGTCCGCTCTGTGCCAAAAACAGACGTTGCAAACGAACTCCTATATTAAATATTGTAAGCCGTCACTGACGGGATGTTATGGTAAATCCGGACGTAGGGCAGACACGGGTGATACTGGGTGACAAAGCCGGAGGCCGATCGTTAATTTTGCTCTGCAGGAGTGATAGCATCGGCCTGACAACTTACAGGGAGCGTTTCATGCTGAAGATGACAATGAGCTACAACGACCTGGCAAAGGGGGGCGGCGAGGCAAAGCTGCAGGTCTACGGCGTGGGTAACTTTCCGGTCTTTTCTGGCCAGAAACCCTACACCAACGATCCCAACTGCGCTTACCTGCCGAACAGTGCCATTCCGGTTGGCCGTTACTGGATTGTCCCGCGGCCCGAAGGCAGTATCGCAAACCAGATCAGGGGATGGGTTGTTGATTTCTGGAATAACTCAGACCATTCAGAGTGGTTTGCGCTGTTTAATTCGCAGACTATGACTGACTCGATATTCATCAACGGCGTGGCACGTGGCGGTTTTCGCCTGCACCCTCTACGGCCGGACGGTTCAGGAGAAAGTGAGGGATGTATTACCTTTGTGCGGCGCACTGACTTTTACACGGTCAGGCAGGCACTGTTACGCACACAAAACATCCGCGTGCCCGGGTCGCGAAACGGGCTGATGGCCTATGGCTACGTTGACGTTCAGGGAGACAGCAACTTTGCAGACTGCAAAATTCGTTAAGAAAGCGGCGGGGTTCGCACTGTGCTTCGTAGTGGCATTTATGATGTCGCGTTACGGGATGCCGCTCTATTCGCTGACGGCGTGGATTGTTGACCATTCTCATCTGGTTTTTGGCCGTTACCAGGCTGACGTTTATGAGGCTGGCACCGATCCCGTGACCTTCTTTGCTCTGCTTGCGGTTATCACCTTATACGCCGCGATTCTGTTCGGCCTGATACGGATGGTGGTCAGGAAGCTAAAAGCCACCTGAAATTGGCTTTGTTAAACTGTTTTAGTAACCGCGATATTGCCCGTGCTTGTTTACGGTTGCGTTTTTCTTCAGTGACCTGCTCCCTGTAAATTAATTCGCTGCCTCAGTAGCAATTCTTCATTTAGTGTTGGATAACTTCTAATGTCCGCTTTTCGCTCATAGCAGACATCGGTCCCTACGTGAGTCCGCTGCGTGCAGAACCGGGCATTGTACCCGTTACGACTTATACTGATATCAGGAGTAATAAATGTGTCAGCGCTGGAAATACGCAGGCTTTAACAGATTCACTTCATAAGGCTGAAAAGCTGGTCAGAACGGAGCGCTTCAATGGCCTTTCAGAGTCCCGCCCATAACTACACCGAAACGCGCCTGAATCTGGGCGATCTGGTGCATCTTTCCCCTTACTCAACGTATCTTATGCGCAGCGAAAGCGACTGCGCCGATGCAGGTATCGTTAAAGGGTCTGTGCTTGCAGTCGACCGTGCGCTGATACCTGCACACCGGCAGCTTATCGTTGCTGAGATCGACGGTGAGCTGACGCTGAGGCGCCTGCTACTCGAGCCTGTTCCGGCCCTGCAGGCGCTGGACGAGGACGAGACCGTAACGCTGCTTGATGTGAACCAGGCACTTCCCGTGTGGGGTGTGGTGGCATACGCCTTACCGATGTAGCCGGCGTGGGATTCAACGGACCCGCAGGAGAATAGGCATGTTTGCGCTGGCCGATGCCAACAATTTTTACGCCTCCTGTGAAACCGTATTCAGGCCCGATCTGCGCGGTAAACCCGTCGTGGTCGTTTCGAACAACGATGGCTGCGTGATTGCACGATCGGCAGAGGCCAAACGTTTAGGGATCAAAATGGGGGCTCCGCTGTTTCAGAACGAACGCTTTTTCAGGCAAAACGGCGTGCATGTATTCAGTTCCAACTACGAGCTGTACGGCGATATGTCTGCGCGCATGATGGCCATACTGGGTGAAATGGCAGCAGGACAGGAAGTGTATTCATCGATGAGTCTTTTCTGGACGTCTCAGGGATTGGCAGCCTTATCCCGCCTGAGACGTTCGGACAGCAGATGCGTGAGCGTATCGGCGCGAAACCGGGCTGATAATCGGCGTGGGGTTCGGGCCGACGAAAACGCTGGCCAAACTGGCCAATCACGCCGCGAAGAAGTGGACACGGACAAACGGCGTTGTTGACCTGACTGACAGAACCGGCAGCGAAAACTCCTTCACCTGACGACGTCGGCGATATCTGGGGAATTGGCCGGCGGATCTGTCTGCGCCTGAACCAGCTGGGGATTAACACCGCCCTGCAGCTTGCGGACAGCAACATCAGCATGATACGAAAGAATTTCGACGTTATCGTCGAGCGCACCACGCGTGAACTGAATGGTGAGCCCTGCCTCGCTCTTGAAGATGCCCCACCGCCAAAGCAACAGATCGTAAACTCGCGTTCCTTTGGCGAGAGGATCACGCAGCTGGAAGACATGCAGCAGGCCGTGGTGCTGTATGCCACGCGCGCGGCGGAAAAGCTCAGGGAGCAGAATTCGCGTTGTCGTCATGTCAGCGTGTCCGTCGCCACCGCCAGGCACGGCAGTGAGCCACAGTATTCGAACACCGCATCGTGTGTCTGCGATTATCCGACCAGTGACACACGGGACATCATAGCGTCAGCACTTCGCGGTCTCGCCACCATCTGGCGGGATGGTTTCCGGTATGCCAGAGCAGGTGTGATGCTCAGCGATTTTTACCAGTCAGGGGTGGCGCAGTTTGATATGTTCAGTGAACAGCAGCCTCATGCCAACGCAGACGCTTTAATGGCAGCGCTGGACGGTATTAACCGCTCAGGAAAAGGAAAGGTCTGGTTTGCGGGTCAGGGAGAGCGCGACAGTTCATGGCAGATGAAGCGTGAAATGCTGTCGCCGCGCTACACAACACGATTAAAAGATATACCGGAATAAAGTAGATTTAAGAGCTAAACCGGAGATATCCGGATCGCACAGGTGTTCAGTCATCATATTCCCGTGAGAGAACGTCAGTTCATTCCTAAAGCGGACTGCCAGAAGTAAAAAAAAGAGCCGACAGCCCGGTAAAGCTGCCGGCGTAAATTAACCAGTACCATTTTTTCTTTTAGGGAAGTCCGCGTTCAGAGACAGTTATCGTCTCGCTTATCACTAACTTTAGCCCTTCTCAGCCTTAATCCCCGCCCGGGCCTGTTAAGGACTTCCGGCACCGCCATGTACAGAGAAAACAGAAATAACATGCACCTGCGGAAAAAACCTTTTGGATGCAAAAAGGTGACGAAATTTAACATCAGGCTGGATCTGAGATTTTTCTGAGGGTATGATTTTCGGACGATCGTGTGGCGCGATCGTAACGATCCTTTTCGGCGGGCTGTGGCGGTCTGCAGGAGAGGAGAGCACAAACCTCCGTGACCGAACATGCGCGGCTGCGGGCCACCGACTATCCGGATGGGACGTATCCGTAAAACGTCCAGGGTCAGAATCCGGCGAGCCCGGATTCTGAATGCAAAAACCCCTGATTCTGTCTTCAACTTTGGCGGCTGGATTCAGAAATCAGGGGGTCAAAAGCAGGCGCATGCCTGTGAAGGATTATATCGCATGCATTTCATAAGACAACCCCTGTCCGCCATAAGTCCGGGACAGGGTGAATGACCAGATTTTAATCGGGTTAAACTGCCCGACCCCGTATGAAGCCAGACGTTGCAGCAGTGACCATTCTGCTGCCGGCATTTGCCTCCGACCGGATGTGGCCTGGCTCCTGCTACGTTGCTGAAGTCTGTTTTCGGGCCGGACCGGCCGGCAATTCCTCTTCACATCAGAACGGTATTGTTAGCCCGTAACACCGGCAGTCATGACGGAGGGTTTACCCGCGTCTTTTTTCCGGCGGCTCTGTTTTCACGTCAGACGGTCTGTGAAGACCAGCGGCATACCTGTGGCCAGAAAACAGAGCGGTCTCAGTCTGCCGGGGAGGCGCTGCTATGAAGCAGGGCAAACCGTCACGGCACTGGAGTCAGCTCAGCACCGAAGAACAGGTGCGTTTCTGGCAGGGCGTCGACGCCGGTGAAACAGCTTCTTTTCTCGTCCCTGCCGGACCCCGTAAAACCCGCCGCGTAAGGGGCGAACACTCCACGCGGGCGAAATGTGAAAATCCGCGGTGGTTCCGGCCGGCGCGTTACAAACCGGTGGGTGGCCAGATCGGCTACCTCTACAACCGGCTGGTGAAAACCGATCCGGAAACCGGCCTCAGCGAGCTGCGCATGCGGATGTCGCTGCACCCTTACTACATGATGAACCGCCAGAAGGCGGGGCGTAAAAACCATTTCAAACCGGAAAAAGCCCGGCTGCTGGATACCACCTGGCCGGTTCTAATCAGTTTCTGCGACAAGGGCAAACATTCTGTCGGCATGTGTACGTCCCGACTGGCTCGGGAGGTCAGTCCGAAAGACGAACACGGCAACGTCATTCCGGAGACGGCCGTCACGGTGAGCCGTATGTCCCGCCTGATTAACGAACAGGTCCGGTATGGCGTGCTCGCGGTGTCGGAAGAAAAAATGTGGGACCGCGCGTCCGGGCAGTGGCTGCCGAAGTACGTCTGGATAACCGATGCCGGCTTCCGGATGCTGGGTGCGGATATGGCCAGACTCGTAAAGGAGCAGGAAAAGGCGCTGCGCAGGAGCGAGGAGCGCCGGCAGATGATAGCGGAAGGGCTGATGCGGGAGGATGAAGACATCTCGCCACAGGCCGCCCGCCGTCGCTGGTACGACCGTAAAAGGATCGAGTCGCTGAAATACCGTCGTCAGCAGGGGGCGATGCGTAAGCGGGCAAACCGGCTCAGCAGCCATCCACGGGACGTGCAGGTGTTTGAGATGATGAAACACCTGCGTAAAACCCTGCCCGCAGGCGAGCTGCTGTACTGCACGGACGAGCGTCTTGAGAAGCTGGCCATCCGGCAGCTCTTCCAGATGCAGCTGTTTGAGACACACGACACCCACGTCTGACGCGTAACACCCGACATACAGACCATGCCCCTTAACCGGGGCTTTTGCCTTGGTTTTTTTTCAGGCTCAGGCCTCGTTTTCGCCATTATTCCCGTTTCATGCCGGCCGCGACGTCGTTCATGCGCCGGCAGCGTGCGCAAAACCCCGTCGCCGTCCTTTTATTCACAGAAATCCGCAAGGAGATAACCTCAGAAAGCAGCAAACGGATATCAGATAATCTGCAAAACATTCGTAAACACTGTTTTAGAGTCTTCCGGATAAACCCGGAATGATCTCTGTCACCCGCGAGACTGTGGATAAGTGGAAAAGGCCTTCGCTCGCAGCGGCCGCAGGCGTCCGCGCCGCTCAGAACGGGAAGTAGCTCCCGCTGAAGCGGGCCCCAAGAGCACAGCATTTTAGTTACAGCATACATTCATTCACTGTAAACAGCACCGGCGTAGTCCTGAACCCTGAGTGCCCCTCCAGCAGGGACCGGAGCCGGACCTGACAACCCATCGCCCCCACTGACCAGCCCCGGCCGCCCGGCCCGAAGGGCCGGAACTGCAGTGGCTGATTAATGGGTGTTGTAACTAATGGCTCTGGTGTTGCTGTGAGTCGAGTTGCTGCAGGGTACAGTGAACACGCCCGTAAGCGGCCCTGACGGCCCGCTAACGCGGAGATACGCCCCGACTGCGGCTACGCCTTGTCGTGACCACTCCGACGGCGTACAGTGGCTATCGTGCGGCGGAAAGCGGGTCTGGCTTTGCAGCTACCGTGTTAAGTTCACCATCCATAGCTGAAAGTTCTGATGAACACCCCCTAAGCGTCAGCAGCAGGCTGCCGACGCCAAGGCCCGGAAATCACGCCCTTCACGTCGCAAGCGCCGTGAAGCCCGCTCACCGGGGTTAATAGGGGTTACATAAGTTTCTTCACTGCTGAAAGCACGCAGGGCTGTTCAGGGAAAGGTAGGGTATGGCACGATTTATACGTCTGTAACCGGCTACGCCGGGCGTACGGCGCCCTTCAGCATCTGCGCCATCTTTTAGGTCATCTGGCGCCTTCATGCCGCTCAGGCGGCATTCTTAATACAGCGCTCACTGCCGGGTTGATTCAAATTAAAACGGCTCGTTACAGAGCCTGTTCCTAAAAAATTAATGTGGATGGCTGCCGGCAAGATGGCCAGGAGAAATAACGGGAAGGACATCATCCGGCTCATCTGCCTGCTCCAGTTCGCGCAAAATGCCGCAGTCGCGTGTTGCCCGGCTGGCATTACAATGCCTCCGCAGCTCGCTCAGCTGCGTTTCCAGGATATTCAGTTCACGAATACGGGCCTGTACATGAAGAAGGTGCTCATTTATCAGGTCGTTAACCATACCGCAATCTGCATCAGGCTGACTGCGTGCCTGCAGCAGCACCCGGATTTCTTCATGGGTCATATCCAGCGCCCGACAGCGGCGGATAAACATCAGTCTTTCCAGATGGGCACTGTCATAGTGACGGTAGTTATTTGCCTGGTCACGTAATGCTGCCTGCAGCAGCCCCTCACGCTCATAATAACGCACCGTCTCTACCGGACAGCCTGCCTGCCGGGCCAGTTCGCCAATTTTCATAACTTTTTCCTTGTACACTTGACCCTGTAGTTACTTCAGGGTCTTTAATGCCAGTATATGCTATGAACGGGATAAAAACATGAGTGACTGCTGTAGTAATAACAAGTGCGGTTCTGCCGCGTCCGGAGAGCGGACATCCGTCAGCTATACCTCTGCTGCCACGGCAGACGCCTCCGGAAAAACTTCGCAAAAAATGGCTGATGCCTCACCGGACTGTTGTAGTGCCGGAAGCTGCTGTTCATCGGAGAGTCTGAGTCAGCCTTCCGGGCCAGTGGCAGAACGCGACGGGAGCGATAGCGTTCAGACACGTCTGCGCATCGTGCAGATGGACTGCCCGACGGAAGAGACGTTGCTTCGTAAAAAACTCACAAAACTGTCTGACGTCAGTGAGCTTGAATTCAATCTGATGCAGAGGGTACTTACTGTGACCCACTCGCCGCAGGCACTGGAGTCGGTACTACAGGCGGTGCGCTCTCTGGGTTTTGACCCGGAACTGGCTGATAAAGTCACCCGGACTACTGGCATCAGCTGTTCAGGCAGTAAAGCGGAAAGCGCCTGCGGTTCCTGCTGTGCGCCTGCATCTGTCACATCCGGTGAGCTGCAGGCACAGCAGGTGACCGCTGACGGAGTGCATACCAGCATCCGCATCAGGCAGATGGACTGCCCGGTAGAAGAGGGCATGATCCGTAAAAGCTGGACGGTATGCCGGCCGTTAAGGAGCTGGATTTTAACCTTATGCAACGCGTACTGACGGTCGTTCATGCACCGGGTACGCTGGAGCCGGTTCTGGCCGCCATTCGTTCGCTGGGCTTTGAACCTGAGCTCTCTGACAGCAGCGGGCGGCACGCGGTTACTGAGGAAAAGAAAAAAACCTGGTGGTTTCTGGCACTGGCCGGCGTGGCAGCAGCGGCCGCTGAAGCTATGCACTGGACTGGCATGCCGGAATGGCTGGAAGCAGTTCTGGCTCTGGCCGCTGTTGGTGCCTGCGGCCTGTCTACCTACAAAAAGGGCTGGATTGCGCTGCGTAACGGCAATCTGAATATTAACGCCCTGATGAGCATTGCTGTAACCGGGGCGCTGGCTCTCGGACAGTGGCCGGAAGCCGCCATGGTAATGGTGCTGTTCACGATCGCGGAACTGATTGAGGCGAAGTCTCTTGACCGCGCCCGCAATGCTATTGGCTCCCTGATGAAGCTGACGCCTGAAACAGCCACGGTTCAGCAGCCGGACGGTTCCTGGAAAGAGGCAGATGCCAGATCTGTATCCCTTGACAGCGTGGTCCGGGTAAAACCGGGTGAGCGTATCGCCCTTGACGGCAGGGTTGTCCGGGGCAGGACCAGCATCAACCAGGCACCCATTACCGGCGAAAGCCTGCCGATCGAAAAAGGAGAAGGCGATCCGGTTTACGCCGGGACGGTTAACGGCTCCGGTGGTTTTGAATACCGGGTAACGGCTGCTGCCGGAAATACTACGCTCGCGCGCATCATTCACGCCGTGGAGGAAGCCCAGGGGGCAAAAGCCTCTACGCAACGCTTTGTTGACCGCTTTGCACAGGTTTATACCCCCGTGGTGTTTGCCATCGCGGTTGCGGTTGCCATCCTCCCGCCACTGATTGCAGGTGAAAGCTGGCACGAGTGGGTTTATAAGGCGCTTGTCATGCTGGTTATCGCCTGCCCCTGCGCGCTCGTCATTTCCACGCCGGTAACTATCGTCAGCGGCCTGACGGCGGCAGCCCGCCGGGGGATCCTGATTAAAGGTGGCATTTATCTTGAAGAGGGCAGAAAGCTGAAATGGCTGGCGCTCGACAAAACTGGCACACTGACGCACGGTAAACCGGTACAGACGGATGTGATTATCTATACCTGGGTTGCCGAAGATGAGGGTCGCAGGCTGGCTGCGAGTCTGGCGGGTTACTCCGATCATCCGGTTTCGCAGGCCGTTACGGCAGCATCAGAGGGCATGAAGTGTTATGACGTCGAGCGCTTTGAAGCTCTGCCGGGCCGTGGGGTGCAGGGTGTCATCAAAGGCAAAACCTACACCCTCGGGAATCTGAGGATGGCTGAAAAAACGAGCAGCTGCCCGGAGACTGTCAGGGCGACGCTCAGGGAGCTGGAGTCCGCTGGTAAAACGGTCATCCTGCTCTGTGACAGTCATCAGGTACTTGGGCTGTTTGCAGTGGCAGATACGGTCAAAGAAAGCAGTCGCGAGGCGGTGAGCCAGCTGCACGGTCTGGACGTCCGGACACTCATGCTGACCGGAGACAATTCGAGTACAGCGCAGGCCATTGCCGTTCAGGTCGGTATCGATGAAGCCCGGGTAACCAGTTGCCTGAGGACAAACTGCGCGCCATTGAAACACTTACGGCTCAGGGTACCACCGGCATGGTGGGCGACGGCATCAATGATGCGCCGGCACTGGCTCGCGCCGATATCGGCTTTGCCATGGGCGCGATGGCACCGATACCGCCATCGAAACCGCCGATGTTGCCCTGATGGATGATGACTTACGTAAAATCCCTGCCTTTGTCCGGCTTTCAAAACAGACTTACAGCATTCTGGTACAGAACATCGTTATGGCAATTGGCATCAAGGTAATATTTCTTGCCCTGACCATTGCCGGCATGGGAACCATGTGGATGGCTGTATTTGCCGATGTGGGTGCAAGTCTACTTGTTGTGGCAAACGGCCTGCGCCTGTTGCGTAAATAGCTGGTCATTATGTTGCCCGCTGGCTAACGGCGGGCAACGACTGCTTTTCGCTCATAGCGGACTATGCCCGGTTGTCCTCATGAGCGATTCTGTCAGTAAAGTGTCAACTCAACCTGAGTCAGGTATTCAGCGCAGCACGGGGGCCTCCGTCATTGTAAGCAGTTCCCGTCTTCAGTACGCCATAACACCAGTGAACCAGTTTTCGCATCAGTGCACCAATAGCCACCATTTTAGGTTTGCCCCGCAGGCACATTTCCTCGTAGACAGTACGCATACGTTTGTTATGAATTTTCCCGCACAGAGCCGACATGTAAAGTTTGGCTCTCAGCTGAGGCGGGCCGATTTTAGACATGCGGGGCCGTCCCCGAACCGAAGTGCCGGAGCGCTTTTCGACAGGCACCACGCCAAGAAAAGCCGCCGCCTGGTCTGCTGATTCAAAGTTATGGCTGCGGAGCACAACCAGCATGTGCAAACCCAGCTGAGGCCCGACAGATTTAATCGACGTCAGCAGCGCATAATCCCGTTTCAGGTCCGGGCTGGCCTGAATGTGCGCTTTAACCTGCCGTTCAATGCTTCTCACTTCTTCACGGAGCAGCTGCGCCATCCTGATGCATGAACTGACGACGTCTGCAGGCGTGTCGGTGGACTGATACTTTTCGAGCCGGTTTTCCTCACGCACGGCGTCAGCGAGCAGGACATCCCGCCGGCGCAGAAGTGCGCTGAGAAATCTGATATCCGCTGCGGGCGGCTCCCACCGGTGCGGTTTTTTCAGCAGTGCGTAACAGGCCAGCATATACGCATCCACCTTGTCCGTTTTGGTCATTATCCCCATGCCACGGGCAAACTCCCGGCTGCGGTGAGGGTTGGCCAGAGACACACAGAAACCGGCGTCGTGAAGGGACGTGGCCAGCCGTTCGTGATAAACGCCGGTGGCCTCCATCACCACATGAACATCCTCCGGACCGCAGTGCTGAAGCCTGAGCCAGCGAAGTATGTGCGCAACCGCGCTGCGGTCGTTGCGGATATTTCGTGTTTTGACGCGACCTTTCATGCCGTCGTAAAGCATGCAGAGGTCGAGCGTGTCTTTACTGACATCAATACCGACTGGAAACATGGTTTCACTCCTCTCACATAAACCGTCACGCCTGTTTGCCTTGTACATACGGAGTCGTGCTCCCGGTAACCGTTCAACCTGATGTGCTGGCGTGAAAGGTGAAGCGGAGGGCCATATGCTGCAAAAGAAGGTTCAGCGCTCGTCAATATCTGACCTTAAGGGCGAAGACCGGCTCACTCTGCTTCAGTGGTGGTAGCTAATCACCACATATGGTTAGATACAAGGACGAAGTGCCCGACAGGCAGAACCTTTCATCACGTAACCGGCTTCGCCGGGCTACCGGCGCCATGTGGCCAGTTCACCCTGGCGGGCATCAGCTGGCGCCTTCATGCGCTTTCGCGCATAAAACCTGATTCAGTGCAGGAGATATCCTCATGCAGAACGTTGATGATGACGAAGTTCAGTCCACTTACCGGGAAGCGTGCAGACTCACCGGCATGGTTTGTCTGAGGAAAGCGGGTGATGGTGACGTAATCACCCGCGAAGAGATCAAACGTGATCTTATACTTTTGCTGAGGGCACGTCTGAAAAGAAGTGATGAGGTTGAACCCGCTCTCATGTTTGCGATTGAGCAGTTGATGGAACCGCCGCCTTAACAAAGCTGTATTTGACGACGCAGGCAGTTGCTGGCCCACCCGGACTTGCTTACTCGGGGCGAAAAAAATAAAGTCAGACTTAACTGTTCCTGTTTGTGCAGAAAACCCGTTACGGAGCCTGCCGATTAGGTGTGGCTCACAAGCGCTTCACTGTCGTCCGGCGGCAAGCATTGAGTAAATCTATTACGCATTGCTCAGTTGTCTTCAGAGTCCGTCCTTTCATAACAGACGTAGTCAATGCACCAGTATCTCCCGATGTCTCTGCCGTCTGTAGTGAGATCGGTTTTAGGTTGCATCACGTCTGTTCCGGGTTTTGCGTCAATGCAACCTTTCACCGTTACCACTTCTCCGCCTTTCATCGGCTCTTTTAAAGATTTGTAATAACCTATCGTTCCTTTCGATTCAAAGAATCATATTGTCCGAACGCTGGAAACTGTTCATAATTTTTGGCTACATCAGAGTAAGTTTCACTCCTCTCTGAAGTTTTACTCGGGATATTATCCTCTATAATTATAGTATGCCCATATTCTTTAAAATGGTACGTTGTCCCGTTGATAACAAGGTCAGTATCATCGTTAAACTCTCTATAAACAGCCATCGATAGAAATAATTTTTCCACATCCAGCATTTGAAAATTATAAAGAAGATACTCTCTTAAATGTTCATCAAGAAAGCTTACACTTACCCAGCCACTATTCCTCATTATATTAATAAAGCACGATGGTGTAGATTCAGAGTCAATGAGCACTGTATAAGGTTCGCCAGCCTCATGTTTTTTTAGGGCTTTTTTCTCCCCCATAAGTCAGTTGGCTCTTTATATCCAATTGACCAATTTTTGCAGTAATAAACTTTCTGACTCATTTATACACCTTACTATGCTCCTTGAGAATTTTTGTGATGACAAAAAAATCAATATTCCAGTACAAACTGTTGTTGCTATAAACAAAGCAAAGTTTGTTAACTATGACAGTACCTTAGAGTATAAAAATGCATTCTAATAATGTTCAAATAATTTTTTTGGTGCATTGCTGGCAGACGAAAAGCGAAAGATGCCGAAAGTTAACAAGCAGAATTACTTTTGTTCAGCCTACAAGGTCAAAACCCTGTATAGTTCGGCTTTGTTAACACAGTGAATACAGGAAAGAGACTGAAAGCGGTTCAGTTGTCCTGTCGCCAACCCCCGGAACAGCAGACGAGCATCCCTTTCTGAAGGTACGCTAACTGGGAAAATTTCCGCACCGTTGGCCATAAGCCATATTGTTCGCGTTACGCCATTCGTAAAACCTGCATGAAGCACGGGTAGCCCTTTTTCTATTTCATAATGTGCATCGCACAATGCAAGTGGCACAGGATTATGATATCCTTGAGAAAAACCTTTCTCAGCGCGAAAAAACTTATAATCCTTTCTCCATACTTTTTCATCGCCAGCTGCGAGCTGTGGTTCATCACCAGAGCGTGCCCATGCATTAAGGAACGGGCGTTTACGAACAATCACGACCCATTTTTCAGAATATTGCCGCAGCGACAATTTCATCCAGGCTACTTTGCCCTCTTTCAGTCCGACTGAAAAGGTGCAAACCCTGTCGCCGAAGCCGCCATATTCTCGCCCTATTTGACAAATTCCGCAGGAGGCAAGGATGGGATGTTTGTTATATATTAGGTCTGTACTCATGAGACTCAGACTCGCTAATGTTGTTCAGTAACCTCTCTTACTGAAATGTTAACGACGGTCTGGCTTTTCAGCAATCAGATAAGTTAGACCGTATACAATCAGTCCCGCTACGAGAACGAGCAGCGGACCTATAATTCGCATGGCACCTTCATTAAGCGTGGCTGCCAGAAATATACCTACCACCATAGCCATCAGTACTAGACCACCGGATAGTTCGGCGATGAGCTTACGAATAAGTCTAATAATTTTCGATAGCATTGATAAACTCTCTGGAAGCGGAGGGGTTTTTACGTAACATTTCACCCATTTTGATGAAGTTCTGCAGCGGTTCTTCAAACATGAAATATAGCATGTCGTAATCGTTAACCCTCAGTTTGCGCCATAGCTCAGGGTTTTGCATCTGAAGCCGCCGGGATGCCTCACAGGCACGTGAAATCACGCCTTGGGCAATAACGCCGCCGGTCAAGCCACCAGTTAGTCCCCGGAGTGCCACACGGGATATGAATGAAAGCATGACCCCACTGACGACCTTTGAACCTAGGTAAGAAGACAAAGTCAGTTGAGTAGCCGTCCGACTGCTCATTGAAGTTGCGCTGCCAATCAGTTTGTCATAAACCTTGCGAAGTGCGGGTTCGGGGAGGTATTGAAGAGAATCATCAATGATGATCTTAACGATTTTAGCTATCTCGTTTCTGTTCTTAAAGGCGTTATAAACTGCACGTCCAACGCGGACGTCATCATGCATATTGCGTGACTGGATGCGTCGGCCTCCATCAGACAGGTCCAAATCCTGAAAGGTTCGCTCAAGTCCTAGATAGAAGTCCATTGGTACAGAAACTACGCCCGATACGATTGAACTGGCGAGCATTTTAGCATCCATTGCTTTCCCCCATAATCTCATCATCTAATCAGTAAACATTAAAATATTGTAACTGTCAGAGCAATACTTTGACAGCTCTAGCTGTTCATAAAAGGCCCTTAATAAGCGGATAATTCATATATGAATAAATGCAGGCACTTTTAGTTTAAAACCAGCAACAATGAAATATGGTGAATTTTTTGTTAGACATGGCCAGAAGCCTCATCCATAAGAAATGGAGAAAACGCCGTTTACGGCTAACATTATAAACTATCCAAAAAGATACATTATCAAATAACCGCATAAAAAATGCGTATAATACAATTTATGTTAAATTAAATATCTGTGGACCCGCTATATCCCTACCAACATTCGTCATCCTTAAGGGCCACTGACTTGAAGAGGCAGGTTTGCGACCGGAACACGCTGGAAGTGAAGGTGCTGCCGGATTGTCTGACTCTGACGGTGAAGCAATCCTCGCCGGAACCAGAAGTGATACAGACCGCCCGAAGCTCTTAGAACGTTAACAGCGTGAACTGATGGCGGTATTCAGGTGATGGCTAAACCGAAGAAGCGGAGTGCTGGCTGATCATTAACGTAAAATCCCTACGCAATGGCCGGGATTAGAGGAATTACCACCACTTTGGATAATCATTGAACGCTGTATAAAGACGGACAAACGTAAACATTAGTTTGTCCGACTAGCATTACTACCTTTTTATCCACGCAGCGAAGACATGTTCTGCACTTTTGATATAACAATCGAGAAGGTAGTCTGGAGTATCACTACTTTTGGATTGTATTAATGTAAATTCAGTCTCATTATGATCATTTAGTATCATATGAGCATTTCCTGTTTTGTACATACGATTCGGTATAGTGACTATTTTTCTTGAAAAATACATTACCTGCCCAACAGGAACCCGAACCTTATCCATTTCAGATGTAACAGAGTTATATTTAAACCCTGTGATAAATGGGCTATTTATATCCTGTTCGTCATCTATAAGATCACAAGCTCCGACTATCCTCTTCGCAATATTGATAAGCGGTTGAAGATCATTTGGGCCACCATCTCGGTTTTTGGCTATTTGGGTAAGGTGATGAATTATCTTAACAGGGCTTTTGAAATTGTAAGACTGTAAATCTAAAAGGTCTATTCTGATAGCATCCCCTTCTGGCAAATTTGAACGGGTAATTTCTTCCTGGACCCATTTAACGGTAATATCGTTAACTGAAATATCTTTTGTCTGTACTAACATAGAATCCAACCTCAGTAGTGTGTTAGCCTGAATCATTGTTCAGTGGGCCTGATAACGATTTCGGCCTCACGATCACGTAGAGCTGGCAGCTTTAACCTAAGAGCTATCATAGCGGGCATGAACCATTTAAGGATAAATGGATTTTTTAACGATAAATCAGTACGGACGCTACATATCATATGGTTTTTTAAAAGTTCACTTATTACATATGCTCGGATTTTTTTCAAAGATAAAAAGTGAGAGCGAAATATTAAAGGATTATTTTTTGAGCAGCCTTCTTTAATGGCATAGTCGATAAGTTCAGCCGTCCATAACTTATATTCACGAGGATTTATATCTGCTGTTAACTTAATCCCGATATTTCGCCCAAAGATTTTTTCACTGGAGCATGAAGAATCATATATGGGTTGCTTTGATTTTTCAGTTGTGAACTTTTTATTGTTAATGGTATTGTTTTTAACCTGCCATCTAAAAATCATTGAATTAGAAATGACAATAAAAATATAAAAAGAAATTGCGTAAGGAGCAGTTTTAGATAAATGACTCAACGAAAAACTATAATCATAATAAAAAGTAATCTTCATCAACTCAAAACAAAAAAATACAACAAAACAAAGAATTAAATAAAGAATAAATACATTTCTGATAAGTATATATTTGCTAACTGGTCTTGGATCTCCATCAGAAAAAATTCTTTTAATTTTCTTTGACCCCAACATCTTTCCTCCAGTTAGCAAAGCCCATTGTGAGGCTCCCTGAAGACTATCAAATCGCTCAAAAATTAAAAAGTTGTGATTTTACTTCAACGAAAAATGTGTCATGCCATGCTCAGGCTGCAATCATGTGTCGTAGCATGCTGGTCCAGGACTTCACGTGGGTTCTGTCATGTCAGACGTAGAAAAGTATGGTTTAAGGGTGTGCGGATGCAGAAAAGATGTGCCATAACATGCGAACATCATCAAAAGATGTGTCACAGCATGCTAAAAGTCGCGCATTAACATGCTATGACACATTTTTAGGTGGTCCGGGCCCGGTTCAAGGCACTACATGAGTATGAAACATGTTACGACACATCTTTTTCGTATAACTCCTTGAGTTTTTTGTTTCTTTTATGAATGAACAGGTAAGATTCTCTTCCTTTTTTAACGACGCTGTACTCGATATAGCCTATTTTATTCATGGCCATAAGAGCATTTTTGATAAGTCTGTTTTGTTCAGGTACAGGGGATGTCAACAGGAGGCGTTCACGGATTCGAGTAAAAGATACAGGGGCAGGATTATCAGGCAAACTGGCTATGTAGGTGTAAAGAGTTTGGGCAACTTCCTTACCTTTCAGGTAGTTATAAGGTCTTTTACGCAGCAGTATGGTGTAGTCAATTTCATAAAGTTCCCACAACCTTTCATCAGCTTCCAGCGTTACAGTATCTTTATCCCGATCCAGCAATGCAGTCTTGAGCAACTGAGTAAAAAACATCTTGCCAGTACCCTCTCTGCGTTTAAATTGAACAACTTTTGTACCTAATTTTGCGAGGGAATCAAAAATTTGATCGCGAAGCCTGTGATTTATCTGACGCGAATCATACTGGCAAAGATGTGCAAACTCTTTGAAAGGTAAGGTTATTTCGTTACTGTCTCGCCCATATTTACTGAATGCACCAATCACCCCCATCCATACACTAAAATCGGAAGTGATGTTCAGACGTTCTCCTCTGATCTGAATGTCGTTATAGCCTTCCTGACGTGCGAATTCGAGTGAGGAGAAGGGTTCTGATACATCAATAATATGCTCCGACCCTTTTTTTAGCGCACGAGTATTTGGAACGAAGACACCCAGTCGGAGAAGAATGGCAGGTTGAACTGAGGACGTGCTCGTAACTGTTAATACTTTCTTTTCATCGTCTACTGAAGCGAGTAAAGAATCATGGAAAAAATTATTATCAGTCAATGCATTATCCTCTTTATACACAGCGTCCATGATTCAACTCACGCTTAGAACCTTGATCATGATACGACACATTTTTCTGCATGTTATGACACAGTATGCTCATGCTGTCACACATGTTTTGCATGTTACCACACATATTTTACATGTTACGACACATGCAAATCCTCTGGAAGCCGCGGCACCACTGGTCTCAGAGAAAACGGGATCTGTTTGGATCTAAAATGGATCTTATAAGGATAATTATTGGATCTAGCCTGTGGAAATGTGGATAAAGCTTTTTAAGGTCACTAACGCGCCTTCGGCTTGTTCAACTGGCTCAGCGAACACAAAAAATTTGTATTCGCTGAGCCAGTTCCTGATGAAAAGCTTTTATGGCAGGTTCACTCTACGAATTTCCAGACATGAGCAGGAACGCGGTCATAGAGCTTGCCTGTGGCCAGTTCTGCCTTACGGTGATCGTAGGCACGGGTGATTTCATATTGTTCGTCATTGTGGTCTGAATACATCAGATGTTCGTACACAGTTTCAAGCGTCTCCGCTGAACGGCAGCGGCGAAATTTCATGAGCCAGTCAGTTTTATTCATTTTTACCCGGTGAATTGATCAACTTTACTGCCGGTCTGGAGACAAAAAGCATTCAAACCGGCTCTGTCAGCACCTTTCCCTGGTTATGTATGTTTCCTACTGCATTATCCACTTTATGCCATTTAAAGTCGCTCTCTGGCAGAGCACACTCATGCGCTATTTCACTGGCTCTTTCTGCACTGGTATCTTCGCTCAGCCATTCCCTCACACTCTCAGGCTGCAGTACCAGCGGCCGCCTGTCATGGATATCCACCATTCCCTGATTACTCCCGGCCGTCACGATGACAAATCCCTCATGGCCATGATCCTGACTAAAGGGCGCTTTGCCGATCGCTGCGAAGAAAAGCGGCTGCCTTGAGCGGTGATAGATATAATAAGGCTGTTTGCCCTCATCCGTCCGTGCCCATTCAAACCAGCCATTCGCCGGCACAACTGCCCTGCCGTGCTGCCACAGCGGCTTAAACATTCTGCCGGAGGCGGCCGTTTCCCCTCTGGCGTTAATCAGCATGGCCTTGTGCCACCAGTCCGGCTTGTAACCCCAGAACACCGGATCAAAATGAAGCTGCCCTTCCCGCTGATTCAGCAGCATCACGCGCGTTCCGGGCGCAACGTTGTACCGCCCCAGGGGTTCACTGTCGAAAGGCAGTTCTTCCGGCGTGATACCTGCGGCTTCAAAATACTCGTCTCTGCAGCTGTACTGCGCAAACCGTCCACACATAATGACCTCCGTCGTTATGATTAAGGATAGTGCGGTATACTGATCTCAGGAGGAGTTACCATGTCACATAATCTGGCCGCTAGAGACAGGGCCGAACGGGATAAAGTTAATGTGGACCTTGCCGCGTCAGGTGTCGCTTACCGGGAACGGCTCAACCTGCCTGTCGTTCCTGCCCAGGTTGAGCATCAGCAGCCCGAAGAGCTAAGAGACTACTTCAGAGAACGACTGGCGTATTACCGTCAGCTTTCGCTGAAGCTGCCGGGCGGAAACGATCCTGTTTATCAGAAAGAGCCAAAAGAATGATCCGGGACGGAAGCCTTAACCGGGCTTCCCGTCTGACTTTTCCTGCGCATGCTTTATCAGGGCGTTGATGTTGTCGCTCATCTGACGGCTTTTGCCCTGCCGGTAGTCAGGCCATGGCAGGAAAGGATGCGAGGATTCGCCCATCAGCACTATACCGGTGGACAGCGCCAGTCAGACGGCGCATCCGGGCGATAGCGAACGAGTACGGCCGGCGCGTCGCAGTCTTCCTCACCCTCTCCCAGCAGCACGGGCGACGCGATGGCGGCGTCTCTGTACGACACGAACCACAGACTGTTGGAGAAGATGAACGCCAGCAGTGCCGAGGCGATGAAAGCGCCGGTGTACCAGAAACGCCTGCCGGCGCGCCGGGCCAGCATGAAGTAGAGGCCGCTCAGGAAGGCCGCCCCGGCCACGCCCGTCCACTGGGCCGTTATGGCCACCTCATCCAGGGTGTGCCGCGTGATGTCCATTCCGGTCGTCCAGACCCCCACCAGAACCGGTGCAACCAGCGTCAGGGGAGCAGAATAATGGCGGAGGCCAGCAGAACGGTGCCGACGTTTACTTCTGTGGCAGCGTTACGTAGGCGGAAGAGTTCACGCAGGCTCATCACCAGCAGGAAAAGACACAACGTCATGTATAACACGGCCACCCCTTTACGTTCTGACGCAGAAATAATCTCAGGAAGAGAATACCTGCTGTTATAAATATAATTTTACTTTGTCTGTGTACTGTTATTCCGCGACGGAACAGGAGCATAATACCATCCGGATATCCATTCAGGAAAAGAATAAATAATGAAAAGCGTGCGGGTCAGTTTATTTATTTTGTCTGCCGTGTTCAGTATATCTGTGTCCGCAGGAGACAATATCGCCGTGGGTTTTTCGCCGGGCGGAAGCGCGCAGCGCCTTATCCTGAATCTCATCGCGGGGGCAGGGAAAACGCTGGACATCGCGGCCTATGAATTCACCAGCCGGCCTGTCGCAGATGCGCTGATAAGCCAGTCACAGCGCGGCGTGGCGGTCCGGCTGGTTGCGGATGAAAAGGTCAGTCACGGCCGTTATTCGCTGGTCTCCCTGCTGGCCTGCAGCGGGGTGCCGGTCCGGACGGACGACCGGTACAGTATCATGCACAACAAGTTTATTGTGGCCGACGGCGTGAATACGGAAACCGGGTCGTTTAATTACACCTCATCGGCTGAAAAGCGCAATGCGGAAAATGCGCTG
Organism: Pantoea sp. SGAir0180; assembly: GCF_043546245.1. NCBI lineage: Bacteria > Pseudomonadati > Pseudomonadota > Gammaproteobacteria > Enterobacterales > Erwiniaceae > Pantoea > Pantoea sp. SGAir0180. The sequence continues at coordinate 20,502 of NZ_CP028073.1, read as the reverse complement.
GCAGTTTTTGATAATAAAGCAGTTGCTGCTGAATATAACGCGGAATTCGAAAGACTGTGGAATGAATCCACGCCGGTAACGTGTCAGGATAAATAAATGCGTGATGTCCGGTGCGGCTGCGAAAAATAATTCCGGACGGGGGACGGGCATGGCCAGAAAGAAAACCTACGCGGTGCATTTCCGGGGACAGCGCGGTGAGCGGGACGCCAGTGAAGCCTTCCAGCAGGAGGAAACCGGGACCTGGCAGCGCTGGCTGAAGCACGCCCGCGACAACAAAAAAACCACGGTGGTCACCTGCAGCTGCCTGCCGGCAGAGACCGACCCCGTCAGACGCCGCCTGAAGGTCCACTACTCCCGGGAAACCGAGCGCTGCTGGCTGTCCTCCTACGCCTTCACCGGCAATGAGCACAAACCGGACTGCCGGTTTTATTCGGTGTGGTCAGACGAACGCCAGGCGGAGATTTATCAGGGCGATGCGGTCCGCACCGCCGCGGACGGCACCATCGTGGTCAGGCTGCCCACCGGCCTGCAGAAAAAATCACCTTCAGAGGTCAGGCCGACTGAAGACGTGCCCGGTGATGAACCGGTGAAGCGTAAGCGCCGGCCCTCGATGCGCCTGCTGGATTACTTCACCTCCTGTGGGAGCAGTCCGGCATCAATGTCTGGCACCCGCCTTCGACAAAAAGAAACGCACACCCGGCTGGGTGAGCTGGCACCTGCAGCAGACGGCGGGCCGGATACGCGTCGGCCGCGTGCCGCTGGAGGAGTCGCTGCTGCTCATGGCCATGAAGGGCACGCCGCAGGTCGTGGCCAACCGGGAGCACCTGAGAGTGGCAGAAAAGAACAAACGGCGGCTCATTGTGGTGTCCGTGCTGGCCGGCTGGAATGAGGCTGCTGAAGCACGGCTGAAGACCACGCTCCCGCTGGGGCTGTTTTCCGGCTTCCCGGACCTGGTGCTGCCGGAGGACGTGCGCCTGCGTATGGAGAGGAGCTTTGGCCGCGAGCTGGGCGACTGGCGCCGGGGCATGAAGGTCGTGGTCATTGCGGAAACGGAGCCGCCGGAAACGACGTTCAGGCACACAGACGGGCGCAACCGGCCGTTCAGCTGCAGCACCGTCATCGACGTGGCGCTGATGACGGTCAGCCCCCGCTTCATTCCGCTGGATTCAGGCTATGAGGGAATAGTCGAAGACCGGCTCTGGCAGGAAAAACGCGCCTTCATTAAGCCGCTGCGCTACGACGGCGAGGAAGACGTGTTTCCGGACTTTGTGCTGAAGGACGTTGCCGGCGTGGATGCGCTGCCCATGGAGGTCTTCGGGATGAACACGCCGGAGTACCTGCAGCGCAAACAGGAAAAAACCGCCCACTACAACAGGGAATACGGTCAGGGCCACTGGTGGCGCTGGGAAGCGGCTGACGGAACGGCAATTCCCCCCTTTCCGCCTGTCTGAATGCTGTAGCGGGAGTGAGATATGAAAGTGATAAGCAGGTCACCTTGACGGTACAGATTTAAACAAATTTCAGGACCATATGAGTTACCTAGGTTTTTTGACTGCCTCATAGATATAGTACTGGCGAACGGCCTCAGTTTCGGGTTCACTTTCATATCCAGCGCGACAAGTTGCATGCTTGAAGGGTGGTTGGGAGCAAACAACCAATTGCAAGCATAAGTAAATTTAAGAATAAAAGGTAAGTGATTGATAAATATCTTTAAGTTTATGCTATGGCACTATATGATAAATCAATTAAATGCGCAAAAACTGCGCTTAGGTGTTAGAGTAAGCAACATAGTGCATAGAATATGAGTGGAAATAATGGAAAAGTTTTTAAACTTTGATGAATTCGAGGAAAATGCTCAAAAAGATGATATTGCTTATTGGGTTAATGATCTTCGTTCGTCCATTGCACTCGAATCAATCATTCAAACTCCGGCTTTTTGCAGGCTCAAGGATATATCATTTTTAGGAGCTATCGATTATAGCGAAAGGAATGAAATAACTAAAGGCCATCGAAATAGATATGTTCATTCTTTGTACGTGGCTGGCATAGCTAATTATGTCGCAACAACTAGGAATTATTGCGATGAATTAAAAGATAATATTGTCGCGGCCGCTTTGCTTCATGATGTTGGTCATATTCCTCTATCACATAGTGCCGAGCCGTACATAAAACATAACTTTGGTTATGGGCATCACGAGATAGGGGATAATCTTATCTGTGGTTCTGCATGGAAAGACAGTGGTCTGAAGAAAGCTCTATCGAGAAAATTTGATGTTAAGTTCATTACCAGCTTGTTAAATGGAGAATCAAACTCAGAAGGCGCCGATATTTTCAATAGTAAAATAAATGCAGATACAATTGACGGTATATTGAGGTGTATTGAGTATAAAGGAATAAATCAGGTCCGTTATATGAACAGGATATCTATCGCTAAAGCTGCCTTTATAGACTCTTCGGGTTTGTGCGAAAATAAAAAACTGGACATATTAGATGATTTTTGGAGAACTAAACATTTTGTTTATCATCATTTTATAAATAACTTGAGTGGTGTTATTTCGGATAAGTTGAGCCAGGTTTATTTTGAAGAAAATAGTAAGATAAAGCATAAAGACTTAATTTCAGAAGAGCAAAGCTGGAGAGGTAAGTATAGAGGGCTTTTTTCATGGCTGGCTCAGTTAAAAAATAAAAAAATACCTTCGTGCTTGAAGTATTATGATTTGGAATTTGTTACTAGAAAATATGAGGTTTTAGTTGAAGAGAAATGCTTAGCTAAAAGATACATTAACAAAAAACAAAAAACAAAAATTAGCGAATCATATTTAAAGACATACCAGGAAGTGGATTTTAAACGTGAGTAGGAATAAAAGCAATGCAATACAAAGACTTAACTGGTTGTCATGTCACTATAAACGGTGCTATATCCTATTCTGCAGGTATTCTAAACAGACTGAAGCAAGACCTTACTGAAGCTTTGGCTGAGATCGAAGATTTAGAATTTACTATCATCACCACTGGCTCTTTCGGCAGGCTTGAAGCTTCTGCTGAGTCTGATATAGACCTTTTTATATTCTGTGATAAAGACTCCACACTTGAAAAATTAATTGAAAAAAAAGATTGCATTAGTGAATGCGTAAAGAAATACATTGAAAAAGATGCGGGTGATACTGGTACTTTTGGTTCGGATGCGGCAGATGTTTTTGAGAAAATTTTAGAAAATATCGGTGGAAATAAAGACACTAATGCTTCATTGACGCGAAGGATGCTATTTCTTTTAGAGGGAAAGGCAATTTATAATGAGGAAGTTTTTAATAAATATAAAAAAGCATTAATTAATAAGTATTTAAAGTCTTCAAGCGAAGGTAAAATTGATAAATATCTTCTTAATGATATGATTCGCTATTATCGTACTATCACAACTGACTTTCAGCATAAAGTTGATGCGGATGGTAAATCATGGGGTATAAGAAACATAAAACTTCGCTTCTCCAGAAAGCTACTTTATTTTGCAGGGATACTGGCAATAGCTTATGTTGCCGATAAAGAATCTGATAAAGATAAAAGAGTTGATTTGTTATCAGATATTTTTTCATTACCTGCTCTTGAGAGGATTTTTACAGTTGCTAACGAAAGAATTCAATCCGATATTAAGGATGAAGTTCTTCAGGATATTTTTTCAAGTTACGAGGTTTTTTTGGCATGCATAAGTAATAAAGATAAACGCTCAGAGCTTGAAGGTATTACAGATAAAGAAGAACGGTTAAACAATGTCACTTATGATGGGATGAGCAGGGAAAGCATAAAGTTTTCAGATAAGCTTTACAAACTGCTTAAAATGGCTTTTTCAGATGAACATCCTATACATTCATCGCTTATTTTTTAATTGATTAAAGTTTGCCCTTGAAATCACTCATGCTCAAGGGCAAGTTTTTCTAATTTAGATATATTTAATTCTCATTTTGATTTGTGCAGTGCCCAAATCCTTTTAACCTGGCTTATGCTGCATCCTGCAAGAGTCGCTGTGCGCGCAATCGTCATTCCGGACTCGCGAAGGGCAATGATACGTTCGTGCGTTCTGGGTTCCGGTCTGCGCCCTTTATACTTTCCCGAAACCTTCGCCAGTTCCACGCCCTGCCGCTGTCTTTCCCTTCGGGTTTCGTAGTCGTCATGCGCCGTCTGCAGTGCGACCTTAAGCAGCATGTCCTGGACAGACTCAAGCACGATTCTGGCCACGCCATCCTGGCTTATGGCCAGCTCTGACAAATCCACTATGCCGGGGATGGCCAGCTTTGCACCCTTAGCCTTTATCGAGCCAATCAGCTGCTCGGCCTCCGTAAGTGGAAGACGGCTGATACGGTCAATCTTTTCAGCCACAACCACCTCCCGGGCTGCAGGTCGGCAATCATGCGCTGGAGTTCAGGTCGGTCTGCCCTGGCACCTGAAGCCTTCTCTTTATAGACGCCGGCGACATAGAATCCCCTGCCCGAGCATCCTCAATAATGCTGTTCTGCCGCGTCAGTTCATGTTCATCCGTACTGACCCGAAGATAGATACGTGCAATCTGCATGGGTTTAGCGGTCCTGTCCTCTTAACTTAAATAATCCTGAGCGCTTCGCGGCCGCCATTGTCTTCAGGCATGACGCTCACAATGCGCCGCAGCGCGGCTTTGTGTAAGGGCGTACTGTTCACAAGCGCCATCAGCTTCCGCTGCGCCTCTGTTGCCGAACGGCTAGCTGACGAGTATTTACGGGTTCTGAACAGACGGTGCCATGAGCTGATGTTTATCAGGCGGTTTGTCAGAACATACATGGCTGTAAGCGCATAACGCACTTCTTTCTCCTCTTGAGGGAGTTCACCTTCCGTGTAGGTGTCTCCCGTTGGACTGACATAAGTTTCATCCAGTGGATGGTGTACTTAAAGAGTAAAGGGTTTCACTGTGACCTCCGGGAATGTTTTCAGTCCGCGCGAAAATGTTAACTGAGGGAGTGAAATTCCCTGTACGTCGTCCCCTGGATATTAATGTCATCGCGTACCCTGATTTCAACGTAAGCATCCGGGCTGAGAAACGCGATTTTTTCAGCGTGTTTGATCTCAGTCGTGTAGATCCGCAACCATCCAGGCTCTCCTGAAAGCAAAATCCCATGCAGCATCAGGTTAACATCGTCGATCGTGGCTACACGAACAGCGCGTTCCACTCTTCCAGAAAAGTTCTCATTTTTGTCACTATCATGCATAACCACTTTTTAATTAAGGTCTTTTATGGTCATTTTGAGTATACCCTAATTAACCTGAAAAGATTTTCTTCAGTGTTGAAAGGTAAAAAATGAAACATTCTGAGAGCGGTAGAGGAGAAAGCCATTAAAGCCTGGTTAGGTTGGGTTTTGTTTCACATTGTGATATCAGAGCGTGTGGAATAAAAAGGAGACAGCCGTGAAAGAAGTCAATATGAGTCTTGAAGAGATGTTTGGGGAAAAAATCAGAGAGATTAGGGAACGGGATAAAGAATTCTTACCCGATGTGAACTGGTTTTCCAGGATGGATACGGAGAAAATGCAGACCTACATGACCAAATACCAGTTCAGCGCATTTGAAGAAATTCCGTCAGATAACTCTGGACTGTGTTTTCCCGCCTTCGGGGAGCTCCAGTTCGAACTGCCCCCTGTTTTTCAGCCTGAACTCAACGCCCGCTTGCCCGTCAGCAGGCAGAGTAAACCTGTGATCGTGCAGGTCGATGGGCTTTTGTTTTTAAAACATCTCGGAGCCGGAGCATTTTGTATCGATCCCCGTCGGTGGCACACTATCAAGACGTATATTTCAAAAGGAACGGTGGTCTATCCGGAGGGACTGACTCGTGAATTTGGCGTGAGCGACGGACGCCACCGAACTCTACTTTTAATGCAGCTTTACAAGATTCGCTATGTGCCTGTCGTGTTAGATGAAAAATGTGCTGAAAAATTTATGGATGGCGCAAAAAAATTAAATGCACTCAAAATGTAAATGCTTCACATTGATACCTGAACGCATATTACAATGGTAGATTAATAATTGCTTTTCCAATTCAGTCTTGGCTTATTTTCAGGAATGCCTGATAAACATACAGCAGCCCGAAGGCTGCTGCATGTTTAATCATCAGTGACCAGTATCGCGGCGATCACGCCCTAATCCACCACCACCGATGTCGATGTGATTGTTACTGTCTTTTTTCACTTCCACAATGACATCATCGTGGCTGAAAGCTGACAGCTCAGCCGCGATCTTATCCAGATTATCTTTTTGTGACTCACCATATTTATTCAAGGACATACATACCTCCAATATTTAAAGTTGGTCAAACTGCCAGCAATGCCTGGCAGAAGAATTCTTGTATTGGGCCAGAATGAAAGTCAACTCATAAAGTTATGAAAAAAACTTATTTAACAGCGTAAACAAAGTGCGCAAGGATAAATTTCTTTTATCTTCAGTTGAATAGTATAAAAATGAAGTTTAAAAAAAATTTTCCTTTTATTATTAATAATAAAACCAATTTAACCTGAATGAAATTGATAGATATAAACTATTAAGTTGGGATAGCTATGTTTTTTTCAGATGTAATTTAATAAGATAATCATGAGGTTATTGATTATTTTTTTTGAGAAAAGTTGAATCGTCTGGAAAAGGATATTGAAATTACCTGAATATGAGGTAATTATTTTTTATTCATGGCGGGGGGTGAAATATGCATGAAGATGATATCGTTATTAACAGAAATACGGTTATAAACGAAGAAGGTGATAAGGTTGAGCTCACGCTTAATGAGAGAAGAGTCAGTGTGACGGTCAGTGGTAAGCTGTATCAGCTTTTAAGGAAAATAACAGAACAGAACATAAACTTTAAAGACCTGCTTTCAACGGACAATGTGCAGCTTAAGGAAATTACTTCACTTTTGTACTTTAACGATATATTGATCTCCCGGAAGGACGATGAGTTACTAAAAGACGGCATTTTGTATAACCCTGCGCGAATGCAAAAGACGGCATTATCCATACCTGACACCATGCAGGATCAGTGGTGTTTTTTTGGTGCCCCGGCAGATTTTGCATTAGATCCCCCAGATCGCCGGCGCATGGCCCCTACATTTACCGTAAATTAGGACGGAACCACGCTGAAATGAGGGATGTTGGCGACATCGCTTACAGTACAACTGATAATATATACAGTTTCGGGGAGAAAATTCAGCATGTTGTCGCCAAAATCAGAGCGAAAAACAATAAAGCGATGATGTTCGGTGGCGATCACTCGCTGACTTATTTTCAGTGGCAGAAACCGCGCGGTTTATCCCTGAACTCGTGCTGATACAACTGGATGCACATTCCGATATCAATACCAGCACGGATAAGTCAAACGCGCCTCTTTACCATGCAAATTTTGTTTCAAAACTCATTGCTGATAACGCAATCAGGTCAGTGATACAGATTGGTGTCAGAGAGAAAACAATCAGATATTCAATGGATTATCTTCAGTCTTCATCCATTACTCAGTTCAGTGCAGTGATGAGCACCGACGATAAAATAAGGCTTGCGTCGTTAATCGAGGGGAAAAATGTCTATATAAGTTTTGATGCAGACGTGATGGATCCTGATGTTTTTCCGCACGTCACGACGCCATTGGATGAGGGATGAACGAGGAAAATATAACGGATGTTCTGAGCCTGATTAAGAATTCATGCCTTTCCGTCGTGGGTGCCGATATCATGGAATTCACCTGTGGTTTTGATAAGAAAGGAAATCCGTTTAACCATGAAATGACCTTGCTGGATAAAATAATTTCTCTCATTATCAGCTGATAAATCAGGAGGTAAAGATGTGTGTAAGCATGTTAACCGGTCACCTGACAGAATTTAACATCAATGAATTCTACCATCAGTCGGGAGTTCTGACGGATCCTGGCGCGCTGCTTGCCGATATAGAGCATATTATCCGTAAAAGAAGAAGTATTTCAGAAAGCCTGCTCAATGCCCGTGTGTTTATTAATAATGGCACCCGTGATGACTTTGGTTACAGTGTGTCAAATCATCCCCCTCGCGAAGACGAGAGCCTCAGTGAATGGCTTGCGCGAATAACCGGCGCCTCCAGCTTTTGTGCCGTTATTAACGGGCTTAACGGATGGTCCGACTCTCTGGCACAGAAGATTAACCGGGATTTCAATAAAGAATGGGTTGAGAAATACGGTATTCCGAGCCAGGGGATTGATGTTTACAGCTTTATGGGCGATACAGCCTGACACCATTTGGTATTCACAAAGATCAGGAGCATACATTTCTTTACCACCTCGGCCCCGGAATCAAAAAAGCATGGGTGTGGGATCCGGCCATAAAAGACATTGCGCCGGTGGTGAAGTCTGACTCCTTTAATCTGAAGGAAACCCTCTCATGGGCGACGGAGGTCACTCTGCGCCCGGGGGATGCACTGTTTATTCCTCAGAACTGGTATCATGTTCTGGAAAATCCCGAATTTTCCGTCACGCTGGGTATTGCTCCTTATGAAATGAAAAGATCACAATTACTGACGTCTTTTTTGTCAGATTTCCTGGCTGTCCATAATACCGAGGATCCGTATATCACTCTGCCTCTGAGGGCCGAGGCTGACGTTAAGGATGTTATTACAGCCGTTATCCCTCCTGACTCTGGAAAAAACAGCCTTGATGGTATTGCATACAAAGGTCTGGCACGGCTATTAAACCGGCTTAAAAGTAACAGTTATTTCAAATATACTTCACCCGACCGAATGACCGGTAAAAGGACTTATCAATATCATGGTGACATCGTCTTCGGGGAAACGGAAGGCGGCTCAACGCGGATATACCTCCGTGGAAAAGATTTTTTAGTCAGAAATGAAGTGGCGGACAAGCTGTTTGATCTTAAAAATGAGATGGCCAGACCTGGCTTCAGTTATGAATTCCGTGATACTGACGCGGAAGGTGTTTTCAATAAGGTTATCACGCAACTGATCCGCACCGGAGTGCTGGTATGATTACCTTTCCTGTGAATGAGCTGACGGCTCTGCTGACAGACACTGAACCTTTTAAAAAGGACTACGTATTGTCAGAGGGAAATGCCTCCTTCTCGGAGGCTGTATTTAATTACTCACTTCACCATCTTTTTCGCGGGATCCGCCATCCTGAAAAAGACATCAAATTGCTCTGCTGTGGTGATGTCTACTATCCTGCCAGTGAGACGTGTACTGACGGAATACTGGGATTTTACACGATGGCCCTTATGCTGCTTCGTAAGCGGACCATCGTATTCAACCACCTCGAGAAAAGGATGCCGGAATACTTTTCTCTGTACACTTATCTGGCTGATAAAAAAGGGATCCTTTCACACTACAATATTTACTGGTCGCCCGCTGACAGCACCGGTGCCGGTGCCCACACTGATGACCATGATGTGGTCATCGTGCAGCTCGCGGGTAAGAAAAAATGGAGGTTTGAACACGAAGACATCACGCTAAAAGCAGGCGATATTCTCTTCGTCCGTAAAGGGACGCTTCATGACCCGGTAACGGAAGACGGACACCAGTCGCTGCACCTGACGGTGGGCCTCGTTTACGGGGTGTCCTCTTTCCCTGCTTTCCCCGAACCCGCGTCTGCAGGAGATCACCCTGGCGATGTCTCAGCGGTGACATTTTTCCGGAGTATGGGCAATCTGCTCGGGGGGCTGAACCGGCACTGCATACGGGGCAGGATGTTTTATTGGATGAGGAGGATTCTTACATCCGGTTCACTTACAGGGAAAATGTCCTTGAATTAACGAAAGAAGTCTTTCATCACATCTTTGAACGCCGGAGCCTCAGCAGTTTCTCTTCACGCCCCGGAGCTGACAGAAAAGACGTCATCAACCTCATTCTTTCTTTCTATAAAACAGGCATCCCCGTGGAAATAAAAGGAACAAGTTAATGCTTGATTACATGGTTGAGCAGTTCAGCAGGCTGCCTGTTGACTCCGGGTTACTCAGGAACGGCATGAAAGACTATATTGATGAACAGCTGCTCTGGTGTGAGGACAGCAATTTTTCATCAAACTTTCCTTTCCTTGAGACCGGCCTGCCTCAGGATTTTTTTCTTCAGAAAATCGTTTCCTGCGACGGTAATGACTACCTCACCGGACCACGATACAGAGGCGGCGATTTGAAGAAGCCGTTCATTGATCTGGTCGCCAGCTCTGCTCCTCTGACCCGGCGGGCAATGGCCTCAATACTGGACGTATGGCATCCCATGGGCGCACTTTCAGTCCGCCTTCTCCGGCCCGTGTCTGAGGATACGCGTGGTTGTGCCGATCAGTTTTTCTATGTCGGCGAAAGCATGCATGAAAGAAATGAAGCGGTTATCAGCGGCCAGACTGTCAGCATTGAGCGTGCCTGCCCACAGTCAGCTGAGTGGTGCCTTCAGGCTCTGGAACTTGCCTATGCAGGGACGTATTCCCGCTATCCTTTCCTTAAAGATAAGGTGTTTCCTGCAGATGAAGAAGACATTCGCGACGCCATTAAAGATGGAAGCCTGTTCATCATAGTTTATGAAGGGACGCATGCCGGTTTTATCATCTGTGAGAACGGACGCAGGGCGTTTATATCAGGACTGTGGATCACCGAAGAGATCGTTATTCCGCGCTTTCGCGGAAAGCACGTTGCGGGTTCTGCACAACAGGCCTTACTTTCTTTTCTCAGCACGCCCGCACACCGGCATCGCTATGGGGAACTATTGAAAGCAGTAACCATCCTTCAATACGCGCCGCTGAGCGTGCCGGGAGAAAGCGGGTGATGGAGTATGCTTTTCTGGGTAGGGAAGATGTGCATGATTAAGAGCTTCCGGCAGCTTACGCTGTGTCTTTTCATACTGTTGTCCACACTCGGCTTCTGCCTTTATCTGGGTTTTTTTTCCTTTTATCTGGTTAAAATCAAAACCGACCCCCTTTTTATTTCAGTACTGATAGGTTCAACTGCGCTCTCAAGCCTGGCGTGGGGCCTCTGGCCGGGCGGCTCATCGACAGGAGCCGTCACCGGTTCTTCTGGCTGATGACTGCGCAGGTGTGTTGTGGCTTTCTGGTTTTCGCTTTCGGAAACCAGTCGCATTTCAGTCTCGTAGTCACACCTGTACTGGTTATATCCCTTTCTCTCACCATAAATTTTGCGACGATTATCGTTAATCAGTATCTGCTGCCTGAACTTCACAGGGATTATGAAACGAGTGTGGCCGTGGCGTCATATATCAGCGGGATCGCCGTTTTCGTCACCGGACTGGTGCTTGCCGCCCTTTATGACCGCTATTCACCCTCCCTGTTTTTCAGTGTGGCCGCCGGCTGTTTCCTCCTTTCGGCCCTTACTCTTCTTCCCCTGATCCGCGGTAAGAGCTGCGCCGGTCCGGAGGAGGCTGTCCCTGATACGGAAAAAAAAGATTTCTCCGGTATCTATCGTCAGGCTTTCCGGTGCCTGAAACGAAACTGGTTTCTTGCGCTGGCTATGTGCGTGATGGCGTTTACGGAGACGTCGTTTAATACCAATTTTGACGTGATTGCATTTTCATTAGGTACCACACCTTTCGCTGCTGTTTTTATTCTGGCGCGATCAGCGGCGTTCTTGACAGCCTGGCTTCGTGGTTTTATCCCCGCTCGGTGGGGAAAACTACGGTTAACTTCCGGTGGCGTTTTTTTCTGTGCACCTTTTTAGTTATTTTTTCGGGAGCGGTCTTACTTACTTTCTGGGACTACGACAAAAAGCCGTGGTTTCTTCCCTCTCTTGCCCTCTGTCTTGAACTCACGGGAGTATGGTGGTCAATTTTTATTGCCGGTCAGGTCAGGGCTGCAAGTCATGAAGGTGAATATGGCCAGACCATGGCCGCATTCCGCGTTCCGCGTTCAGTGGTGACATTCTTCGGGATGACCACTATAGGTACAGCGTTGCAGTCCGGTGAAATTGCCTGGGTTTTATCTGCTGATACCGTCCTGCTTTTTCTTCTGCTTGCCCTTAATATTTATCTTTACTTGAAAAAAAATGCAGCCCGTTGCGAAATGGAGAATTCCGCTGCGCCGATGGATTAAAGCCGGGAAGGCCCTGCACCGGGATGACCGGGCCTTTACACTGTGCAGAGCCCGTCAACGGGCTGACAGGGAGAATTCATTGAGCACAGGAGTACTGATTCTTTTCTGCCGGATCGGTGTTATCGGTGTGCAATATCACGGGCGGTTTTCGTATGTAAACGCTGGTTCCCTGCTCCCTTTCCGTCGACGACTAACGGGTTGTTATCGGTACCAAAGCTCACCGCTCAGTTCCTTATATTAAGGCTTCATCAAAATGGCGCGCCTGATGGGGAAGTCTTGGTTCATCCAGTCCCTTAAACTGAATGAATTCCTTTAGTTCATCTCTGTTAAACCCGCAGATGCAAATTGAGTGAAATTCTGATCAACCAATGCAACCGAACTAGGACCTTTCATTTGGATGTCGGAATTTTTTCATAAAATGGTGTAATCTGCTTAAGTTTAATCTGTCTGTTAACATACGAAGGAATCGTTCAGAATGTCTGCTAGGCAAAATATCCCAGCGCAATTACGCTTGAAGGAAATACATATTCAGAGCCTAAAAGGTATTTCTGATTGTACTATAACATTTCCGGCTGATAAAAAAGTCACTGCCATCATGGGCATGAACGGCTCTGGGAAGTCGACGATCATCCATGCTCTTGCCTGCTGCTATAAACCGCATAACGCAACCTCTAAAGAAAACAACCGATTTTCTGATTTCTTTACTCCTCACGATGATAATAACTGGCGTGACAGTGGCTTTACAGCATCTTTTTTGGCAGGAACTCTTAGCAATCAGGGGAACAGGATTATGTTTGTTCCCACACTGCCACCTAATGACACATTTACCCAGCTATATTCTAAAGTTAGCCGCTGGCAGCCTGTATATGCACGTCGGCCCGTCAAGGAGTCCTTATATCTCGGGCTACAGACGCTCGGAACGTTATCAGATGACCTCGCTGCGTCCCGTCATGCGAAATATGCAAGCCAAGTGTTTGGCCCCGCACAGCTCAAACAAAAAATACTGGATTCAATGTGTCGTGTTCTGGAGGCCAATTACTCTGATTTGATGATCTGTACCACGCAGAAAGGATTCACTTTTTATAAGTTTACAAAAAATGGAATCTCCTATACTGAGCATACTATGGGGCGGGAGAAAAGCGTGTATTTGAAGTGCTTAAAGCCGCGCATGATCCTTCCATTCTCCCAAATGGACTTCTTCTGATTGACGAGCTTGATGTCCTTCTCCATGAGAAGGCCTTTAAAAAACTTGTTAGTGAATTAATCGAAATAGCAGAGAATTCTCTTCTTGAAATCGTTTTTTCAACACATCGAGAATCCATCGTTCATTTTAAGAGAACGATCAATATTGTTAGTATTTTTAATATGGGCACAGGGATTCAAGCCTTTCCTGGAGTATCAGCTGATGCGCTGCGTCAGTTGACCGACATTCAGCCCGAAATGGTCAGTGTTTTTGTTGAAGATGAACTAGCACGGACGGCTATCAATGTGCTTCTGGAACGAGAGGCGTTGACTGATAAGGTCGATGTTCAAATTTTCGTGCTTCGGAAAACTCTGCAGTTGTACTTGCAGGGCTTTTGCTTTCCGGCAAAGACCTTGGGAAGGTTATGTGCCTGCTAGACGGTGATGTGCATCGTACAGTACAGGAAAAACTGAAAATCATACAGAAGTGCCTGACAGGGACGGATAGTGTAAAAAAACAACAACGCCGTGATGTATTGGGCAGGATGTTTGAGTTTAGCCTTCAGGTGCTTACCCAAAAAGGATCGCCGGAATATAATCATAAATGCTGGTTCGAGTCGATTGATCCTGCATTAATTTCGGCGGAAGAGTCTGCTGAATACCTCAAGCTAAGGCAGTTTTCCATGTCAATTAACGGGCTTGTTGACTGGCATGATTACTATGACAGGCTCAATCATTTGGCGCGAAAAACTAACATAGAGCATACCGTCCTGAGCTATATCAGTAAATATTCCCCGGCTTGGGGTAACTATGTTTTAGCGTTTCGTCAGGAAATTATTGACCGGGCTGCCGAACTAGGATGAGGGTGTGCAGGTCACGGAGTTTGACAGGCTCTACACCCTTAAAGACAAAATACCCGGCACGCCGAGATAACCTGCCGGGTCATTCAGGATATTACCCTCAAGAGAGGAGCTTACTTCACCCAGTCTTCCAAAGTCAGGCCCGGTACCCGCTCAAACTCCCGTGTATTATTCGTCACCAGCAGGGCGCCGGCCGCAATGGCGTGCCGGCAATCGCTGTGTCATTCGGCCCAATCGGCGTCCCGGCCAGACGCAGCGCGACCTTAATCTCAGTGGTGGCGTCCACCGCGGCACGGTCCCAGGGCAGGACGGCATCGAGCCTGGCGCAGAACTCCTCGACCAGCTGCACGTGACGCGGCGAGGCCTTCGGGCCGGTGGCGCCGAAGCGCATTTCAGAATAAGTAATGGCCGAGACCACGATGCGGTGGCTGCGCAACACCGCCTGCTCCAGGCGCTTCAGTACGGCTTCCGGTTGCTCGCGCATGATGAACGAGCAGATACAGGTGTCCAGCATATACGTTTTGTTCACAGGTCAAATCGTCCTTCGTCAGTGACAACGTCCTCTCGCTCTGCCATAAAGTCCGGATCGGCTTTTTCGAGCTCCAGAAATGAGCCCCAGGTCGGCCGGACGGGGCGCAGGATGATGCTGTCTCCTTCCCGGACGATCTCCAGCTCGCTCACCCCCTCAAAATCCAGATCGCGGGAAGGCGGATGGCGCGATTATTGCCATTTTTGAAAATAGATACGGTTCTCATAATTAACTCCCGAATATTTGGGATATGCGCGGCATATCTGATGTGAGGTTTTTGCACCGGATGCGGGCATATGTCCAGTATAGGCAGATGTTGTACATATGTATATATATAACATATGCAGATGATGAGTATATGCGTATGCCACACCTATGCAGATGCCTGACATATGGATATGTAAAACCTATACACTGTTCTCTCTTTTTCCGCTGAGATCCGAAAAAAGGTGGAACCGGATCTTTACCCCGTCAGCGGCGGTTTTCTGCTCAGTACACCACATGTTGTGTCTCACTCAGCTGGACATGACACAACATACGGGATGCATCAGCGTAAAGCCGCCCGGAAAACCCGCTTCCGCCCGCCCCGCCGCCGTGCTACCCTTCCGCTTACTGCCGGAATCGGAAAAAGTCGGATCCGGTGGTGAGCGGCTTCCGGTAATTGCGGTGAAGGAATATAAGCAGGCTATTTTTCATATTGGTGAATATGTCATGTGTTATCTGTTCAGGCGTGACCGTTATGCCGAAGTCAGTCACTCAGATAAATTAAATGATTTATGATAATCACCTGGTGAATTTTCATGCGAGGACAAGTAATTTGCCGTGACAATATCTAAACGGACACATTTACTGCGTAACTGTTCAGGGCGTTACCGGTTCTGATGAACAGAGGGCAGTGCCGGATCTGTTATTTCCCCAGCGTCCTGTATCGCTGCCTGAAGCTCAGCTCCGGTTTCTGACAGTCTTTAAAACGGAACCATGCCGCTGCTCAGTGCGGGCACCACATGAGGGTGGATCGTCTTTAAGGCAATAGGAGGATGGATGGACCGTATTACTCACGGGCTGCCGGGTGAGGCCAGCGCATCTGCAGAGATGCGGTTTAATGAAGATGAAAACGCGTGGCTGCTGACTCTGCCGGAAACACGGGCAGAAGGACATCTTGTACCGGCCTGCACGATCGTGGCTGTCCAGACGGTTTCGGAAATTTTCCGTCCGTGCGGCGGCGATCGCTATGAGGCTGAGCATTCCTGCTCGCTTTTTCTCAGTAGCCAGTATCAGGGCAGTCTCCTGAACCAGACTTTTGCGGCTGTGCTGA
This sequence comes from Pantoea sp. SGAir0180, assembly GCF_043546245.1. Lineage (NCBI taxonomy): Bacteria > Pseudomonadati > Pseudomonadota > Gammaproteobacteria > Enterobacterales > Erwiniaceae > Pantoea > Pantoea sp. SGAir0180. Next base: position 4,550 of record NZ_CP028073.1, on the reverse strand, counting down.
AAACCTTCGTCCGTCCGGACGGCAGTGAGTATTCATTTCTGGATCTCACCGGCGGGGATTTCGTTATTGACAGCAGACTGAGGGGGCGCGGTTTGGGATCCTGGATCATGCAGCAGCTTGTCTGCTGGGCCAGGACCCTGCCCGCGGATATGCGTGTCCGCCGTATCAAACTTTCAGTCCGGGACGGTGCTGATGAAGAAAATTACCTGCGGCGCGAGAACCTCTGGCGCGGGCTGGGTTTCCGGTTTGCAGAGAACAGTGATAAGTCCTTTTCTTTGCGTATCCGTGATCTCCGGTTCCCCAGAGGCCGGCGCTCTTCGCTGGCTGCCGTTCGCCTGGACCTGGCCGTCAGCGAGCTGAGCCGGACGTGCACGCAACAGCAGGAAGAGCTCGATTACCTGAAGGCGAAAGTGGCAAGGCAGGCTGAACGTATCAGCTTCCTGACTGAACGTCAGTGGAAGGAGCGTCTTGTCACGGGGCTGTCGGCCGGGCTGTTTTATCTGCTGAACAGGGCAGACCGCCTGTTTAAAAGAACGAAGGCCGGCCAGCCTGATGACCGGAACCCGTCACAACGGAGACATGACCATTAACACTGATCTGCAGATTTACCCGACACAGGCGTCCGCGGCGACCCCTGCTTTACTGCCCGTCGCGATCGATTATCCGGCGGCGCTGGCGCTGCGACAGATGGCTGCGCTGATTGACGACTTACCCAGATACCTGCTGGCGCCGGAGGTCAGCGCCCTGCTGCATTACGTACCGGACCTGCACCGGAAGATGCTGCTGACCACCATGTGGAACACCGGCGCGCGCATCAATGAGGCGCTGGCCCTGACGCGGGCCGACTTCACCCTGACGCCGCCCCACCCGTTTGTGCAGCTGGCCACGCTGAAGCAGCGGGTGAAAAGGCCGCCCGTGGGCCGGGTCGTGCGCCGTCCGGCGTGGTCCCTCACCGGCTGGTTCCGCTGTCCGATCCGCAGTATATCGCCCAGCTGGAGATGATGGTGGCCACGCTGCGCATTCCGGTTGAACGTCGTAACCCTGACACCGGCCGGACGGAAAAGGTTCGCCTCTGGACGGTGACCGACCGCACCGTCAGGACCTGGATTAACGAAGCCGTTGCGGCCGCTGCGGCCGACGGTGTGACCTTCTCGGTGCCGGTCACGCCGCACACTTTCCGGCACAGCTACGCCATGCACATGCTCTACGCGGGGATCCCGCTGAAGGCGCTGCAGAGCCTGATGGGTCACAAAAGCCTGAAGTCGACGGAGATCTATACGAAAGTATTTGCGCTGGACGTGGCGGCGCGCCACCGGGTGCAGTTTTCGATGCCGGGTAATGAAGCGGTGGCCATGCTCAAACAGAAATGATTTAAAAGGGTTTAAGTCAGGTGAAATTATATCTAATTGATGATTTCAGGACATCCTGACAAAATTCCGCTGGCGCAAATTCTGATTCCGGGAAACCCTCTTACACCGGATTTTTACCGAACGGGCCGGACGGCGCGGGTGCAGAGCTACGTTACTAAGGAAGGAGTCCCCCGTCCGTTACAACATGTAGTAGCAACCTCAGATGAAAGAGGCACAAGATGTAGTCTTGTGCGCCGCAGCGGGACGATTCGGCAGAATAAGGGTTTTACCGAATGCCCGGCTTAGCGGCCACGGAGATCAAGTTGGGCATTCTGGTCCCCTTAAGCCAGTCCTCGTAAGAAGGCATAGTGTTCCACGAATCTTCCTGGCTCATTTGTTGAATGCCTGTTTCTTGTAAATCCAGCTGTTTTGCCAGAAGTCTTGTTTTCTGCGTCAGGCCATATCTGGTTTTTAATGGTTTTTCATCATATGAGATTTTCTTACTGTCGGGGACAAATAATATGATAGTTTCACCATCAGTATTAAAAGTCAGGTCTCTATACACGCCATCCTTTCTGTATACAACATGACGCTCAGCTTCAATATACTTTCTTTTTATGTACCACATTTTATAGCCGATAACTTTTTCACCGCCGTTCTGCTCAATATATTTATCTACATTCATCTCACAGTTGGACTGCTTACACCATAACTCTGGTTTAACATCTATAAATACCGGGTTTTCTGCGCTTAACGATCTGCAGAATGAGGCGACATACTGGTCAATGCTTTCTGGCGTGGTGAGGTTTTCGAAGTTGAATGTCATTGTATGGCATTTCCTTATGGCTGAATTTCATTTCATGAGCAGGGCTGGAATCTGGCGCAAGATTTTTATTATTATAATCAACCATCTGTGTCCCGGTCAGCAGCCGATTTTCCGGTTTGTAGCGTGCGAACGTCATGTTCTGACAACCACTGATCTGTAACTTCCGTATGCCCGTCAGATTCTGCAAATAAGATTATTTCATAAACGGGATTAATGCTGGCCTGGTATTCAACGGCTTTCAGCAGTTCAGGGCCGGGGAATAGTAATAAATACACAGCTTCTGGTAGATAGCTTTTATTAAGGGTCAGGGGGAGTATAAGCTGAGCTTTCGTCGGTCTATGATGATAGTCTGATTTGATTTAAGCTTATTGACCACTTTTTTTTCAAATATCCGTTCCAGTATTTGATCACACTGAGATTTGTTGTTCACACACAAATAAACTTCACATTGATGGTGCTTGGCTCGGTCAATAGCATATCTTACAATGCTTCCGTGCAACCCATTCATTAGCTCCGAAAATTCACGCTGCAATATCACCCGGTCAGTCATTTTATTTCCTTTGATGAATGAATTTTGGCATCTATCATATCGGTAAATTTCGGCGCGGCACAGTGCGGAAACTCGCCCTGTTGCTCAGTTCGGTCTTATAGGCGTTTTACCGAATTGTATATAAACGCGTAAAAATACGTTAAGAACCATCGGTAAAATTAGGGAAATAGACAGAGTGCGTATAGGATCTGAGTTGTGCCGGAAACGGCATCTTTGAGACGAAAAAAAACCCGGTCTGGTAAACCGAGTTAATTTTCTGTACCGGGCTCGGCTGGTAACCGGTGCCGGTACGGTACTGCTTGTACCTGCTAACTGTGTTCAATATTAACGCTGATTGACGATCCCGTCAACGTTGCGGCCAGTGCCGCACAGCCTTATACTCGTCGCAGTTGGCAGCGCTACGCCGTTGCAGCCTCTCAGAAGTGGGTTAAAGCTCAGTCGCGAAGAGATTTGCCCCGACCGGAAACAGGTGGTGCTGTCCGGTCTGCTTCCACCAAAAGAGTGCTGCTTGTACCTGCTAACTACTGGTGCGCGGCGCAGGGGGTAACCCAAAAGCACCTGCGACGTGCGGCGCTCTCCTTAACAGGAGGCTGCCTAAGTGATAAGTCTGACCACTATCCTTATAGCGCTGAAGATAATTCACGTTACGTTGCAGATTGTCGTTGTCATCAAGCAACTGACCGGACGCCCGTAAGGGCAGAAGGAACTTGAACAAAGGCGGGGTTTAACCACCCCGCCTTTTTTCGTTCCTACATAGTAGTTCGGCAGAATGGGCGTGTTACCGAACGGCCGTCCCAGCTGGCACTGAAATTAAATTTAGCATCCCCTGCTCAGCAGCTACCTAAGGCGCAAAACTACCGCAAAGGCGCTGCGTCAGAGAAAGTTTTTCATAAAACTACGGTTTTGATGGTCTCTCAGTTACAAAGAAATAGACTTTTCCACTTTGTAAGACCATCGCAGGCATTCCGCGCGTTCGTGCGGTGAAATATAAAAAATTACCCACGAAGGAAGATGCTGACTGACCTTTTGTAAGAAATCATAAGCCATTCGTGTCCTGTCATCATTAGAGAGAGTAGACGGTTTGTCGAAGGCGTCGGCCACGAAACTCGAGTTCAGGCCGTCAGGACGGATAAGGTAGCTTTTACCCGTGGCGTTTGGGTAATGAATGCCGGCGTACTGACAATTTTTTCCGGATCATGGAATTCGGCGAAGAAAGTGCAGCTGGGAAGTTTTGTCCGTTCGATAAAAGGCACATTTTTATCCGGGAATTCACAACCCGCTGCTAAATCAGCAAAGTGAACTACGACAAAGCGCGGAGCAGTTATCTGCAGGGCATATTTGTCTAGCCAGCCATTGTCCCCTGCTTCGTTTTTTATCTCTCCAATGGGGCGTTTTGTTTCCTTCAACGTGGTCAGTACGGCTTCCTGAATCGTATTTGCCAGAACCGTAGATGCCTGTTGGGGGTCTTGGCCAGTTCTGTGGGGATCCATGCCAGTATGCGGTTAAACCACCAGTCTTCAGGAGCCATTCCAGTAGGCGTAAAACGTAACAGCGGAGCCAGTGGAAGGGTTGACTCATTTAACGTCTGAGCCGATTTTACTGGATAAGACAGATCGTAATCTTTGCGGTTGTATAGCGTGCTGAGCAGTGGAGTTAACTTTGCATCCTCGAATGACGTCATGCCTGCAGCGGTGCTGATATTCCACGCCAGGCTGTGTGCATTTTCATATTCATAATGCCGGTCTGAAACATCACGTACACCTGAGCATGCCGATAAAAGTAGCATCATCATTGAAGCAAGCGTACCTGGCAGATAATTGCGCAT
>NZ_CP028072.1:0-284990 GCF_043546245.1 Pantoea sp. SGAir0180 | reverse complement strand
GACGTATCCTTTATCACGTTTTGCGGATGAATAATGTTGCTCAAATGTATGGCAGCAGTAACAGATAAGTTATTCTTAATATCTAATTAAGTGAAGGTGTTCAAAAGGTGCTAATTTTTTGGGGCAAAAAGGCATTTCTTTTAACCCTAAACTCTCTGACGCGTTACACTGCCGCCTCTATCGTGTACCCGACTATCGCCGTTCAGATGATTAACGCCACCCATTATAATCGACAACGTTTTACCGCCTGTCTTGCGATACTGGCGGTGCTGCTGTTGTTCATTGCACCGATGGTATCCAAAAATCTGGCTGAACGTCGTGACGCGATGGCGATGTCCGACATGTCGATGCTGGATCAGCATAACGATATGATCATGGCCGACATGCCGATGGGGGATCACCATAGCGATATGGCCATGGGCGATCACAGCATGATGATGAGTGCCTGTGGTTATTGCGATCTGCTGGTCCATATCCCCTTTATGCTATGGGTGTTTATTCCGTTCATCTGGTTAATGTGTTTAATTAGCCGGGCCCCACCGACTCCCGATACGTTTTGCCCCCTGTTACCGCGCCACAAGCGGGTTTACCGGCAGCGCGCCCCACCACTGCAAATGCGCGCCTCAGCTTAATGTGATCTTTTCTTCTTCGTCATCCACGAAGAAGAAAAGCCCGGTATTCTCGAAATATGGAATCGCTATGAGTGTTTCACAAGAAATAACATCGCCGCCGCGCGGCACGGTACTGAATGTTTTGCGCCGTTTGCATTTTTACATTGGCCTGTTTATTGCGCCGTTTATTTTTATTGCGGCATTAACCGGCACGCTTTATGTCCTGACGCCACAGATAGAAAACGTAATTTATAAAGATGCGTTAACCGCGGAACCTGTGGGTGCCGCTCAGCCGCTGTCCGCTCAGATTGCTGCGGCGCGGCGATATGTTGGTGATGCGCGGATTTATGCGGTACGGCCTGCGCCCGGCGCTCATAACACCACTCGCGTGCAATTTACGGATGCACAGTCAGGCCCATCAGAGTCACGCTCTGTTTTCATCGATCCTTATACGCTTCGCGTCAAAGGTGATATGACCGTATACGGCACCAGCGGCGTGTTACCTCTGCGGATGTGGCTTGACCAGATGCATCGTGGACTGCTGCTGGGGGATGTTGGCCGCAACTACAGTGAACTCGCGGCGTCGTGGTTGTGGGTGGCGGCGCTGGGCGGGATCGTGTTGTGGTCTGGTACCCTGCCCCGGCGTAAGGTAAAAACGCGCAAGACAGGTTTTGCACTGACACGATACTGGCATATTACGCTGGGCCTGGTGTTATCTCTGGGGTTGATCTTTTTCTCCGTTACGGGATTGACCTGGTCGCAGTGGGCCGGGAGCAATATTGATAAAATGCGTAGCGATCTTGGCTGGCTGACACCGCAGGTCAGAACGGCGTTAAACGGGGCTGCACCGTCTGCGCCTGCCGATCCCCACGCCGATCATCATCCCGACATGGACGGCATGGTGATGGAGACTTCAATGCCGGGTCATCATGCCAGTATGGCCGCCGTATTCAATCAGCCGGACGCGGACTGGGACAGCGTTGAACACGCCGCGCGCCTGGCCGGTTTACACGCTGCTAAAATTGAACTGCGCCAGCCCAAAAACCCTGACCAGGCCTGGACGGTCAGTGAGATAGAGCGTCGCTGGCCGACGCAGGTCGACTCGGTATCCGTAAATCCGCATGACTTCAGCATTGTTGATCACGTTGAGTTTGCCCGTTTCCCGCTGGTCGCAAAACTTACGCGCTGGGGCGTGGATGCGCATATGGGCGTGCTGTTTGGCTTACCCAATCAGTTGCTTCTCGCGTTCTTTGGTTTTGGTTTATGCGCCATGATCGTGCTCGGCTACCGCATGTGGTGGATTCGACGCCCGGCACTACCGCAGGCCAATCCAGTGCAAACGCTGCTCGCGGCCTGGCTCGCGTTACCCCGCTATCTTCAGGGCTCAAGCCTGATTCTCGCCCTGGCTCTGGGTTATGCGTTGCCGCTGATGGGCGTCAGTTTAGTGGTCTTTGTGCTGCTGGATCTGCAACGCTGGCGTAAAGCGCAGCGTGCGGTACGTCAGGTGGTCGCTACGCCGGAAGATCAACAATCGCCGCTGGCGATTGTGCAGTCCCGTTTTGCAGTAAAGCGTAAAGAGATGCGCTATTTCCTGCGCAGTGTCGCTATTCTCGCCATCATTGTCGGAACGGTGATGGCTCGCGCCATGGTGAGTGGTGTGATTGAGCAATACAATATTCCGTTCAGCGACTGGACCACGATGATGTATATCACGCAGGCCTTGATGATTTTGCTTTATACAACAGTGTTTACAGGCTTAATGTCCATTCCACTCTGGTACTTCTTCCTGGGTGAAAGCGACGAGCAAGGTAAATAAACAATGTCGCCCGCTTTTAGCGGGCGACATTGCTGTCAGGCATAATAACGTTTTGTCCGTTCAGTGATGATGGATAACATGGGCACGTTGTAGCGCATGTTTAAACTGCCGCACATCCTCGCGTAACCAGTGACGCTGCGTCAACGGCAGATGCTCCAGCCCCTCAGGCAACGGTACCCCATATAACGCCCCACGATTGCAAAGCGCTCTGACCAGGCTTGTTTGCGAAATACCCAGATAGGTCGCCATTTCGGGTAATGTCATAAACTCTGCATGCATGTTCACCTCCCAACCTGTCGTTAATGCTGCATTTTTGTTCAATTCAGGGCGGTTCTTATTGATCTGCGTCATATACACGCATTAAACAGACGAAAGAGGGAGAAAGTTGCTAAGCTGGAAGTTCTGCTTAAGACAACATGAGAAGACCACGTGCAACGTTATGGATTGATGGTGCTTTTTCTTTTTTCCTGTTGGTCTCATGCTCACACATTTACGATGGGCAAACCTGTTCCGGCCGTTTCTGTCGCAGATAAAGGTGAAATGCAGTTACGCAACGGTCAAATTCACTACCAAACCTGGAACAGTCAGTCACTTACAGGAAAAGCCCGTTTACTTATTCATGTGGCTGGCCGGTTATCGGCTAAAGAGCAGTCCGCAGGCCTCATCAGCGCCATTCAGCAGGCCAGTCTGCCGGAAAAGACCTTTCAGACAACCACCATCGTTAATACCGACGATGCGCTGCCGGGCAGCAGTATTTTTGTGATTAACAGCATTCGCGCCAGTAAAAAAGCGTCGCCGTGGCAGCAGTTCATCATTGACAGCAGTGGCCTTGCCCGCCATCGCTGGCAGCTTAAACCGGGCGAGGCGGCGGCAATTGTTCTTGACGCACAAGGCAATGTGCAATTTGCCAAAGACACTCCTCTGAGCGCGGATGACATTTCGCAGATTATTTCGCTATTGCGGACGCTGACGCGCTGAAGAACGATCCAGGTGATTAAGAGCTGTCCGGCAGAGGGCAGTGACGGAGGTTGATGAATTTCCCCTCTTTTCTTAAAGCTCAACTAGTATTAATTATATGGGTTTAGCCCCAAAAAAACTGAAAACCCGAACGGTAAAAAAACGGGTAGCCCTGCCAACGATGCTCTGGCAGTTAAAGTGTCTTTTAAAATGGCATCGCACGTTTTAGCGTTGTCGTAAATGTATCCGTTAATAAGGACAGCCCGAATGACGGTCTGCGCAAAAAAACACGTTCACCTTACTGGCATTTCGGCTGAGCAGTTGCTGGCTGATATCGATAGCCGCCTTGATCAGTTACTGCCGGTTCAGGGTGAGCGGGATTGTGTGGGTGCCGCGATGCGTGAAGGCACGCTGGCACCGGGCAAACGTATTCGTCCGATGCTGCTGTTATTAACAGCGCGCGATCTTGGCTGTGCGATCAGTCACGGGGGATTACTGGATTTAGCCTGCGCGGTTGAAATGGTGCATGCTGCCTCGCTGATTCTGGATGATATGCCCTGCATGGACGATGCGCAGATGCGTCGGGGGCGTCCCACCATTCACATGCAGTACGGTGAACATGTGGCGATTCTGGCGGCGGTCGCTTTACTCAGCAAAGCGTTTGGGGTGATTGCCGAGGCTGAAGGTCTGACGCCGATAGCCAAAACTCGCGCGGTATCGGAGCTGTCCACTGCGATTGGCATGCAGGGTCTGGTTCAGGGCCAGTTTAAGGACCTCTCGGAGGGCGATACCCCCCGTAGCGCCGATGCCATACTGCTAACCAATCAGTTTAAAACCAGCACGCTGTTTTGCGCGTCAACGCAAATGGCGTCCATTGCGGCCAACGCGTCCTGCGAAGCGCGTGAGAACCTGCATCGTTTCTCGCTCGATCTCGGTCAGGCCTTTCAGTTGCTTGACGATCTTACCGATGGCATGACCGATACCGGCAAAGACATCAATCAGGACGCAGGTAAATCAACGCTGGTCAATTTATTAGGCTCAAGCGCGGTCGAAGAACGCCTGCGACAGCATTTGCGCCTGGCCAGTGAACACCTTTCCGCGGCATGCCAAAACGGCCATTCCACCACCCAACTTTTTATTCAGGCCTGGTTTGACAAAAAACTCGCTGCCGTCAGTTAAGGATGCTGCATGAGCCATTTTGCGGTGATCGCACCGCCCTTTTTCAGCCATGTTCGCGCTCTGCAAAACCTTGCTCAGGAATTAGTGGCCCGCGGTCATCGTGTTACGTTTTTTCAGCAACATGACTGCAAAGCGCTGGTAACGGCCAGCGATATCGGATTCCAGACCGTCGGACTGCAAACGCATTCTCCCGGTTCCTTATCGCACCTGCTGCATCTGGCCGCGCACCCACTCGGACCCTCGATGTTACGACTGATCAATGAAATGGCACGTACCAGCGATATGCTTTGCCGGGAACTGCCCGCCGCTTTTCATGCGTTGCAGATAGAGGGCGTGATCGTTGATCAAATGGAGCCGGCAGGTGCAGTAGTCGCAGAAGCGTCAGGCCTGCCGTTTGTTTCGGTGGCCTGCGCGCTGCCGCTCAACCGCGAACCGGGTTTGCCTCTGGCGGTGATGCCTTTCGAATACGGCACCAGCGATGCGGCTCGGGAACGCTATACCACCAGCGAAAAAATTTATGACTGGCTGATGCGACGTCACGATCGTGTGATCGCGCATCATGCATGCAGAATGGGTTTAGCCCCGCGTGAAAAACTGCATCACTGCTTTTCTCCACTGGCACAAATCAGCCAGTTGATCCCCGAACTGGATTTTCCCCGCAAAGCGCTGCCCGACTGCTTTCATGCGGTTGGACCGTTACGGCAACCCCAGGGGACGCCGGGGTCAGCAACTTCTTATTTTCCGTCCCCGGACAAACCCCGTATTTTTGCCTCGCTGGGCACCCTGCAGGGGCATCGTTATGGCCTGTTCAGGACCATCGCCAAAGCCTGCGAAGAAGTGGATGCGCAGTTACTGTTGGCACACTGTGGCGGCCTCTCAGCCACGCAGGCAGGTGAACTGGCCCGGGGCGGGGACATTCAGGTTGTGGATTTTGCCGATCAATCCGCAGCACTTTCACAGGCACAGTTGGCAATCACACATGGTGGGATGAATACGGTACTGGACGCTATTGCTTCCCGCACACCGCTACTGGCGCTGCCGCTGGCATTTGATCAACCTGGCGTGGCATCACGAATTGTTTATCATGGCATCGGCAAGCGTGCGTCTCGGTTTACCACCAGCCATGCGCTGGCGCGGCAGATTCGATCGCTACTGACTAACACCGATTACCCGCAGCGTATAACAAAAATTCAGGCCGCATTGCGTCTGGCAGGCGGCACACCAGCCGCCGCCGATATTGTTGAACAGGCGATGCGGACCTGTCAGCCAGTACTCAGTGGGCAGGATTATGCAACCGCACTATGATCTAATTCTGGTCGGTGCCGGTCTGGCTAATGGCCTTATCGCGCTCCGGCTTCAGCAACAGCATCCGGATATGCGGATCTTGCTTATTGAGGCGGGTCCTGAGGCGGGAGGGAACCATACCTGGTCCTTTCACGAAGAGGATTTAACGCTGAATCAGCATCGCTGGATAGCGCCGCTTGTGGTCCATCACTGGCCCGACTACCAGGTTCGTTTCCCCCAACGCCGTCGCCATGTGAACAGTGGCTACTACTGCGTGACCTCCCGGCATTTCGCCGGGATACTCCGGCAACAGTTTGGACAACATTTATGGCTGCATACCGCGGTTTCAGCCGTTCATGCTGAATCGGTCCAGTTAGCGGATGGCCGGATTATTCATGCCAGTACAGTGATCGATGGACGGGGTTACACGCCTGATTCTGCACTACGCGTAGGATTCCAGGCATTTATCGGTCAGGAGTGGCAACTGAGCGCGCCGCATGGTTTATCGTCACCGATTATCATGGATGCGACGGTCGATCAGCAAAATGGCTACCGCTTTGTTTATACCCTGCCGCTTTCCGCAACCGCACTGCTGATCGAAGACACACACTACATTGACAAGGCTAATCTTCAGGCCGAACGGGCGCGTCAGAACATTCGCGATTATGCTGCGCGACAGGGTTGGCCGTTACAGACGTTGCTGCGGGAAGAACAGGGTGCATTGCCCATTACGTTAACGGGCGATAATCGTCAGTTTTGGCAACAGCAACCGCAAGCCTGTAGCGGATTACGCGCCGGGCTGTTTCATCCGACAACCGGCTACTCCCTACCGCTCGCGGTGGCGCTGGCCGATCGTCTCAGCGCGCTGGATGTGTTTACCTCTTCCTCTGTTCACCAGACGATTGCTCACTTTGCCCAGCAACGTTGGCAGCAACAGGGGTTTTTCCGCATGCTGAATCGCATGTTGTTTTTAGCCGGACCGGCCGAGTCACGCTGGCGTGTGATGCAGCGTTTCTATGGCTTACCCGAGGATTTGATTGCCCGCTTTTATGCGGGAAAACTCACCGTGACCGATCGGCTACGCATTCTGAGCGGCAAGCCGCCCGTTCCCGTTTTCGCGGCATTGCAGGCAATTATGACGACTCATCGTTGAAGAGCGACTACATGAAACCAACTACGGTAATTGGTGCGGGCTTTGGTGGCCTGGCACTGGCAATTCGTTTACAGGCCGCAGGTATTCCTGTTTTGCTGCTTGAGCAGCGCGACAAGCCGGGTGGCCGGGCTTATGTTTATCAGGAGCAGGGCTTTACTTTTGATGCAGGCCCTACCGTTATCACCGATCCCAGCGCGATTGAAGAACTGTTTGCTCTGGCCGGTAAACAGCTTAAGGATTACGTCGAGCTGTTGCCGGTCACGCCGTTTTATCGCCTGTGCTGGGAGTCCGGCAAGGTCTTCAATTACGATAACGACCAGGCCCAGTTAGAAGCGCAGATACAGCAGTTTAATCCGCGCGATGTTGCGGGTTATCGAGCGTTCCTTGACTATTCGCGTGCCGTATTCAATGAGGGCTATCTGAAGCTCGGCACTGTGCCTTTTTTATCGTTCAAAGACATGCTTCGGGCCGCGCCCCAGTTGGCAAAGCTGCAGGCGTGGCGCAGCGTTTACAGTAAAGTTGCCGGCTACATTGAGGATGAGCATCTTCGGCAGGCGTTTTCTTTTCACTCGCTCTTAGTGGGGGGGAATCCGTTTGCAACCTCGTCCATTTATACGCTGATTCACGCGTTAGAACGGGAATGGGGCGTCTGGTTTCCACGCGGTGGAACCGGTGCGCTGGTCAATGGCATGATCAAGCTGTTTCAGGATCTGGGCGGCGAAGTCGTGCTTAACGCCCGGGTCAGTCATATGGAAACCGTTGGGGACAAGATTCAGGCCGTGCAGTTGGAAGACGGCAGACGGTTTGAAACCTGCGCGGTGGCGTCGAACGCTGATGTTGTACATACCTATCGCGATCTGCTGTCTCAGCATCCCGCAGCCGCTAAGCAGGCGAAAAAACTGCAATCCAAGCGTATGAGTAACTCACTGTTTGTACTCTATTTTGGTCTCAACCATCATCACGATCAACTCGCCCATCATACCGTCTGTTTTGGGCCACGCTACCGTGAACTGATTCACGAAATTTTTAACCATGATGGTCTGGCTGAGGATTTTTCGCTTTATTTACACGCACCTTGTGTCACGGATCCGTCACTGGCACCGGAAGGGTGCGGCAGCTATTATGTGCTGGCGCCTGTTCCACACTTAGGCACGGCGAACCTCGACTGGGCGGTAGAAGGACCCCGACTGCGCGATCGTATTTTTGACTACCTTGAGCAACATTACATGCCTGGCTTGCGAAGCCAGTTGGTGACGCACCGTATGTTTACGCCGTTCGATTTCCGCGACGAGCTCAATGCCTGGCAAGGTTCGGCCTTCTCGGTTGAACCTATTCTGACCCAGAGCGCCTGGTTCCGACCACATAACCGCGATAAGCACATTGATAATCTTTATCTGGTTGGCGCAGGCACCCATCCTGGCGCGGGCATTCCCGGCGTAATCGGCTCGGCGAAGGCGACGGCAGGCTTAATGCTGGAGGACCTGATTTGACGAATACGTCATTACTGAATCATGCCGTCGAAACCATGGCGGTTGGCTCGAAAAGCTTTGCGACTGCATCGACGCTTTTCGACGCCAAAACCCGTCGCAGCGTGCTGATGCTTTACGCATGGTGCCGCCACTGCGACGACGTCATTGACGATCAAACACTGGGCTTTCATGCCGACCAGCCCTCTTCGCAGATGCCTGAGCAGCGCCTGCAGCAGCTTGAAATGAAAACGCGTCAGGCCTACGCCGGTTCGCAAATGCACGAGCCCGCTTTTGCCGCGTTTCAGGAGGTCGCGATGGCGCATGATATCGCTCCCGCCTACGCGTTCGACCATCTGGAAGGTTTTGCCATGGATGTGCGCGAAACGCGCTACCTGACACTGGACGATACGCTGCGTTATTGCTATCACGTCGCCGGTGTTGTGGGCCTGATGATGGCGCAAATTATGGGCGTTCGCGATAACGCCACGCTCGATCGCGCCTGCGATCTCGGGCTGGCTTTCCAGCTGACCAACATTGCGCGTGATATTGTCGACGATGCTCAGGTGGGCCGCTGTTATCTGCCTGAAAGCTGGCTGGAAGAGGAAGGACTGACGAAAGCGAATTATGCTGCGCCAGAAAACCGGCAGGCATTAAGCCGTATCGCCGGGCGACTGGTACGGGAAGCGGAACCCTATTACGTATCATCAATGGCCGGTCTGGCACAATTACCCTTACGCTCGGCCTGGGCCATCGCGACAGCGAAGCAGGTGTACCGAAAAATTGGCGTGAAAGTTGAACAGGCCGGTAAGCAGGCCTGGGATCATCGCCAGTCCACGTCCACCGCCGAAAAATTAACGCTTTTGCTGACGGCATCCGGTCAGGCAGTTACTTCCCGGATGAAGACGTATCCACCCCGTCCTGCTCATCTCTGGCAGCGCCCGATCTAACCGCATGCCTTTCTCTCAGCGTCGCCTGAAGTTTAGATAACGGTGGCGCGTACAGAAAACCAAAGGACACGCAGCCCTCTTTTCCCCTTACAGCATGATGCATACGGTGGGCCATGTATAACCGTTTCAGGTAGCCTTTGCGCGGTATGTAGCGGAACGGCCAGCGCTGGTGTACCAGTCCGTCGTGGACCATAAAATACAGTAAACCATAAGCGGTCATGCCTGCACCAATCCACTGGAGCGGCCAGATTCCTGTACTGCCGAAGTAAATCAGGGCAATCGACACAATGGCGAATACCACGGCATAGAGATCGTTAACTTCAAATGCGCCTTTACGCGGTTCATGATGTGAAAGATGCCAGCCCCAACCCCAGCCGTGCATGATGTATTTATGTGCCAGTGCAGCAACCACTTCCATGCCGACCACGGTGATAAACACGATCAGGGCATTCCAAATCCACAACATAATCTCTCCAGTACAGACGTCCGGCATCAAGCGTGAGGAGTTAATTTTAACAGAGATTAGCCCGTCTACTTACGGGAAAGAGAAAAGGCGCGCCAGAAAGGCGCGCCTGGCATCAGAAATCTGCCTTCAGAACCACGCGGTAATTGGCTTTACCCGCGCGTACGTGCGCCAGCGCATCGTTAATTTTGGACATTGGGAAGCACTCTACCGTCGGGGCGATATCTGCACGACCAGCCAGCTTCAGCAGTGAACGTAACTGAGCCGGAGAGCCTGTTGACGAGCCAGTAACGGCACGGTCGCCCAGAATCAGACTAAAAGCCGGGACATCGAAAGGTTTCAGCACCGCGCCGACTGTATGGAACTTGCCGCGAGGAGCCAGTGCCGCAAAGTAAGGCTGCCAGTCAAGATCGACCGCGACAGTGCTGATAATCAGATCGAACTGACCGGCCAGCGCTTTCAGCGCCTCGGGATCGCGACTGTTCACCACATGGTCTGCCCCCATGTCGAGGATAGCCTGCTTTTTGCTTTCAGATGAACTGAACGCCGTTACTTCCGCCCCCATGGCATGCAGGATTTTAATGGCGATATGACCCAGTCCACCAATCCCGATCACACCAACCCGGCTCATCGCCGTGATGTTGTGCATCAGCAGAGGCTTAAATACCGTGATACCGCCGCAGAGCAGTGGGCCTGCCGTGGCAGGATCCAGTTTTTCCGGCAGCGGAATGACCCATTGCCAGTTAGCACGCAGCTTCTCAGCGAAACCGCCGTGGTTGCCGATGGTCGTCGTCGTACCCTGTGCACAGTTAACGTGATCGCCACTGATGCAGGGATCGCAGTGCTGGCAGCTCTTGGCCGTCCAGCCAATGCCCACGCGCTGACCAACTTTCAGCCCTTTATTTTTTGCACTGTCGCCCAGTGCGGCTACGCGTCCGATGACCTCATGACCAGCAACCACGGGATAAGCCGAAATTCCCCACTCGTTATCGATCATCGACAGGTCGGAGTGACAGACACCACAATACTCAACCTCGACTTCAACATCTTCAGCGTCCAACGGGCCGGGATCATAGTCGTAACGCTCCAGCGCTTGTCCCGCCTGCATGGCTGCGTAACTCTTAATTGTCATTCTGTACCTCTTTTAACGCGTTGATTTGGCAGTCAGCGTATTCGCAACGGTCACGAACTGACCACCGCCAAGATGATGTAATGTATGGAGCGCGGGATCCACGGCCTCGAAATGCCAGCGGCCGTCATAAAATACCCGGCTGTCAGCCGCCGCAGTGATCACCTCACCAAACAGCGTGTCATAGGCCTGTTGCGCTTCCGTTTCAGGCAGCAGACGGCACTCCATCCACGCGACACAGCTCTCTTCCAGCAACGGCACGCCATAGTGCGGACTTTCGTGTGCCTGAATAGCGAAGTCGGCAAACTTGTCCTGATCGCGCCCGGACGTGCTGCCCACCGCATAAGCCATATCCACAAAACCCGCCGCCGGTACACAAATGCCAAATGCCCCGCTGGCTTCAATGATCTCACGTGACAATGTGGATTTATCCACAACGATAGCCATTCTTGCTGGTGTGAACTCAACGGGTACCGACCAGGCTGCGGCCATGATGTTGCGGCGCTTTGACTGACTGTCGCGACTGGTAATTAACACCGTGGGACCGTGATTAAGCAGACGGCTTGCGTGTTCCAGCGCTACCGGACGAAAATGCGACATGCAGTGTTCCTCAGACCTGAACCAGGCATAAATGACGCGACTGAACCCCAATATCAGGGAATAAAGCGCGTTACCTTAGCGGCTTTTATTTCGCTTCAGTTTGCCGCTTTGTGCCTTAACGTTAAAAATAATGTTTAATATCATGATTTAACATTGATGAAATCTGATAGTGCTGGCCTTTAAAGCGAAACCGCCGGATAGCTAATTCTAGTTTGGTTTGGTTTGATGTGGGAGAAATGAGATTAATCCTTATCGGTTAAAAATAAGGTCTGCGCTGGCAGAACCTGGCTAAGTTTGTCACAGTCATTGAAGCCAACTTTTATGCTTTACAACAGGAGCCGCTATGAACACTGAAACACTACGGGCAGAACCGCTTACCTGGGGTCATGGGCCTCATCTTTTTGAAGTTTTTATCGAGCCCACCTGCCCTTTCTCCGTTCGGGCTTTCAATAAGCTGGATGCGCTCCTTAGCCTGGTCGGAGAAAATAAGATGACGCTTAAAGTCCATCTTCAGTCCCAGCCCTGGCATATGTATTCCGGGGTTATTGTGCGCTATATTCTTGCCGCCTCAGTACAAGGTAAAGCGGCGGCTAAAGCCGTCCTCCAGGCGGTGGCCGATCACCGCGAAGCGTTTGAGTTCACTGACCACTGCCGTGGTCCTAACATGGACACCACGCCGAACCAACTCCTGGCACGGCTCAGGGATTACAGCGGCGTTGATGCTTATGCGGCTTTCGATCGCCCTGACTTACAAAATCTGGTGAAATGGCACTGTAAGTATGCCCGTCAGAACGGTATTCATGTTTCGCCAACCTTCATGATTAATGGTCTGGTCCAGCCCGATATCGGCAGCGGCGATTCGGTTGAACAGTGGGCAGAACGCCTTCTGGCCTGATATTCCCCTGCGATGCACACAAACTGAGTGGATAACCCATAAACGGACGTAATATTCCCATGACAATGAATGTGGAACAAATAAAGGCTAAATATCCTGGCGCACTGTCGTGGTCATTTGGCGATTCACCTGAGCTGGCGAATGAACTGGCGACCCTGGTCCTGACCGGGAAGAAAATCGCCACCTGCAGCTCGCTGCAGGGCTGGTACGATGACGACGTCAGGCCGCTGCCTGGCGGTTACAACATTATTTTAGATGGCGAGAAAAAACCGCTGTGCGTCGTCAGAACGACCGGGCTTTTTCTGACGCGCTTTGATCGCGTCACGCCGGAAATGGCCATGATGGAAGGAGAAGGCGACCTGAGTCTTGAGTACTGGCAGCGTGAACATCAACGCTTCTTCCAGCGCAACGGCGGATTCAGTCCCGAAATGGAGCTGATCTTTGAAACCTTCCAGCTGGTGGAAGTCATCTGACTAACCGCCCGTTCGTATTACATCCGAACGGGCGGTTTCATTCCGCGGCAGCAGGCCGAATCAACGGTGCAGCGCCATTGACCATCACGGTCCCGGCGAAACACATAGGTGGCGCGCCGGGTCGTTTCAACATGGTTTTCCTGCTGACAGGGATCACGCAGCACGGTTTCCATGATCACCAGCGCCGTTTCCCCCCTCAATGACCGCCATTCTGCCCTGCTCAACCACACGCTTATCCTGAACAATGGCCTTAAAAGCACGACGCATGGCGGCTTTGCGCGTTACCGTCATTCCCGGCTTTATCATCAGGCAGGCATCCTATGAATAGTGCTGCATCAATGCATCGTAACCACGGGAAGTCATCGCCCTGTCGCATCGTCTGATAACCTGTAAAACAGGTAGCTCATTCATCAGCTCTTCCGCACACATTGCGGGTATGTTAAGTATATGCTTACCGATGTTAAAAGGAGTTAATCATGTTTAGTCATATGGTTGTTGGTACAGACGATATTGAACAGGCTAAAAAATTCTATGACGCCATTTTTGCCGTAATAGCGTGTGAAGAGCAGGGAATTGATGCCATAGGCCGCCCTTTTTATTCGAAAAATAACCAGCGTTTTATTGTCACTAAGCCCATTAATGGTCAACCCGCCACCTTTGCCAATGGCGGAACCATCGGCTTTGCGATGCCCTCATCTGACGCCGTCTTCCGCTGGCATCAGCAGGGTCTCGAAAACGGCGGAACCTCGGCTGAATCCCCACCGCATATCAGAGAAACCGATGGTCGCTGTGTCGCTTATCTCAGAGATCCCACCGGTAACAAGCTGTGTGCTTTTTACAATCCGTCATAGTGTATGACCGGTTCTGTACACGCAGCGAAAAAGCCTTGTAAACGGAGAGCCGTTGGATATTAATCTCGCTGGCTTTCTGCCTGCACTGTTGCCGATTGCGCTGTCACCTGGGGCGAGTTTCACTCTGGCGATGAACAGTGCACTTACATCAGGCTACAGAGGCTTGTTTAAAACACTGTTCGGCACTGCGCTGGGTATTTACACGCACGCGCTGCTGATTGGACTGGGGCTGTCGACGGCGCTGGTGGCGTCATCCACACTGTTCACCTGGTTAAAAATCGTGGGGGGCGTTTATTTACTGTGGCTTGGCGGACTGCTGTTTATCACCGGGATAAAGACAAAAACCTTTACGCTGAACGCTATGGACAGCGCGGTGACGATAAAAGGCGCCTGGCTGGCCAACGTCATTAACCCTAAAGCTATCCTGTTTTATCTGACGGTGGTTTCCCAGTTTACAGGCGACAGAACCGATTTGGCTGCCTTCCTGAGCCTGGCCACCGTGCACATTGTAGTGATGTGTCTCTGGCTCACGCTTATCAGCCAGCTACTGGTTTTTTCAGCGCAAAGCGTGAATCCCGTTGTTCTGAAACGCTATGTAAACATGGCAGGGGGCCTTTTGCTGATAGTGATTGCCGTACACAACCTGGTATCCTGATCGTGCGTTCAACGCGGTCATCATAACTTTCATTCATATCGGAAGGCAGGGGGAAACAGATGGTAGCCGTTCAGCAATGGTATAAAGACGATTATCTGATCACGACAGATCGCGCAAGGATGGATATTGAGGCGATTCATCGCTATCTCACCCGCTCAACATGGGCAGCCGGTATTGATGGAGAAACCGTGGCCCTGTCGGTAGAGAACAGCTTAAATTTTGGCCTTTTTCATCATCAACAGCAGATCGGATTTGCACGCTTTGTTACTGATTACGCCACCTTTGCCTATTTATGTGATGTCTACGTGCTGGAAGAGTATCAGGGCGCAGGTCTGGGAGGTTGGCTGATTACCTGCTGTCAGTCCCATCCCATCGTGGATAAACTTCGCAGGATGCTACTGTTCACCTCAACCGCGCCATGGCTATATAAAAAGTTCGGTTACGAGCCCGTCAACCGGCCCGATTACGCCTGGACGATTACCCGACCCGATATCTATCAGGCCCGTCGTTCAGACCGGGCCTGATAAGCCTGCTTTTCCGTCAGATTTAGCGGTCGGCGATGATGGCCAGCCGCTCACAGCCACGCGCTTCCAGTGCCTGCGCGGCCTGAGCGGCACGCATGCCGCTGGCGCAGACCAGAACAATGCGCTTATCCGCGGGCGGCTGCCAGCAGGCAATATCCTGTGGCAGTAGCCTCTCAGCATTCGTGCTGACGCTCACGGGGGCTTCATCCATCCCACGTAGCTCCACCACGCAGTCGTCTGGCGTCAACAAGGCAGGATCAATAAACGGAATCCCGGGTTTTTCCGGTTCCGGTGCCGCGTCAAAGCGGAACTGACGCAGTTGCCATGACACAAAATCACAGTTGATCATGCCCCCTAACGGTGACGGCGACAGCGTTAGCAGTATGCTGAGCGACATCTGAGCCTGCATGGCGCCTAAGGTGGCGACCGCCGGGCCTAAAACCCCCGCAGTGTTGCAGTTGCCTGATGCTTTGGGTAAACGGGGAAACAGCGCGCGATAGCTGGGCGCTCCGCCGCAGAATCCGCCAACATAGCCTTGTCTTCCCAGCACTGAGGCACTCACCAGGGGAATTCGTCGGGCATAGCAGTTGTCGGAGAGCAGATAGGTCACTGCAAAATTGTCTGCGGCGTCAATGACCAAATCAATCCCTGTCATTGCCGTATCGATAATGCTGGCACGAAGGGCATCAACATGCGGCTCGATGAGTATGTCAGGATTGCGTTGCGCCAGCGCACGCTGCGCGCAGAAAACCTTGGGCTCGCCAATGTCGGCAACGGTAAACAACGTCTGGCGATGCAAATTATGCAGCGTCACGACATCATGATCATACAGCCGAATATAGCCCACGCCGGCACCTGCGAGCAGGGGCAACAGGGTTGACGCGAGTCCACCCGCGCCCACGACCAGAACGCGGGCTGCAGCCAGCGCCTGCTGCCCCTCATCCCCGACTTCGGGCAACATAGTCTGTCTTTGATATCGCGACATTTTCGCTCCTTAACTGAACTGCGCCAGACCAAAAACGGGCGTGGAGGCGAC
Source organism: Pantoea sp. SGAir0180 (assembly GCF_043546245.1). NCBI lineage: Bacteria > Pseudomonadati > Pseudomonadota > Gammaproteobacteria > Enterobacterales > Erwiniaceae > Pantoea > Pantoea sp. SGAir0180. The sequence goes on along the minus strand of NZ_CP028072.1, from coordinate 268,948 downwards.
CGCCATATCCCGACGTTCCATCATGCCGGCCAACCGCGCCTGATGTCCTGACTGAATGGCACTGGCAAACGCTCCCGCCATGCGTACCGGATCGTGGGATTTCGCGACGGCGGTATTCAGCAACACGGCATCAAAGCCCAGCTCCATCGCCTGCGCCGCCTGGCTGGGAGCACCGATACCCGCGTCAATGATCAGCGGAACGTCTTTAAACCAGGCACGCATGGTGCGTAAACCGTCAATATTGCGTAGCCCCTGCCCCGAGCCAATGGGCGCGCCCCAGGGCATCAGCACCTGACAGCCCGCTTCCAGCAGTTTTTCGCCCACAATCAGATCTTCTGTGGTGTAAGGAAAAACATGAAAACCTTCGGCACATAAAATACGGGCGGCCTCCACCAGGGCGAAAGGATCCGGTTGCAGGGTATCCGCGTGCCCGATCACTTCCAGTTTGATCCATGGCGTGGCAAACAGTTCGCGCGCCATATGCGCCGTCGTGACGGCTTCCCTGACGGTATGGCAACCCGCTGTATTGGGTAACACGCGCTTATTCAGCGTTTTCAGTAAATCGCGAAAGGCCCCACCCTGATTCCCTTCCCGACGCAGACTGACCGTGATGATATCCGCACCGGAGGCCACAACAGCCTGCTGAAGAATATCCGGTGAGGGATAACCGGCCGTACCCAGTAAAAAACGGGAGTCGCCCTTGTAGTCGTAAAACATGATCAACCTCCCTGCATTGGCGACAGCACTTCCAGACGGCAGTTGGCCTCAAGCAACTGCGAGGCATAGCGCTCTCTGGGAACAAAGGTTCCATCGAGGGCACTGGCCACACAGCCAGCGTCAATACCCTGCTCTTCTAACAACTCCGCAAGCGTCCCGGCTTTCGTCTCGATAGCACGACCATTTAGTTCGATTCGCATAGTAGTCTCTCTGTTGCAAGTTGATGCATGAGCTTTTCGGCCATAACCGGTGCCAGCAAAAAGCCATGGCGATACATACCGTTAATGGAAAAGACACCGTTTTCATAACGCACGTCGGGGAGGTTGTCGTGATAAGCAGGACGTAACCCCGTCCCGCTTTCGATAATGCGCGCTTCGGCAAGCGCAGGATGAATGCTGTAAGCAGCGCTCAGCAGCTCCATCATGGCGCGCGCGCTGATGGGGCTGGTATCCTGACTCTCAACCATGGTGGCCCCGAGCATAAAGTGCCCCTGCGCCCGGGGAACCAGATAGCAAGGAAAACGGGGATGCAGCAGGCGTAAAGGTCGGGAAAACGTGATCTCATCCGTTTGCAGTATTAGCATTTCGCCCCGCACCGCACGCAAGGCTGGCTGTGCCTCACGCGCATGAATACCGCGGCAATCAATAATGCGTCCGCTGGGCTTGCCAGCGTGAATACTGACGCCCGCGCTGACCAGACGTGCACGTAACTGTTGCATTGCCTGACGCGGATCGAGATGCGCTTCAGCCGGGAAAAATAATCCCCGGGCGAAGCGGTTTTCCAGCGCGGGTTCGATGTCACCTGGCGCAACCCACTGATGCGCTAGGGTCATGCTGGCAAACCGGGTAAGTTCGGCGCTGTCACGCGGTGGCGTGAGTACGAGTGTGCCCTGCTGTTCAACGCCACTTACGCGGGCTGCCCACCACGCTGCAGCGTGCTGTCCCCATTCAACGACCTGCTGAGGCGCACTTTCTGCCTCACACCAGGGTGCCAGCATGCCGCCAGCCCAGTGGGACGCCGCCTGACAATTCGGTCGTGTAATGACTTCAACCTTCTCGCCGTGTTCGGCCAGTAACGTCGCGATACAGAGTCCGGATACACCGCTGCCCAGCACTGACCAGCGGCTCATTGTCCGCCATCCTGATGGGGTAAAAACGGAATAAGGATAGTCACATTGGCCTCTCTGTTAGCTCTCAGAGACCCGCGATACAAGAAGGGAAAAAGCACAAGCCTGACAGAAACAGGCTCTGCGGCAAGCATCTACGCGATGCGCAGATGCCCGTCTTCCTACGCCAGTATCAACTGGGTCAGGTTCTAAGGGTCGCTAAGCCGCGCATGGCGCTATTAGCCTCTCAGTCTCTCTGGCGAGACTCCCCTGACGGGTTCTAGTTGTATTTTAAGCGACGCTGTTCGTCAAGGCTGACACGCAATTTATCGCCGGGTCCGGCAAGATAAATAGCGCATTCAGGGTACACCCATATAGCGCAACAACGCCGTCATGCAGGCCGCGCCCAGAATAATGAAAATCAGCGGAGCTCTACGCCAGGCAAGGAACAGGGCAAACCCGACGCCCAGCACTCTGGCCATCCCTGCAAAATGCTGGCCTTCAAACAGCGTGGTGGTTGCCGCAACCGCAAGCAGCAGTATAGTGGCAGCATCGGATAACATGTTTTGGGTTCGTTCACTGACGGGCAGACGATTGCCGAGTTTAACACCCGCGAAACGGATGGCGTAGGTGCCAGCAGCCAGCAACGCAATACCTGCAATAATCATGGCGTGATTCATTTGCGCGATCTCCATGTAAAGAGGCCCAGCAAGGAAAACAATACGGGCATACCGGCAGGTACGAAAGGCGTGACCACCAGCGACAAAAACGCACCAGTCATAGCAGGAATGCGGGTGCGCGCTTTGCGTAAGGCAGGAAAGATCAGCGCAATCAGGATCGCGGGAAAGACCGCATCCAGGCCGATAGCAGACACATTCGGAATAAACTGCCCTATCGCCGCGCCAGCCATTACGGTCACAGGCCAGATCACGCCAATACTGATGCCGCATATCCAGAATGCCTGGCGACGTTGCGCCAGCGTAGGCTGGGAAATGCCAAACACGACACTTTCGTCATTCATGATGTGGCATCCTAGCAGACCCCGTCTGCCCTGACCGACCAAATCCTTGACAGTGATACCAAAAGGAAGATGACGCGCATTGACCAACAGCCCCGCCGCTGCCGCCGTGAGAGGACTGCCACCGCCCGCCACGATACCGATAAACAGGAATTCAGACGCCCCCGCCAGCACCAACGTCGATAACGCCAGCGGCACCCAAAACGGAAAACCCTCTGCAAGAGCGAGCGAACCATATGACAGGCCAACAATGCCATCGGCAAGACAGACAAGGAAAATGGCTTTTATCACGCCCTTGTCCAGCGTCTCTTTTTTATCCAGCATCACGATTAGATCCCATAACGAACGATATACCCATTATAATGAACGGACCGCAGCAGCATTACAAGATGAACGATATGTTCGCCATAACGAACAGGATGCAGGATGAGTACACCCATTGATATTATCGCCAGCAGTTTAGTCAGAGAGCGCCAGCGGGCAGGACTGACACTTGCAGAAGTCGCGCGTCGGGCCGGCATAGCAAAATCGACCCTCTCTCAACTTGAGGCGGGGAACGGTAATCCTGGCATTGAGACGTTGTGGTCACTTTGCGTTGCCCTGAATATTCCGTTTGCCCGCCTGATGGAGCCGGAAGCGAACCGCCTGCAGGTTATTCGTCGCGGTGAAGGCCCTGCCGTTGCCGCCGAGCAGGCGGATTATAAAGCCGTCCTGCTGGCAACCTGTCCGCCCGGCGCGCGCCGGGATATCTATCTGCTAAACATCCAGCCCGGCAGCGAGCGCCGCTCGCAACCGCATTCGCCGAACACCATTGAGCATCTCATCTTGACTCAGGGACGCGCGCTGGTCGGGCCCACAGACTCGCCCGTCGAACTGGCACCGGGCGACTACATCAGCTATCCCGGCGACACTGAACATATTTTTCGTGCGCTGGAGCCGGATACGCTGGCCGTGCTGGTCATGGAGCACATCTGAGGGTGCTCTGCCTCAGTCATCAGGCAGGCTAATCGCATCAAGGGAAATGACCCGATGTGCACTCCTCTCAAGTAGCGTGAGATCATGACTGACCAGCAGAATGGCGCAGCGTTGCTGCATGGCCAGATCAGTCAGTAAGGCCAGCGTCTGTTGCTGAACCACAGGATCGAGACGCGACGTGGGTTCATCGGCAAACAGGAACACGGGATTCAGCAACATCGCCCGAAGCAGCGAAAACCGCTGAAGCTCACCGCCTGACAATCCTGAAGCCGGACGGTGTAACAACGCCTGTCCGAGCCCCAATTGGCGCATCCGCTCATCACGTCGCCTCACCGGAATTGTGTGGCGCTGCAGCAGATCGTCGATGATCTGGGCCATAGTGATATCCGGTGGAAAAACCGCAGAAGGATCCTGGTACAGTTTTTGATAACGCAACGGATGAAACCTGCCCGGTCGGGTTATCGTTCCCTTATCGGGCTTAATCAAGCCCGATAGCGTATCTCCCAGGCTGCTTTTGCCACTGCCGCTCTCACCATAAAGCCCAACGATTTCACCGGCGCGAAAGCATAAATTTACATTGCGGAACAACGTTTTCCCGGCGCGTTTCAGAGTAAGCCCTTCGGCCCGTAATACGAGGGTGTCATCACAGGGCAACAACGTGGCTGGTGGCCAGGCATGGGGTTCGGCGGCCAGCAACTGTTTCGTATAAGCCTTCTGCGGCGCATTCAGGACTTGCGTGGCATTGCCCTGCTCAATCACCTTTCCCTTATGCATCACGACAATGTCACCGCCTAACTGCCTGGCCAGCGCGATATCATGGGTGATGGTCAGCAAGGCTTCGCCGCGGGCTACGGCCAGGTTGAGCATGTCACCAATTTCGTCCCGTCGCGCCACATCCAGTCCTTTCGTCGGTTCATCCGCGATAAGCAGAGTGGCACCGCCCGCCCGCGCAGCGGCAAAGCACACCCGTTGGGCCATTCCACCGGAAAGCTGCCAGGGGAAACGCTCTGCCGCGTGGGCCAGCCCCAGCGAGTCCAGCGCCAAACCTGCCGCCTGCTGTGCGCCCTGACGCGTGTACCCCTGTATGTACCGATAACCCTCTTCTGTCTGGCCTTTCACACGCATCGTCGGATCAAGCGCCAGCAAGGGCTCCTGAGGTAACGCGGCAATACGGTGTCCCCACAGCGCACGGAGTGCTGTCAGATCGGTTTGCAGATTATATTGCTGCCCGTCAATGACTACTGTTCCTTCAGCCCTCAGTCCGTCGGGTAAGGTGCCGAAAATCGCCTGCGCAAACAAACTTTTTCCCGATCCTGTCTCACCAATGAAGGTGACGGGCCTGCCGGGATGGATGCTCAGACTTACAGGCTCAACAATGCAGGTATCCGCGAAGACGGCGACCTGTTTGATTACGATACTTGCCATTTGCGCTCCTTGTTGACCAACAAATTCAGCCCCACCAGCAGGATAAACAGCACAACCACAGGCTGCAGTAATAGCCAGGGCGCTTCCCAGGTATAGGGGAACAGCTCCGTCATCATCAGGCCCAGCTCAGGTGTGGGTGGACGAACGCCAACACTGATAAATCCCAGCGCCGATACGGCCATAATGGCATTGCTGAATGCATAGACGGTCAGTGTCAGCAATAACGGAGACAGGGCCGGCCAAAGATGTCGGCGAAAGAGATAAACAATGGAGAAGCCAAGCAGTGAAGATGACTGAACGGCTGGCGACATGACCACAGGCCGCAGCGTGGCGCGCGTCACACGGAAAAATTCCACCCACAGTACCAGTGAAAGTCCCAGCCATAACATGAGCGGCGCGTCAGGTGCGATTGCGGCGAGCAGCAGGACTAACAGCAGGCCCGGCAGCGCCAGACACATGTCGGCCAGCATACCGAAAAGTCGATCGACCCATCCGCCGTACCAGGCGCTGGCTATTCCCGCCAGCAGCCCCATGAGCATTGCTGTAATCACACACAGGGCCGCCAGCCCCAGCGACAATCTCAGCGCCGCACTCAGGCGCGCCAGCATCGAACGCCCTAAATGGTCATAACCCAGCCACGCGTTACCCGATGGCGGCGTTAACATCTGTAACAAATCCTGCTGCAGGGGATCGTTCTGATTCAACAACGGCATCAGCCATGCAAAGGCCAGCAAGGTTAAAATTATCAGCAGCCCCGTTTTTTGGCGGTACGTCATACGCGTTTACCTCGGGGATCCAGGACATAACACACGCCATCGACAACCATATTTAAGGTGACAAAGGTCAATCCCAGTACCACCGCACTGGCCTGAATCACCGGAACATCCCGGGCAAAAATCGCATGTACCAGCGCGTGTCCGACACCTGGCCAGGCAAAAAGAGTTTCGATCACCACCACACCTTCCACTAACCAGACGAACTGCATGCCTATCCAGGTGACGACAGGGACACTGAGATTGCGCAAACCATGTCGCAAAAACAGGTACGGCGCGGAAAGGCCCTTTTGCGCTCCCCAGCGATACCAGCCTGCTTTCACAGCCTGACAGGTTGCCTCACGGACAACACGCGCCCCTACCGCGCTCAGCGTTAATGCCAGCGTCAGCGCCGGCAGGATGACATGTTGCCCTTCCCCATGCCCCGCACTGGGTAGCCAGTTCAGGCGCAGCGAAAACAACATAATCAGAAGTAAACCCAGGGCAAAATGTGGAATCGATTTAAACGTGGGTGCCAGCACGTTAATGAGCCGATCAATAACACCGCCCGGCCGACATCCTGCCCAGACCCCCGCAGGAATAATGAGAATCAACATCATCAGCAGTGCTACACCGGCCAGAGCAAGGGTTTGTGTTAACTGCCAGCCCAGCTCACTGCTGACCGGCTCGCCTGAGACGAGAGATCGCCCGAAATCGAAGCGCAGCAGATCCCACATCCAGTGCCATAGTGCATTTCCCTGAGCGGAAAAGTCCGTCAGCTGTTGCTGCACGCGGGTAACCGCCGCCAGGTCGACCCGGTCATAACCATATCGTCCCGACGCAATGCGCCATGCCATATCGCCCGGTAACGCCTGTACTAAAACGAACGTTAAAATACCGACGGCAAAAATCACAAAGGCAGCCTGACCCAGGCGCCAGACGAGTTGTTTAAGCATTATTCCGTCCATTTCATTTCACGCAGGCCAAAATGGCGTTCAAAGGGATCCAGTTTTATGGCGGCGAGCTTCGCGTTTACTGCTGCTGACTGCTGGTACCAGGCAACCGGAATAACCGGTAAATCACGCTGTAATGCGGCGGTGATGACCGCTCTTGCCGGCTGTCGTTGATCAGGATCGTTGCTACGTGAAAGCGTGCTGAGCGCCTTATCAAACGCGTTGTCGTGCCAGTTCATTGCGCCCCAGTCACCTCCCTGCGAACCGTAATCCTGAAGTAGCGTGCCGCCAGGATCCGGCGTCAGGGCGAAATTACGGGCATAGAGCGCCATTTGCAGGCTGCCATCATGATGACGCGCGGGTATCTCACTGGAATTGGTTGAATTGATGATGACCTCGATTCCGACCTCTCGCAGTTGTTGCTGAATGACCATGGCGATTAAGGGCAGCTCGGGGCGATCGGGATATGTCAGCAGCGTGAGGGTAAAGCGCTGGCCAGCGCGGGTTAACATGCCGTCCCGGCCGGACATCCATCCGGACTGTGCCAGTAAGGCGGCGGCACGCTGAGGAGCATAATCCAGAGGCTGTAAAGACGCGTTGTGCCACCCGGCCATAGAGGGCGGGAACATCTGTGTTGCCGCACCGGGATAGCGTAATATGGCCGCAGACAGCGCATTCCGATTGATCGCCAGGCTGAGCGCTTCGCGCGTGGTTTGTTCCTTCAGGAACGGATGAGCGACGTTCAGCTTCAGCATCACCGTACGGGGTACGGAAACGGTAAGCACCTGTAGTGAACTTTTGTGTGACAAGCGCTGACGGCTGGCGGCGTCCAGATTAAAGACGTAATCCGCATCACCACTTTCTGCAAGTAATGCGCGCGTTTCGGCCCGACCCGCGGACAAATAACGGGCACGTTCAATGCTGGGTTTCTCTCCCCAGTATCCTTCAAACCGTTTTACACTCAGTGACTGAGGTGGCTGAAAACTGACGAGCTGGAAAGGACCACTGCCGATGACGCGCGTAATGGTATTGGTATCGTCCCAAGAACTCAGCGCGAGGATTTGCGAACGGCTTTCAGCCAGCACTGCCAGCAGCGGCGTGAAAGGCTCGCTCAGCGTGACCGTCACACGCCGATCTTCTCCGCTGACCGACGTAATGGGTGCTTTGTCGAGTAAACCTGGCTTACTGCGGGCGGTATTCAGCGATTTTACGACGCTCTCAGCAGTAACAGGCGATCCATCATGAAAATGGGCGTTGCTCCGTAGCGTAAAATGCCATTGCAGCCCATCAGGCGAAATGTCCCAGCTTTCGGCTAACGCGGGTACCGCCTTGCCTTTCTCATCCGTTTCCACCAGCGTTTCGACCACATCCATACGAAGCAGAATGTCGCCTGAAAGGGCGGGATCGGGACCTTTAATCTCGAAAGGTGCGGCAATGCGAACGGGCTGATTGCGATCGGCGTAAGCACTTAATGACGCAAACAGCAGGCCAGTAAGCGTACCGAAAAACCAGTATTTGAATTGTGTCATGATATGTCTGTTTACCACATAATGTTTCCCAGGATTAATTATGTTATAACATAACGATTAAAATATGAACCCGTTTAACGCTCAGCCAGTCGCATCAGCCTGCTCGCTTTCAGTCTTAACAGCAAAGAAATGGAAACCCTGAATCCAACAAAGCATATTGAAAATGGCCGCTTTTTTGTTATGTTATAACATAATATATTCGCCATTTAAGGATCACTTCATGTCAGGCCACTCTCTTTCATCGCCCACAGACAAACGTTTGCCCGTTTCCGTGCTGTCCGGCTTTCTCGGGGCAGGCAAAACCACCCTTCTCAACCATATCCTCAATAACCGTGAAGGCAGGCGCATCGCCGTGATTGTCAATGACATGTCGGAAGTCAACATTGATGCAGCCTTAGTACGTAATGGCGGTGCGGCACTGTCTCGTACGGATGAAAAGCTGGTGGAAATGAGCAACGGCTGCATCTGTTGCACACTACGTGAGGATCTTTTGCTGGAGGTGAAACGGCTGGCGTCGGAAGGTCGTTTCGACCATCTGGTCATTGAATCAACCGGCATTTCCGAACCGCTGCCCGTTGCCGAAACGTTTAACTTTGCCGATGAAGAAGGTGAAAGCCTGTCGACGGTGGCAAGGCTGGATACCATGATCACTGTTGTGGATGGTTATAACTTTCTTCGTGACTACCGTTCACTGGACTCCTTACAGGCGCGTGGCGAATCACTGGGCGAAGAGGATGAGCGCTCGGTTGTGGATTTGCTGATCGATCAGATTGAATTTTGCGATGTTTTGATTGTGAACAAAACCGATCTTATCAGCCATGAGGATCAACGCACGCTCAAAGCGATGCTGCACAGGTTGAATCCACGGGCGCGCATTATCACCAGCCATTTTGGTAATGTTCCGCTCGATCAGGTACTGGATACCGGCCTGTTTGACTTTGACCAGGCGGCTCAGGCACCAGGCTGGCTAAAAGAACTTCGCGGCGAGCATCAGCCAGAAACAGAAGAGTACGGTATTCGTAGCTTTGTCTATCGCGCAAGGCGTCCGTTTCATCCTGAACGATTCTGGCATGCGGTTAATCATCAGCTTGAGGGGGTGATTCGTTCGAAAGGTTATTTCTGGCTGGCCAGCCGTCCTGAATATGCAGCGTCGTGGTCTCAGGCGGGTGCGATAGCCCGGCATGGCTATGCAGGCAGCTGGTGGGCCAGTATCCCGCGTGATAAATGGCCACAGGACAGTGAATCCCTCGCGTTTATTGCCGACAACTGGATAGACGGGACAGGCGATGCACGACAGGAACTGGTTTTTATCGGCATCGATATGGATGAAACGGCAGTGCGTGCTGCGCTTGATCACGCCTTGTTAACCCCTCAGGAAATGGCGGCGGGGCCGGGATACTGGGTGACGCTTTCCGATCCCCTGCCCGGCTGGTTCGATGACGCAGAATCGTAACGGATCTTTTTCTGCAAAGGATCCTGTTTTGTGTCAGGCAGAAATCAATGTTGTTATCCGATGGGAAAAGACAGTAAGCCGGCGCACTGCTGCGCCGGTGTAGACTCAGGGGATAATAAAATACTGGTTAGCGCCGGTTTTTCCAGACTGTCTGAATATTACAGAACTCATGGACGCCAAAGTGCGATAACTCACGACCATAGCCGCTCTTCTTCACGCCACCGATAGTCACGCGTGGATCTGATGCACCATTGCCATTGATAAATACAGCACCCACTTCAAGGTTTGCCGTCATCTGCTCAGCACGATCGGTGTTGTTCGTCCATACCGTTGCACTGAGTCCGAATTCGCTGTTATTAGCGATTTCCAGCGCATGATCCGCATCACGGGCGACTGCGATAGCGGCGACAGGCCCAAAAAGCTCTTGCCTGAATGCTGTCATGTCACTTGTTACATCAGACAGGAGCGTCGGTGCATAATAATTGCCCTGCCCTGCTATTTTTTCGCCACCTAACACCAGACGTGCACCTTCACGCAGACTCGCTTTGACCTGTTCATCCAGTTCATCGCGGAGATCGTAACGGGCCATTGGGCCAATGTACGTTTGTTCATCTAGCGGATCGCCGATTTTAAGCGCCTTAACGGCTTCAACAAAACGCATTTCAAACGCTTCCACAATCGGCGCTTCAACGATAAAGCGTTTCGCTGCCATACAAACCTGCCCGGTGTTCTGGAAACGGCCTGTAACTGCGGATTTAACGGCTTCATCAAGATCAGCATCAGCCAGCACGATGAAAGGATCTGAACCACCTAACTCCAGCACGGTTTTTTTCAGCGCCGCACCCGCCTGTGCAGCAATAGCGGCACCCGCCCGGACGCTGCCTGTTACTGCGACCGCTGCGATGCGATCATCCCGGATTGCGGTTGAAACGCCCTCGTTATCGACGTTTATCAGGTTAAAACCGCCTCCAGGCAAATCTGTAGCATCGAACAGCTCTGCCATCAGCATTGCGCTTCCCATGACATTAGGGGCGTGTTTCAGCAGATAAGTGTTACCCGCCAGCAGCATCCCTACAGCACCACGCAGAACCTGCCAGAAGGGGAAATTCCAGGGCATTACCGCCAGGATAGTCCCGATTGGACGGAATGACTGCCACGCATCGGGAATCTGTGAGGGTTGGTCTTGCAGCATGGCAGGGCCAAACTCAGCGTACCAGTCACACAAACTGGCACATTTCAGGATCTCTGCTCTAGCCTGTGCAACAGGTTTACCCATTTCCAGGGTTATCATTCGCGTCAGTTCTGGCTCACGCTGGCGAAGTTGTTCACTCAGTTGACGAAGTACGTTGACACGCATGTCCATGCTGCTTTGCCGCCAAGCTTTATTGGCCTTGGCACTTGAGTCTAACGTCTGCTCCAGTTCAGAAGCGGTTTGCATTGGATATTTTGCAAGAATTTCACCCGTTGTTGGATTACGGGAAATGGCAAAGTCAGTCATGATCGTGATCCTTATTAATGACGAAATTCTGTCACCATACGCCGTCGTAATGCTGATGAAAAATGAATAATAGTGATGAACTTGTTTCTGAAAAATGAAGGTGCGAGTGAGTGCGTTTGTCCGGGGCTGGTGGCAGTTACCTTATCGTTTTTAAAAAAAAAGCTATTCAGATAAACATCACTATGATCTGTTATTGCTGAGTTATCCACTTATACAGTGAATAGTTCCTATATAACGATCATAGAGAGATCCATAATAGAACCAAAGAGATCCCCGATCGCTGCAGGCCGCACCACACAAGGGCTGAGAGGGGGTTGGTGTTCACTGTAATCAGCAAACTATTCACTGTAATCAGTACTTTATTCACTACACACTGTAGAAAGTTCACTATAATCAGTGCTAATGTTCACTGTAATCAGAAAACGATCCTTTTCATCCACAGAATGAAGATCTTATCCCATGGCAGATAAAGATAGTGAAAACAAAGCGTTACTAGAGCCTTTTCTGTCTGTGACCAAAAACAGCGGTGAAGTTATTCAGCTTCATCCCAATAAAAATAACACTGTTCAGCCTGTTGCCTTGATGCGACTGGGACTGTTTGTACCAACGCTTAAATCCACCGCGCGCGGGATTTCAGGCGCGATGGCGTCCACCGATGCGACGAAAGAACTTAAAAATCTCTCGCTGGTGAAAGCGGAAGGGTATGAAAAGATTACCATCACCGGTGCCAGGCTGGATATGGATAATGATTTCAAGACATGGGCAGGCATCATCCAGTCTTTTTCGCGTTATCCTACTCAGGGCGATACGGTCACGCTGCCCTTTATCGATTTCGTTAAAATGTGTGGGATACCTTCAGCAAACTCTTCTGCTGCCTTACGTAAGCGGCTTGATGCATCCCTACGGCGAATTGCGACCAATACGCTGTCCTTTGAAGGAAACGGTAAGGCCTATCACACGCACCTTGTTCAGTCTGCCTACTATGATCGTGAAAAAGATATTGTTCGCATACAAGCTGATCCCAAGCTTTTTGAGCTTTATAACTTCGATCACAAGGTTTTACTTCAGCTACGCGCCATCTCCCGTCTGAAACGTAAAGAATCGGCTCAGGCGCTCTATACGTTCCTTGAGAGCCTTCCCACCAACCCTGCGCCTATATCACTGGCACGCCTGCGTATGCGCCTGAATTTAGGATCTAAAATTACGACGCAGAACCACGTTGTGCGACGCGCAATGGAGCAGCTTAAAGAGATTGGCTATCTCGACTATTCTGAAGTCAAACGCGGACGCTCTGTGTTTTTCATTATCCACAGCAGAACGCCTAAACTGGATGGTATCGGCAATCTTGAAGGCATTGATACCCTTGAAGACATTGAATTTGAAGAATAGCGCGCGCATTTACTGTAATCAGTAAGTTTTGCGTTGCAGTGTCACTTTTAACGAAAAAGTGACACTGCACGCCAGTTCATATACTTCTTTCACTCCTTACCTACAATCATTCACTGTAATCAGCGGCATTCACTATAGTCAGTAACGCGCCGGAAGTTATGCTGCTGAAACGCCTGTCATCTTGTCTTTTTTTACTATCTTTTCAATAACTTATAAGTAAGTGTGTGCTTACTATTATTTTATTGATTTTCTGCTTATCCTTTTTTGCCTCGTCTTACTGATTACAGTGAATACTGGCTGCGTTTACTAGCGTCCTGTCTTCCACTGATTACAGTGTACGTTTGTGAAGAATGATATAACTGATTATAGTGAATCTTGTTATTAATTAATTGATTTTATTTGTATTTTTTGGGGTTAGACAACGCAGGGTTGAACACGTTGGCATTAATGAACAATCACAGAAAAAAAGTGACAGGGTTAGTGGTACGCTGATTACAGTGAATGTTATGACGGGTTAAGCCGACAAAATGCACTTACTGATTCCAGTGAATCTGTCTTTTGTTCGTCGCGAGGTTCCTGCTGATTACAGTGAACGTTCAGGAGTTAGATCCAGATTACTGACGGTGGCAGCTACGTTTACTGATTACAGTGAATGCTATCGACGTGTCATGGATGGACCAGAATGTCAGGCAGAGGCTGATTCAGATCAGGGCGTTTACTGATTACAGTGAATGTTACTGGGAAGTGTATCATTCTTATAGCCTTTCTAGCCTGATGCCATGAGTATTTTCTCCTTCTGAAGGCTGCATGTGTTACTGATTACAGTGAATATTCAGGGGGCCGGGCTGATGAAGCCTCTCCGGACTTCTTTACCCGACAACAAAGACTGCCACGCTGGTATGGGTTTCTGCTACTGATTACAGTGAATGTTTACGTCATTCCCTTTCCCTGTTTATTTTTCGCTAAAGGCTCGTTACGGTCTGTATCGCTACGTCTTTATCGCCAGGCACGGCCTTGAAGCTGGCCCAGCATCGCTTACTGATTACAGTGAATGTTTTAGTCGATGCCTTTCCACATCTGTTGCGACAGAAGCAAGTCGTGTGGCAAACAGCGGCATCTCTGTGGTCAGGCTTTTCATCTGCAGGCAGCTGGAAGGGATACTGATTATAGTGAACATTGCGGATGTATATGTTCGTTCTGTCAGATTTTTAGAGAGTTAGCATTGAGACACAGCTTGCTTCAGTGAACACAGGATGGGTCCAGAACACCCCGCTGAGCCTGAGTAACAGATATTGATGCTGAATCACCTGCTGTGCTGTTTTGGCTGTCTGTCATCCTGATTCTGGCCACACGATCGGTGCTCATCCTCTACTGAATACAGTGAATCTTTTACTGATTACAGTGAACGAATGCAGGTTAAAAGGCACCTGCTGGTCAGATGCCAGTTAAATACATTCGCCAGCAGTGACGCCACAAGCACGGTAGCTGCTGACCCTCTGCTACGCTGTTTTGCGCTCATGTGATCGGCGGGCTTTACTGATTACAGTGAATGTTCGCTTCTCGTTGTACGTACTGACGTTCTACTTTTACTGTATAAACCGAGCGAAGATAGCCTCACGGTATCTTTGTCCAGTTTTATGGGCGAGACGGATTAAGTTCATCCACCTGTATAGTCCACTCCTGAACGCATCGCAGATGCTTATTACAGTAAATTATGTGTATAGCGTCACATAAATCATAAGTTCAGCATTAAACACAGGATAGCGTTTATAAGATAAATTGTTGCCCGATGTGCAGGATTTAGGTATAAAGTCGTAAATCCTACATATCTGGAGTAAGTATGGCTAACGATGACAGTCAGGTCATGAAAGTTGCTCAGCGTTCTGAACGGATGCTATTGAGCCTTACTGAACAAATTCAGGCGCAAAAGCTTGAGTTACAGGAAAACAGTTATTACCAGATTTATGCGAAGGCTGCGCTGGCTAAACTGCCAAAATTAACCCGCGCCAGTGTGGATTATGCTGTCAATGAGATGGAAGAAAGTGGCTACCAGTTTGATAAGCGCGCTGCGGGAAGTTCGGTCAAGTACGCCATGTCCATACAGAATATCATTGATATTTATCACCATCGCGGCGTACCGAAATACCGTGATCGCCATCCTGAAGCCTTTACTTTGTTTGTCGGAAATTTAAAAGGCGGCGTATCTAAAACCGTTTCGACAGTTTCTCTGGCGCATGCGCTTCGCGCTCACCCTCACCTGCTCTATGAAGACCTGCGCATTCTGGTTATCGATCTTGACCCACAATCCTCAGCAACCATGTTTTTAAATCATGAACGCTCAGTCGGTTTAGTTGAGGCTACGGCCGCGCAGGCCATGCTACAGAACGTAAGTCGTGACGAGCTGGTGAATGAGTTTATCGTATCGTCCATCATACCAGGCGTGGATGTGCTGCCCGCCTCCATCGATGATGCGTTTATTGCATCTAGCTGGGATGAGCTCTGTGCCACGCATCTTTCTGGACAGAATGTTCATTCAGTGCTTTATGACAATGTTGTCTCAAAACTCAAAAAAGATTACGACTTTATCTTCATCGACAGTGGTCCCCATCTGGATGCCTTTTTAAAGAACGCGATTGCTGCTTCTGATCTTCTGATGACGCCGGTGCCGCCTGCACAGGTGGATTTTCATTCCACTCTCAAATATCTGACGCGTTTACCTGAGTTGATTGGCATCATTGAAGAATCGGGGGCAGAGTGTCGCCTTCAGGGAAATATCGGCTTTATGTCGAAACTCTCGAATAAAGCTGACCATAAGCTGTGTCACAGTCTTGCTAAAGAAATTTTTGGCGGCGATATGTTAGATGCAACGCTTCCGCGACTGGATGGTTTTGAACGCTGTGGAGAGTCATTTGACACCGTTATATCTGCCAATCCATCCACCTATGTGGGCAGCAGCGAAGCGTTAAAAAATGCGCGTTCTGCCGCTGAAGATTTTGCAAAAGCGGTTTTTGACCGCATCGAATTTATTCGCCTGAACTGAGGTTTTTATGAGTGCAAAAAGAATAACGATTGGTCGAACCTTCAGCCAGACGCCGTTAACTACCGAAAAATCCTCTGAACTCCCCTCACAAACCTTTGTGCTTTCGACGGGGAAACGCGCCGTGTTCAGGTTTAATCATATACCTGCCAGCGAAGTGGCTGCTAAAACCTTCGTAAATATGGAAACCAATGGTCGCGACCAGTCTGGTCTCACACCCGATTCATTACGCGACATTATTCGTACCATCAAACTCCAGCAGTTTTTTCCTGCCATTGGCATCATGCATGACGAACGTATCGAGATACTGGATGGTTCAAGGCGACGGGCCGCAGCGTTGCACTGTAAAACCGGTCTTGATGTGTTGGTTACCGATGCTGCAATCACGCCCGATGAGGCACGCAAGCTTGCACAGGATATACAGACGGCGCGCGAACATAATTTACGTGAAGTCGGCATGCGTTTGCTTGCGCTTAAAGAAGGCGGACTTTCACAAAAGGAAATTGCTGAAAATCAGGGTCTGTCTCAGGCTAAAGTGACCCGTGCATTACAGGCGGCGAGTGTGCCTGCCGATCTGATTTCGCTTTTCCCCAATCAATCTGAACTGACTTATCCTGATTATAAAGCTCTGCTCCAGGCTTCAGACAAGCTCAGTGAAACAGGGCAGTCAGTTGACGCATTGATTAATGCGATTTCTGCTGAAATCGATGTGGTCAGAGCGCGTGAAAATTTAGCTGAAGATGAGCTAAAGAATAATATTCTTCGCTTAATCCGTCAGGGCAGCCAGACGTTGATTAAAGAGCCCGAAAAAGACAAAACCACTGCCATTGCGTTGTGGTCTTTCGCAGATAAAGATCGTTTTGCGCGTAAAAAAACGCGAGGAAGGATGTTCAGTTATGAATTTAATCGCCAGTCTAAAGAGCTGCAGGATGAGCTGGATAAAGTGATATCAGAAACCCTGAAAAAATTCATGACACGATGAGCGTCTAACCCTGACCAGGCAAATAGCCTTTGCCTGGTTTCTTTCCTCCCTTCCTGCCTTGTTTATGCTGCTATTTACACTCGCAATTTCAGGCTGAAATCGCCATCTAATAATCTTCCTTGTCGATATTAATATATTGAAAAATAAGTTTTTTTATCTCAGTGCCGTAAAATTTCGCCCGAAATTCGGTTTCGGGTCTTGGCTGTGCTGGTCGAAATTGTGCACGATCTGTGAGACTGTAATGAAAGCCTGACGCTTACAAATCAGGTCTCAAACCCATCTTATGGGTGATATTTGTTCAACCGCTTCCGCATTTATCAGCTCTACAGGCTTTCTCTCGACTGTTCGTACTAAAAGGAAAGTTTGAAGGAATGATGGAATGCTTTAATGTAGCACCATGACGGCGATAAATTTGCGATTTTCTCTTATATCTACTTGTATTATATAGCTTTTTTTTGGCGATTTCACCCTGAAATTTTTCTGAATCTGCCAGCAATGTAAACCTCATTGATATGAGCTGACACCATATCATGACTAAACTTATTTGCCGCGAGAAAATCTGATAAACAATAAAATTA
Source organism: Pantoea sp. SGAir0180 (assembly GCF_043546245.1). NCBI lineage: Bacteria > Pseudomonadati > Pseudomonadota > Gammaproteobacteria > Enterobacterales > Erwiniaceae > Pantoea > Pantoea sp. SGAir0180. The sequence continues at coordinate 251,537 of NZ_CP028072.1, read as the reverse complement.
TCAATAATGACGATATACAGAAAATATCCCTTAGTTATCCACAGAAAAAGTGGATAACTGTGGCTGTGATGGATAAATCACTCTGAATGATGATGTACTAACGGGAAAGTGTTTGGTAATGAGTAAGCCAAAGTTGTCGATGCATGGCACCATCAAGACTTTGCCCGCATCTCTCTCACACACTGATTAACGCCCTCATCCCTTCTTCCTTTAAAAGTGAAGCCTGTAGTCGACCGCACACTGTAGGACTGGCGCCAGCGAGTGAGGAAAGGTGAGACAAATGATATCACCCCGTTTTCTGTAAGGCGCTGTGACTTATGATGCAAATTCGGGGTGTGTCAATAAAAACCGCTTAAGTCTGCGGGTTGCGTCAGTATCATTGCTGTTGAATCGGCCGCAAAACGTTTCAGGCACTTGAATACAGGTGACACATTCATTGGCTTGAATCTCACTTTTTGAAAACGAAGAAAGGCTCATTACATCTGCTCCGACTAATCATGTTCAAAAGGACAACGCGATGAGAGCTCAGGTTTTAATATTGAATTCACTGTAATCAGTATTCTGGTGCCATGAGCATGTTGCTCAGGCTTTAACGCTTGCCAATGCTTCACACTACAGATTACAGTGAATCACTTGCCACGCATTGATACCGCTGTTAGTCAGGAATATGTCGTTTACTTATGGCGCGATGCGCAGCCTGGGATGAGTATGGCACTGACATGAAATCTCTCGCTTAGCCTGAAGGGGCTGTGTGTAAAAATGCAGTTGATTACTGATTACAGTGGACGCCTGCTACATGTTCACTGTAATCAGTGTGCAAGATGAGTTTGGCGATTTCAGGCTGAAATTTGGTCATCAACCTTTCCGGGCGGACGCTAAAAGCTAAGCTGTGAATGCGGTTACGCGCCTGAGTCAATGTTTTACAACTCACCACGCTGAAACTGACTCGCATCGTTATTAAAGAAATTCAGAATTAATATAATCCGGAAGGCCGCAAAGCGAAATCGGGTAAAAGTTAAAATTAATAAATCACGGCACTATAAAATGCGCGTCCAGCTAAGATGACCGTGACATTTTAGCGGCTTGCTGCATATCGCAAGCCTGCGGTACCCGTATTGCTGTCCGAGATTCATGTTCAGCGCGCTTGTCTTTCAGGCCGGCTCAATGACCTTAATATCAAGCGGTCTAGAGCTGCCACTAGCTTCGATCTTAACATCGCCGCAGCATCGCTGTTAGCCGTCCTTTTTATCTGTTTCTAGAATAAGTGTGCCAATAACGCAGTCATCTGTTCACGCGAACTGACTACAGTGAATACTCAAACATTCACTGTAGTCAGTGCTTCTCTTTGGCGATTTCAGGCTGAAATTCACATGTCATGGGTTTCTGAATGAATCCCTTTTACCAAGGCCCACGCGAAATACGAATTAATTAATCAGGTTCCTTTTGACAGGTACAGCCAGTTTGTCTGAATGAGAAAGCCTTGTGCAGATAAACCGCAATTCTGGTTATGACAGGTATGCGAAAGGCTGATAAGTGAGCTGCGAAACGTCAGCCACTCGGTTTGTTATTCGTATCGCAACGACAATGTGGCATATCTGTATGGCATGTCAAAAAGCTTTCATAAGTATGAATACAAGCGCGATCGCTGCAATATTAATAGCCAGCCAGCATCTTTCGCGTTGAGCATGCCTGAAAACCAGATAGGCAAGAGGGGAAAGTATAAAAGCCGGCGTCATAAGAGGAATACCATGTCAACGTGCAGAGCAAACATGTACTGCACTTATCTGAAATGATGTGAAGTCAGAAAAGGATAGGTGATGGAAAATACATTAAGAACATGCTGTGCGAAAAGCATGTTCTTACCCGTTGGTGACATTACACGTATGAAAAGGGCAGGGCGAACTTTTCTTAAAGTGCAATGATCGCCTCAATCTCAATTAACAATTCAGGTGCAAAGAGGGCGTTAACCTGAACCAGTGAACTGGCTGGGAGAGCGGTGCCATAGCGTTTAAACAATACCTTACGAAGTGCATCAATATCAGTGAATGAAGTAATGAACAGGGTCACCTTTATCAAATTCTCTAACGACGTTTGCTCAGCGCTGGCGATAACCTCAAGCTGATCGAATATCGCTTCTGCCTGAGCTGCTATGTCACGCTGGCTTGCTGTCGTGCCGTGGGCGGTAAGGCCTGAAACATACAGTGTTCCGTTATGGCTGACGGCGTGGACATATGGCGCTGTTATTTGGCCCAGCGCAGCGTAGTTTTTGCGTTGCAGCATGATTAAGTGACCCTTTGCGCAGTTATTTATTGTGGGTGAGCAAGTGCTGGCACTGCGTGTTATTACTGGCGGCGAGTTGCTGCTGGTCGGGCGTCAGATTTTTCCAGACAGTGATGACACGTTTAGCCAGTCCCGGGATAAAATGGATTTTTTGCAATGCATAGTCAGAATTACTGCCTTCAATGACAGTGCGCATTGCTTTGTATAACTGTTGTTCATTTTGCTGGGGCACCGCGCAAAGCACTGAAACATAATAAGCCTCGTGTTCAGCATCATAATGTGGGATGAGCCACCAGGCCAGACAAACAAATATAATAACCACAGGAATAATAAATTTACGGTGACTTCTTTTCATGACCTGACCTTGAAAATCTTACATATGGCTTGTGATGGATTAATTCAGGGGGCGTATCCTGCCATAAATTGGCAGCAGTGTTAAATACATCAGAGAAAGGGGTACAAAAAAAATTTTTGCTGATGCGTAAAAAAATCTTAAAAGTCTTTTGAATTTTTTACATGTAACCACTATTCCCATAAAGCACATAAATATCAATACAATTAACCGCTTACCCATGCAGACTTGTCCGTATTTAGCGCTGCGTTTTTTAAACTTTACTATGATAAAAATGTATAAAAGTAAAATCATCAATGGTGTAAAAAACAGTAGGGGAATCGGGTGCTGATAAAAAAGAAGAAGTTGCGTTCACATACAGAAGACCGTTATCTTGCTCTGGCATTAGCCACAACCGCCGGGATACTGAATGCGATGGCGCTTGGCGCATTTGGTTTTTTCCCGTCACATATGAGCGGAAACACCTCTCAAATTTCTACTGAAGTTTTTACGTCAGATTTTGACAGTTTGACATTCCTTGCCGGGTTAATCGCGGCGTTTGTTATTGGATGTACAGCGGCAAGATTATTTATCATAGCTGGAGAAAGGCGAAAAATCAGAACGGTTTTTTGTCTGATCATTCTGGCTGAAGGGATAGCGCTCACGCTTGCTTCGGTTTTTGAAAAACTTTTCTATTCTCCCAGCTATAATGATGAGGTCTTATTGATACTGGCATTCCTGATGGGAGTGCATAATGCGACGTCAACCCAACTCTCGAACGGCCGTGTCAGATCAACCCATATCACAGGGACGCTTACAGATGCCGGTATTGCACTCGGAACGTACGTGTCATCGTTTGTTTCTCGTGCCGAGCCCTGCGACAGACGTTTTGCTCAAAAGCAGTTACACACGCACCTGACTACCGTTTTTTCATTTTTGTCGGGCTGTATTATCGGGTTAATTCTTTTTAAAGCTTATGCATTCAATGCGATGATTGCATTAGGTATTTTTCTGATCATCCTGGCAACAATTGCAATCCTCATCGCCTTAAATAATGCAAGGAAGTTTTAAAATCTCATTTCATTGGGCAGCGATTAAGCTGCCCTGTCTTTGATATAACCCGAAAGCTAACCCTCAGCACTAACGTAGGCATCACTAAATTTTCTTCTTATTCTGCCGTGTCATGAAATATAAATTTACTTAATGTCGTATTTTGTCAACTTATTCGGGGAAGGAAATTTTGCCAGATATATTAATTCAAAAAGATATAACCCGGAATGAAATCAAGAACATAACGCAATACTACCGCTTCGCTTACATTATATTTCGGTAATCTTCTTTGTTTTTAACATTATAAAAATGTTAGTCTGTATATATATACACCAGTTGGAGGTTATGTGAATAACCATGAAGACAACGATATTCGTGCGTCGATTGGAGAAGTAGTCAGTAAGCTTTTAAAGATGGGCTAGCCCGTGCAGTTTCATCAAATTACAGATGCACTATTTCGTATGAGTCAGGACAGCGGTGATAAGAGAGTTAAACTTCTTTGCAAGCGCGCCATCCATTTTTTTGCGCGTAAAATGCATTAATGTTTATGGCTATATCAAGGTGTTGCAGGGTAGGGGGAGCCAGGAAATGCTAATGATTTCATTTCCTGGCATGAACATTAAATGCCTGCGTCGTCCGGAGTACGGCCTACGACAATCTCCAGTGTGTTGCGTAACAGTTCTGTCTGAGTTGCATCGTCAGTGCACTCAAGTTCAGCAATTAAGTAAAGAATGATAGCTTTATTTGTCACGCGTTTTTCATCGCTGACAATATTTCTGATTACCCGACCAAGCAATTCAGTTTCTTTGGCGAGGTGATCGCCCTCACTGCGGAAAAATTCGATGATGGCTAAATCTGATGTGCTCTGTTGCATAGTCTCAATTCTCTAAGAAAATTGTCAGTTGAATAGCAGGAAGTCAGCCGACAGTATTATTATTTATCAGGGTTAATCAGGTAACTTACCTGTCTGCAATCACACCGCATCATTGCCTGATGACCAGCCACAAACATTAAGCTCAGTGCTTTTTAGAACCTTCAGGCGGACCATCATTGTTTAAACGGTGCTTATCACGTTCGGAAAGATCCACTCTTCGACGACTGTTTGCAGAAGCCATTCCTTTTTGCACTTCAATGATGGCAACTTTAATCGCATGCAGTCGTGTTGCATCTTCCGTTTCGCCCGCCATCACCTCAAGCTGGGCAATTAATGCATTGCTGGAAATCGGACTTTCGGACTTGAGTAAGGTCAGCACGGCCTCACCTATCATCACATCCGTTATTTTTTCTTCTTCACTTCTGTACATACTGGCTTCTCTGATTACGAATGTGTGGCCATAGTCCGGTCACGATGACGGGGACAGCTAACCTTCCCGCGTCAGCTGTGGACAGTACACTCCCTGTGACTAAACGCAGTACTGTCCGATCAGAATTTACTTTAAAAACGAATTAACGATTAATGCAAAATTTATCAGCCTTCACGGCTAAACAGCAAACCAATCAGGGCCTGATAATGCTGCTGTTGTTCTGATGAAGCGCACCCATCAAGACGATGGAGAAGTTTACTGCAGATAGCTTTACGAGAGAGCGTTTGACCAGCGCGCAGGAGTTCCACAACAATTTCGCCCAATGTTTCCTGCTGAGAGGGCTGGCTGGCCTGGTTAAAATAACGGGCAATGTCGCTGGTATTATCCGGTGCATGTCCGTTCTGACGCATGCTCATATCCTCAAGTGGTTAAAATATACTTCGCCGCTAAGCGAAAGTTATACATAGTTTAAAAACTTGTACAGAATTTTGATGATCTTGAAGGAATGTTTTTGTGCAAAAAGTGCTAATTGAGGTAAAACAGAGGGTTATAGAGGTTGGCGTTTAAACTTTTTTAACAATTATGGCGTGCGGTTAAGCTTGTTTCCCACCAACAGGGATGAAAAACAAGCTTATTACTATTTAAAGAAAATATCATCATAGTCATTGTCAGAAGACGCTGAAAAAGGGTGCTTGCGTGCAGACCAGCCTGTGCCGGCAGATGACCGTGCACCGATTTTTCTGAATCCCATGAGCCACTTTGTTGCATCGGCCAGTTGTAGAAGTCGTTTTTCATCAACTTCAGATTCTTTCATTACCCTGAGCTCATCCACCAGGGACTCAACACTTACGTCCTGATTAATTGCTATTAGGTTCAGAGCGGCCTCGCCAATGATAGTGTTAGTCAGATACTGTTGTGAAAGTAGCAAAATAACCTCCTTTGGCATGTGTTCCACATTCGTAATTTTAGCAAAGAATACAATCCGCCTTACCGTACAGCGCTGTTTGTACGCTTACACGAACTCAGTGCACCTGTTTAGGCAGAAAATCTGCATTAGCTGGAGAGGGGTGGATCTATTTTTTACTCTTTAAAATAACGAATTACATACCTCCTGTCAGAAAAAATGAAACTTCCATTCATTTCATTAAAAAACTTCACAAAGTGTTTCTGTCCCTGATTTATAGCTTGTGCTATACAAGTTAGCACGAGCTATATTTGCGCATTAAGCTGAGGACAGTACGATGAACAGGTTTAAAAGGTATTGGATAACCGCGCTGAGTGTCATGCTCGGTGTTGCAATGACAACAAACAGCCATGCCGCTGAAAAATTTAAAGTTGTAACGACATTTACCGTTATTGCCGATATGGCAAAAAATGTCGCGGGGGAGGCGGCTGAAGTAACATCCATCACTAAGCCCGGAGCAGAAATTCATGATTATCAGCCGACGCCCGGAGACATAAAGCGGGCTCAGGGGGCGCAACTGGTGATGGCTAACGGCCTGAATCTTGAGCTATGGTTCCAGCGCTTTTATCAGCACCTGAAAGGCGTACCTGACGTTGTCGTTTCTGCCGGAATCGAGCCCATGGGGATAGGGGAGGGGCCTTACAATGGCAAACCCAATCCTCATGCGTGGATGTCGCCCGATAATGCACTTATCTATGTCGACAATATTCGTGACGCGCTGAGTAAATATGATCCGACCAATGCCCAGATCTATGCGGAGAACGCCTCTGCCTATAAGCAGAAAATCATCGCATCGCTTGAGCCTTTCCGAAAACAAATCGCCGACATCCCTGAGAACAAACGCTGGCTCGTGACCAGCGAGGGGGCATTTTCCTACCTTGCGCGCGATTTGGGGCTTAAGGAACGTTATCTCTGGCCTGTCAATGCCGATCAGCAGGGGACGCCTCAACAGGTACGCCAGGTTATTGACCAGATGAAGAAACATGCCATTCCCGTTATTTTCAGTGAAAGCACCGTATCGGATAAACCGGCTCGTCAGGTAGCACGTGAAACACAGGCGCACTATGGCGGCGTTCTGTATGTCGATTCTCTCAGTACCGCCAGTGGACCCGTACCAACGTATCTGGACTTACTTAAGGTCACCACTCAGACATTGGTGAAAGGCATTAATGATGGGATGAAAAAACAATGACGCCGACAATTGATGTTTCTGACCTCTCGGTAATCTACCGCAATGGCCATATTGCCCTCGACAAGGCCAGTTTTTGCGTGCCAGCCGGTTCCATTGCCGCATTGCTTGGCGTCAATGGCTCGGGGAAATCAACGCTTTTTAAAGCGCTGATGGGGTTTGTTCCTGTCCGTGCAGGTACGGTCAGTATCCTCGGTATGACAACGCGACAGGCCTTACGCCGTAGTCTGGTGGCTTATGTGCCGCAGGCAGAAGAGGTCGACTGGTCTTTTCCTGTCCGGGTTGAGGATGTTGTCATGATGGGGCGTTATGGTCACATGGGTCTGATGCGCAGGCCCAGACAACAGGATCGTGACAAAGTCATGGCTGCGCTCGGACGGGTAGATATGCTCGAATACCGGGAGCGGCAAATCGGCGAGCTCTCAGGCGGTCAGAAAAAACGTGTCTTTCTCGCCCGGGCCATTGCTCAGCAGGGAGAGGTAATTTTACTGGACGAACCTTTTACAGGCGTCGATGTAAAAACCGAAGCCAAAATCATTAGTCTGTTGCGTGAACTGCGCGATGAAGGGAAAACCCTGCTGGTCTCAACGCACAACCTCAGTTCGGTGATGGCATTTTGTGACTACACCGTGATGGTCAAAGGTACCGTTCTGGCCAGTGGGCCGACGCGCACCACCTTTACACAGGCAAATCTCGAACGGGCATTTAGCGGTGTACTTCGCCATGCGATGGTTGAGGGTGAGCTGCGTGAGGTCATGGATGATAAGCCTCTTTTACCCGCATCGCCTGACAGGCGTTCAGTACGAGGTCAGCCATGACGCTATTATTTGAACCCTTCAGTTATCAATACATGTTGAATGCCATGTGGATTGCCGCAATGGTGGGTGGATTGTGTGCCTTCCTTTCATGCTACCTGATGCTAAAAGGCTGGTCGCTTATCGGTGATGCGCTGTCGCACGCTATCGTGCCGGGCGTGGCAGGCGCGTACATGCTGGGGCTTCCGTTTGCCTTTGGTGCATTCCTGTCGGGGGGATTAGCGGCGGGGAGCATGCTAGTGCTGAATCAGCGTACACGTTTAAAAGAAGATGCCATTATTGGTCTGGTATTTTCTTCGTTTTTTGGGTTAGGGCTGTTTATGGTTTCACTGAATCCCCTGTCGGTGAATATTCAAACCATCATACTGGGCAATATTCTGGCTATCGCCCCCGCAGATATTGTTCAGTTGGCCGTTATCGGGATCACGTCTGCCACGATTTTATTTTTCAAATGGAAAGATTTAATGGTGGCTTTCTTCGATGAGAACCATGCTCGCGCTGTAGGGTTACAGCCGGGACGGCTCAAAATACTGTTTTTCACCTTACTTGCAGTTTCAACCGTTGCGGCATTACAAACGGTTGGGGCTTTTTTAGTAATCAGTCTGGTGGTAACACCGGGCGCAACCGCATGGCTGCTGACCGATCGCTTTCCACGTTTACTGGCTATTGCTGTCGCCATCGGCAGCCTGACCAGCTTTGCGGGTGCCTGGGCAAGTTATTATCTCGATGGTGCGACAGGAGGAATCATTGTGGTGGCCCAGACGTTGCTGTTTCTGCTGGCTTTTGTGTTTGCACCTAAGCACGGTTTACTCGCGAACCATCGGCGTCGCCGGATGCAGGAGATATGATGATGTGGCTTGAACCTTTTCAGTTTGGTTTTATGAACCACGCCCTGTTAATTGCCTGTATCGTTGCTATTCCCTGTGCGCTGTTGTCTGTCTTTCTGGTTCTGAAAGGGTGGGCGCTGATGGGGGATGCCATGAGCCATGCCGTGTTTCCCGGTGTTGTGCTGGCATGGATGCTGTCATTACCACTTGCCACAGGCGCTTTCAGCGCGGGTTTTTTCTGCGCGATTGCCAGCGGCTATCTTAAAGATAACAGCAGAATCAAACAGGATACGGTACTGGGGATTGTTTTTTCGGGCATGTTTGCCACCGGCCTGATTATGTTTGTTGCGTTAAAACCCGCGATTCATCTCGACCATATTCTCTTTGGCGATATGCTGGGAATCAGCCGTGATGACATTATTCAGACAGGGGCGATGGCTGCGACAGTGGTAATACTTGTTATCCTGAAATGGCGTGACCTGATGGTATTCAGTTTCGATGTCCAGCAGGCGCGGGCTTGTGGCCTGGCGGTGCGCTGGCTGCATTATGGCTTGTTAGCCATGGTTTCTCTGACGATTGTGGCGACGTTAAAAGCGGTGGGCATCATTCTTTCCATTTCTTTGTTGATTGCGCCCGGCGCGATTGCTGTCTTACTGACACGTCGTTTTTCACATGCGTTGATTCTGGCCGCTCTCATTTCCGTAATGGTATCGCTCAGCGGTGTATATTTGTCATTTTTTATCGACAGTGCCCCAGCACCGACCATCGTTGTCTTATTCGCTTTCGTTTTTATGATCAGTTTGTTGATCACGCACGTTAAAGGCCCACGTTTACCTGCCCATTAATCTTCGCTGTTTCGCTGACCGTCACCCTTGTCTGGACGGTCAGCGTCAAGCACAGCAGACATTCTTCTCGTTTTTATCTCCGACCCAAAAAATAAGTGCTAAACCTAATGACGGACATACGCATGTAAACATCAGGGTTATCCGCGCTTCACGTTTTTAATTTCGCCCGTTAGCGATAAGCCTCATATCACGTAACCGGCCCTGCAACCATGGGAAACAGATAATGTCAGAAAAAATACCACTCACGATGCAGGTCAATGGTGAGACCCGGCAGTTAACGGTCGATCCTCGCGTCACATTATTAGATGCACTGCGCGATCATCTTGATCTGACCGGCACTAAAAAAGGATGCGATCAGGGCCAGTGCGGCGCCTGTACAGTGCTGGTGAACGGTCAGCGTGTCCTGAGTTGCCTGACGCTGGCTGTTCAGACGCAAGAAAAAGCCGTCACCACGATTGAAGGTCTGGAACAGGCATCGGGTGAGCTGCACCCGGTACAGCGCTGTTTTATTGAACATGACGGTTTTCAGTGCGGCTACTGCACGCCCGGGCAGATTATGTCTGCGGTCGCCTGTATTAAAGAAGGTCATACAGGCTCAGACGACGAGATTCGTGAATACATGAGCGGTAATCTCTGCCGCTGTGGCGCGTATCCTTTTATCATTGATGCGATAAAGCAGGCTGCAGCTGAAATGGCGGAGGACGTACGATGAACGAATTTCGCTGGCAGGTTGCCCGGTCAGTAACGGATGCAGCAGGCGCTAAACAGCACGCTGACAATCAGCTTATCGCGGGCGGAACGACGCAACTTGATTTGATGAAATGTGGCGTACTGACTCCCTCACTCCTCACCGATATTGCCGGCTTGTCGGATCTGTCAACGCTCGAATTCCGCGACGATAAAATCACCATTGGGGCGCTGGTCACCATGAGTGAACTGGCCAGTCATCCTGATTGTGAGGCCCTGGCCCCCGCGCTGTATAGCAGTCTGTGGCAGGCGGCGTCGCCTCAAATCCGCAATATGGCAACCATCGGCGGCAATCTCTGCCAGCGTACCCGTTGCGCCTATTACCGCGATCCGGCCACCTTTTCCGCCTGCAATAAACGCACGCCGGGCTCAGGATGTGCAGCGCTGCACGGCATCAATGCGAGTCACGCTATTCTGGGCGGCAGTGAACAATGTGTGGCGGTCTATCCTGGTGATCTGGCCGTCGCGCTGACGGCCTTTGACGCGACGATTATTGTCCAAAACAGCCATCAGGATACGCGGCGCATTCCGGTTGACGACTTTTTTCTGTTGCCCGGCGAGACGCCGCAGCATGAGCACGCCTTACAACCCGATGAAATTATCGTCGCCATCGAGATTCCCCGTTCCTTAGCATTAAAACAGTCCCATTACCTGAAAGTACGCGATCGGACTTCTTACGAATTCGCCAGCGCGAGTGCGGCCGTGGGATTAACACTTGCGCAGGGACGGATAGAGACCGTTCATATCGCCTTAGGTGGTGTCGCAACCAAGCCCTGGCGTGCCCGTCATGTGGAGCATGCGTTAACCGGACAACGGTTTGAGGAACAAAGCCTGTATAAGGCCGCAGAATTAATCACTCAGGAAACGCGCGCGCTGGCGCACAACGCTTACAAAATAACGTTAACGCCGCGCGTGATTGCCCGCGCGCTGCTGGCTGCGGGGGAGCAGGCATGACAAAACATAACAACGGCCTGGCGCGGTCCGACAACGATGTGCTGTCCGCGGATAAGCAAAGCGTCAATCCTCACCGTCGCGCCTCTGCCAGCCCTTCCGGTCTTGGCACACCGCGAACCCGCGGTGAGGGCAAGGTCAAAGTCACGGGAAAAGCCCGTTATGCTGTAGAGCATAAGCCCGACCGCGTGCTGCATGGCGTCGTCCTGCAATCGACAATTGCCAGTGGCCGCATCTCAAATATCGATACGGCCAAAGCGGAACGTGCGACAGGTGTGATTGCCGTTTATACGCATCTTAATTCACTTAGAATCAATAAGCCGACGGCTATCGCTGATGGCGGTGCGGCGCAGACAACCTATACGCCCATTCAGGACGATGTGATTATTCACAATGGTCAGAACATTGGCCTGGTCGTAGCAGAGACATTTGAACAGGCAACTTATGCCGCTTCCCTTGTCGATATCCACTATGAGACGACGCCTGCTCTGATCTCGGCGACGGATGAAGGGGTGGAGCCTAAGCCGACTACAAAGCAGGACATCGATTTAGGTGAGGCTCAGGCCGCCATGGAACGTGCGGACGTGCGGATTAATCAGCGTTATACCACGCCACGCGAATATAACATGCCGATGGAGCCCCATGCCTGTATTGCACACTGGGAGCAGGGCCGCATAACCGTCTGGGAACCCAGCCAGTGGGTGGCAGGGGCGCAGGTTGAAATCGCCGAATGGATGGGGATCTCGCCAAAAGATGTTCACGTCATCTCGCCCTATGTGGGTGGAGGTTTTGGCTCTAAGCCAGTGCCTTATACGCACGTAGCGCTGGCCTGCGTGGCCTCGCGCGCGCTTAATCGTCCGGTTCGCGTGTCACTGACGCGGCCACAAACCTTCACGGGTTTAGGGGGGCGTCCTGCCACCTCACAGCAGCTGGAGATGGGAGCGACACGCGACGGGAAAATTCAGTCGGTGATTTTGCGCAGCTTCAGTGAAACGTCACTGATTGATGTCTTCGCTGAAAACTGCAGTAAGGTGACGGGGCGCATGTACGCCATTGAAAATCTCTCGGCGCAGCACCAGGTCAGGCCCATCAATACCGTCACGCCAGGCTGGATGCGCGCACCGGGTGAGAATCCCAGTGCATTCGGGCTTGAGGTGGCGATGGATGAAATGGCTTATGCGCTAAATCTCGATCCGCTGGCCTTTCGCTTACGCAACTGGGCAGATCACGATTATCAGTTGGGGTTGCCCTGGAGTTCACGTCGTCTGAAAGAAGCCTATGAAAAAGGGGCGGAAGCCTTCGGTTGGGATAAACGCATTATGGCGCCCCGTTCGATGCGCGAAGGGCGTGAATTAATTGGGTGGGGCATGGCATCGGGCACGTATCCGGTTAATACCATGCCGGCTGAGGCAAAAATCCTGCTTTCCTTTCAGGGGCAGATTGTTGTGCAGTGCGCGGGAGCTGACATCGGCACCGGGACGTACACGATTCTGGCGCAAACCGCCGCTGATATCTTAGGGGTGGATTCACACTGCATTGAAGTTGAACTGGGCGATACGCAACTGCCACGAGCCGGCGTTGCGGGGGGCTCTCAGCTGGCAGGAAACCTGACGGCTGCGGTTGATGACACCGCCAAAAAAATGCGCGCGCGCTTAGTCACGCTCGCAAGCGAATTAACGGGCTCGCCTCTGAAAGGCATCCCTCCGCATGAACTCAGCCTGGCGAACGGGGCGATTTGTGTTACCGCTAACCCTTCTCAGACTGTTTCTTTTGGTGCACTGGTCAGCCTGACGAATGCATCCGTGCTGTGCGTCGAAGGCGGCACGTTCTCAGCGGATATGTCTGCCGAGGAACGGGACAGTGTGACCGGTAGCCTGGGTGAAATGAGCCGCCCGGAAGACGTCTCCGCACACAGCTGGAGTGCACAGTTTGTCGAAGTGAGAGTGGACGAGGACTTTGGCACCATCCGGATTAAACGTATGGTCGCGGCGTTTGACAGCGGCCGGCTTTATAACCCCAAACTGGCCCGCAGTCAGTGGGTTGGCGGCATGATTATGGGCGTGGGACAGGCCTTGCTTGAGGAAGGCATTATCGATCCGCGCAACGGCAGAGTGCTGAACAACAATCTTGCCGATTATCTGATTCCCGTGAACGCGGATATCCCGGCGATTACCACGATTGATGTTGGCCTGCCGGATTATAAAGCGACCCGGATGGGCGGCAAAACGGTGGGTGAACTGGGCATCGTGGGCGTGGCGGCCGCGATCAGTAACGCGGTTTACCATGCTACGGGCAAGCGGGTCCGCGATCTGCCCATCACGCTGGATAAGATTCTCTAAACATGCGAAGGAACGCGCTGAGATGAAAACGGCCATTGTATTAACGGCGGCAGGGATGGGCCGCCGGTTTCGGCATGCCAGTGGCGAACATAAGCTACTGACGGCGTTGAATGGCAAAGCCGTGCTGAAACATACGCTTGATCAGGCGAGGGCGAGCGGAATGGAGGTGGTCGTGGTATCGCGTCCCGAAGACGTGGCCATTCATTCTCTGCTAGGTGATGCGGTGCGGGTGTTGTGTGCCAGCGCCGGGCTGGGCGAGTCGATAGCGGCGGGCGTCAGTGCCTGCACGGATTATGATGGCGTGATCGTGGCGCTGGGCGATATGCCGTGGCTTACCGCTGCAAGCTACAGGGCGGTAAACAGGGCGTTAAGCACGTATCCGCTGGTGCGTCCCTGGGTTGACGACCGTGCTGGTCATCCTGTGGGTTTTTCGGCCGCTTTTTTCCCCGCGCTGCGCCAGCTGACCGGTGATACTGGTGCGCAGCAACTGTTACAACATCATCCTGTACATTACGTGCCACTTCGGGATCGCGGTTGCCTGGAGGATGTTGATTATCCGGATGATTTACGGCGAATGAGGTGCAGCCCATGATGACGTTAGATCAACGAGTGATTGAAACGGCATTAGGCTGGCATCATGCGGGACGGGCCGTCTGGCTGTGCACTGTGTTGCAGACCTGGGGCTCTTCACCGCGCGCACCTGGCACGATGATGGTGATCAGTGACAGTGGAGAAGGATGCGGCTCGCTTTCCGGCGGCTGTATAGAAGAAGACTTTCTGGCACGGCTGGCTGAGGGGCATTACCGCATCCACAGTCAGGTTGTCCGTTATGGTGAAGGCGGAAGGCAAACGCAGGTGCAGTTGCCCTGTGGCGGTAGCCTCGACGTGCTGGTGGAATATTTGGTTGCCGATAACGACAGCGGCCAGATGTTACAAGCGATGCATCAGGCGTTGCGTGGCAAAACACGACTGCTCAAAACGGTCACTGTGAGCAAACGTGCCACCTGGCAAACTATGGCGATGACGGCGGCGCTGCCGGTGCTTCGTTATCAGCATCCAGAGGTCGTGTTACCGGTTGGTGCCGTCCCGGAATTGCTGGTGGCAGGTTACTCTACCGTGGCCTTTGAGTGCATCCGGCTGGCACAAATCCTGGGCTTTCATGTTCGAGTATGTGAGCATCGCTCAGAGATGTTAAGTGAGCTGGAAGGTCATTTTACGGGCCAGGATACGATTACGATCGTCCCTCAGCATCCCGCGCGCTGGCTGGAGCTCAACGGTGCGCATGCTGCGGTAGCCATCGTCTCATTAACCCACGATCCGCGCATAGATGAGCTAACCATGATGGAAGCGGTCAACACTCATGCGTTTTACATTGGCATTATGGGGTCCGCTAAAAATACGGCCAGGCGCAAGTCGCGTTTACAGACCATTGCAGGGTTGGATAACGATGAGCTCGCACGGATCATTGCGCCTGTTGGTCTGGCTATCGGAAGTAAAACCCCCGCGGAAATCGCGCTGTCTGTCATGGCCGACATCGTACGGGTAAAAAATCACTGTTAAGACGTTGCGTTGTCCGGCGTCACCATTACGCCGCCGGACAATCCGTGATCAGGTATTGGGTGTCAGCTGACAGAAATAGGTGCCGGAATACGGAACCGGCAGAAAATCAGTAAACAGCTGGCGCAGCGTTTTTTCAGGATCAATATCGTTAAAGAGCGCGGGATGAAGCGTTTTGGCAAAAAATTCTGCCGCGACAACGTGCCAGGGGCTGAGGTAAAAATTATGCCACAGGGCCGCCGCGTGGCCGTCCTGCAACGCACGCAACGACTTCAGGCCCGTTTGTTGCGCGGTCAGTTGCCGCAGCGAGGCGCGCGTTTCAGCCTGCGTGATGGCAGGGCCAATACGCAAATCGGACGTATCATTACGATCGCCGCTGCCCGTTGCAAAATAGAAGTCCGGATGTGACGCAATCACCGTTTCTTCATTCAACCGGCCGAAAACGCCGGAAACCGTTTTGCTGGCAATGTTTTCGCCGCCGGCAAACGCCAGTATCTCACCAAGGCTGCCGTTTACCGACGTCACACAGCATTCATTTCGACGTCCCAGATGCAACTGCAGAAGTACGGTGGGCTTCTTCCCGCGAAACTGAGCGAGGCGCTGCGCAAGGGTCTGCATATGTTGCTGATAAAACCCATTAAAAGCCGAGGCTCGCTCACCCTGATCGAGCACCTCTCCCAGAATGGCTACGCTGCGGGTCGTATTTTCAAGGAGATGCACCCGCAGGTCGATTTTCACGACCGGGATATGCGCGGATTTCAGGACGCGCTCCAGCCGTTGTCCGGCCTCACTGCTGCGCGCCAGTGCCGGCAAAATTACCACATCGGGTTGTAATGCGATCACCTTCTCAGGGTTGATGTCATTTGATCCCTCCTGACCTAATGACGCGATATGCTGCATCTCAGGAAACTGACGCGCGAAAATATCCCATGTCTGACGATCGTACTTTTTCAGATCCTCGGGCCAGCCGACCAGCCTTTTGAAAGGGTTGCCGGGCTCCAGCAGTGCGTAGGTGTAAAGCATCCGGCTTTCGCCCAGCACAATACGCACAGGATGGTCGGGAACGGTGACCTTATCGCCGTTGATATCGGTGATGGTTTTGCCCCAGACCAGGCTACTGAAGGTCAAAGCCAACAGCAGGAGCGTTCGTAGCAGGCTGCGCTTACAGAAATCAGAATTCAACACGGGCTTGTACCATCAGGTTGCGGGTTTCACCTTCACGTACGCGCAGGTTTCCGCCGCTCGACGTGTAATAGTGTTTATTAAACAGGTTATTCAGATTCAGTCGTATCTGTGTTTTCTTGCCCAGCAACGCGTTGTTCCAGGCAATAAAGCTGTCCGCTACGACATAATCCGGTAAGGTGAAACTGTTGTCAGAATCGCCAGCACGACTGCCAACATAGCGGGCGCCGCCGCCGACACGAAAATCACCGGGCACGTTGCTGACGATCAGATTATGGCTCAGGTAAAGCGCACCGGACTGCTCTGGTGCGTTCTGTAAGCGATTGCCATTATTCGCCGGGTTAATCCGGTCATCGACAATTTCAGCGTTGTCATAGCTGTAACTGGCACTGACATCCCAGTCCTGGACCACTTCACCATTAAGCTCAACCTCAACGCCCTGCGAGTGCGCCTTGTTGATCGGACGGTTAGTACCGTTGATGTTCAGTGTCATCCGCTTTTCATCGATTCTGTACAGCGCCAGCGAGGCGAAGAGGCGCGGAGAAAGTTGCCATTTGCTGCCAACCTCCCAGGTGGTGCCCTGCTCAGGCTTACTGACGTTTCCTTCATCGTCGACATCCGTCGATGGGGTGAACGATTTACTCATGCTGGCATAGAGCGAAACATCCGGTGTAATTTTGTAAATCAGTCCGGTTTGTGGCAGGAAGGTATTTCCCTCATCATTCAGCGTTTCAACGACCGGATTAAATCCTTTTGACGCGCGTTGTTCGTAATGTTGATAACGTCCGCCAATGACCGCAATCCAGTCTGGAGTAAGCGAAATACTGTCTTTCAAATAGACCGAACGGCTGTGGATACGGTTAAGGTTGTTAGCATTTGCCGTATTTTCGGTTGTGCTGTCGGTTACCGGTGACAGCAGGTCATAAGTGGGGTTGAGGTAGTTAAAGCGGCGGTCATTTTTGCCCTGATACTGGTGCGCCCGGTACGTCTGGTTCATTTCATAATCCGTACCGAAGACCAGCGCATGCGCCATGCCGAATATCTCCGGATTCCCCAGGACGTCCCATGACAGATATTTGGTTTGCTGATTAAATCCGCGATTGGCATCGGCGCGCCGGGTAACCACGCCGGTAGCAGGATTAATCGCCGTGACCCGAACTTCGTTATTGTCATAACGGCGCTGATTCCAGCCAAGCGTCAGGCGCGTGCTCCAGCTGTCGTTGAACTGCCAGTCGTAATGCGCGTTCAGTGCCTGATTACGTCCCCAGGCATGATTCGCTTTGTCATCCAGTCGCTGTTTGTAACCGACATCGAGTGGTGCGCCATTAATAAAAGCGGTACCGCGATCGTAAGGAATGTCATAACGATAGTCGCTGTAGCTGACCAACAGGCTGGCTTTCTCACCGTACCATTGCAATGACGGCGCGAGCAGAGAATGCGCATCACTGCCAAAATTGCGCCAGTAATCCTGACTCTGCTTCTCTGCGATGAGCCTGAAAGCAAAACCATTACCCAGCGGGCCGGTGACATCGAGCGTACCGGCTCCACCGCCTTCACTTGCGTAGCGCCCACTGACGGAAGACTGCCATGAATAGCGTGGTTTTTTGCTGATGACGTTGATGATACCGCCCGGATTTTGAATGCCATAGAGCAGAGATGCCGATCCCTTGAGTACCTCAACCCGCTCCGTGGTCGCATCCAGATTTAACCCCTGGCTGCTTCGTATACCATCGCGATATATCGAGCCATCAGAATTGCTACCGAAGCCACGGCGAACGAAACCGTCCTCTGTTCCTGCCAACGTGTTGGCTTCCGCAACACCACTGACGAAGCGCATCGCATCGCTCAGATTGCTGACCTGATAATCATCAAGCTGCTGTTGTGTCACGGTACTGACAGACTGGGCCTCGTCGAGACGCGCTGTCGGCATTTTACTGCCAACGCTGCTGGTGGTGGCTGCATAGCCCTCTTCACGGTCAGCATCGCTGGTGACAGTGACGGTATCATCCCCGGTGGCGGCAAGGCTGTTACCGGCCGGAAGCCAGGCGCTGGAACAGATCGCCACTATTAAAGCCTGCTGAAATCTGAGGTTCTTACTCTCGCCTGGACGTGTTTTCATTATATTTTTTCGCTGATCATCAAAAACAAAATAAACGTAAAAGGCCACGTTAAACGTGGGGGGGGTCGCCTTCAGGTGGAGGTTTTTGCGTCCGTCCTGGTAGGCTGTTTTGTAATTGAGAATCATTCAATCATTGAGTAATGTAGTAGTAAATATAAAAACATTTATTTTTACTACATTTCCAGGAGAGTGTATTAACGATGATTTAACTGTTTTTATATTTTTAAGTCATTAATTTTCATGAATTAAAAAACTTATTCTGGCAAAGTGTATCCAGGGGAAGAAGCATAACCTTGCTGTTCGTGAGGGAGAAAAGGCTTGCTGACTACAGCCGGGCGAGACATGCTTAGCGCAGGCGAAGCAAGAACAGTATCGTCGAAGGGGCTTACCCTGTCAGGTTCACACATTATCGTTCAGGATTTAACGGGGGCGTGAGAGTGTTTCATCTCATCGGTGTTTTTAACAGTAATCAGCGTGACAGGCTTCCTTGATGCAGGCCAGAAGTCGTACAGATATATTGGGCGAGCGTTTGCGTTCGCGGGAACAGCAACTCTCACCCCGCCTGCTGGCTGTTGCACATTATCTTCACACCAACCGGGAAACGGTTCTGGACAGCACTGCCATGGATATCGCCCGCGCGAATAACACATCGGATGCGACTGTGATTCGCGCCATTCAGGCGCTGGGTTTTTCAGGACTGCGCGATTTGAAAAACGTCCTTCAGGCCTGGTTTGGTCCCGGCCTCTCTTCAGAAGAGAAAATGCTGAGCACCGTCAATGCTATGACGCGGGATGTTTCGTCGTCGATAGACTTCGTATTGCAGGGGCATCTCCATGCGTGTCAGGTACTGGCCTCTGAGCAAAACCGCCAGGCGCTGGCCGAAGCGACGGGGTTACTGAGTGAAGCCCGCCAGGTGGCCGTTTTCGGGATTAACGCCTCGGGTATTCTGGCTGACTACACCGTCCGCCTGTTAAATCGCATCGGTTTGCCAGCCTTCTCACTTAACCGTTCAGGTATTGCGCTGGCGGAACAGATGCTGGCGCTGCAACGGGGCGATGTGCTGATCATGATGGCGCAAAAGTCGGCACATCGCGAAGGAGCAACAGTGGTGCGTGAGGCCAAAAGGCTGGGCATTCCGATAATTCTTCTCACCCATGCGACCGACGCCTTCTTTGCCCGGGAAGCGGATGTGGTTATTGACGTGCCACGCGGCGGGGAAAAAGGGCGCATCCCGTTACACGGCACAGTGATGGTTTGCCTTGAAATGTTGATTCTCTCGGTGGCCGCTTCCCTGCCAGATCGTACGACTAAAACCATGAAACGGCTACAGGATTTCTACCGTGGTCTTAAGCCTGCCATAAAAAAATAAATCTTTCGTTCAGATGTCACACGACAAGAGGAGAGTTGAGCCAGTACATGGCTGGCGCAGCTTAACGCTTTCGCTCACCCTGCATCGCCTGGATGTGTTTCCTCAATACCTGGCGTGATCGGGTTTGCAAAAGTGGCTGACACTTTTCGGAATGGCTTAAAAATTTTTCGTTTTTGCGAACTCACGTCAGCTTTCGTCTGGAGCGTTCTTCAATCTGCGGCTATTACTCAGCCGTGATGTTTATTTGCTGTTCTTTTGATTTATCCATCCTTGTTATTTCCCTGAACGGAGCTGGTCATGAAGAAAAATCGTGCATGGTTTCCTGTGTCGTTCGTCGCGCTTGCCATCCTGGTAAGCCCACAAGCGGTGATGGCCTGGGACAGTCTTACCGTATTTGGCGACAGCCTGAGTGATACAGGCAACGTCGGCCGTTTTACCTACGATTCTGCCAGTCATCCACTCTATGATGAAATCATCGCCCGTGACGCGGGACTGATGCTGCAGCCGTCCTCTCAGGGCGGGAGTAATTACGCGGCAGGCGGTGCTGTGGCGGTGCCTGCTCTCAATCCGCAGTTTAATACCCAGGATCAGGTTGCCCGCTATCTGTCGTCAACGAATGGCCGGGCCGATTCCAACGGGCTCTATATTCACTGGATCGGCGGGAATGACCTGGCCGCTGCCACGCTCATTCCCAGCCCCTCGTTGGCGCTTTCTCTGGTTGACAACAGCGCCGGTGCGGCCGCCAGCCAGGTCAGCGCGTTACTGAATGCGGGCGCTGGTACGGTGATAGTGCCAACCGTGCCGAATGTCGGTGCGACGCCTGCCCTGATAGAAGGAATACTTCAGGGGGCCGGTTCCGCAGCGGTGGCGGCGGCGTTTCAGTCACTGAACGCGGCGACCACGTTCACTACGGCGGAACGGCAGCAGGCTATCCAGACGGCTTTCGGTCAGGCCGCTGCGCAGCTCTCTGCCATACCGGCGGTTCGTGACCTGATCGCACAACAGCTGTTCGCCGCCTGGCAGCAGTTAAGCGATCAGGCGGCTTCTCTGACGGCCCGTTACAATCAGCAGGAAGAAAACGCGCTGGCGGCTGCACAGGGGAATATTGTTCGGGTCGATATAAATGGGCTTTTTAATGAAGTGATCGCCAGTCCGGCGCTTTATGGTCTTACTAACACCGCAGGCATGGCCTGTCCACCGGGCATCTCTTCCGCCGTCTGTACTTCGTCGACAGCGGGTTTCTCGTCGCAACAGACTTTTTTGTTTGCCGATCGTCTTCATCCCAGCCCTGCGGTACATGCCCTGATTGCTGACTACATTCAGTCAATCCTGGATGCACCAGCCCAGGTCGCGGTACTGACGCAGGCACCGCTGACGATGCTGCAGGATGTGCATAACACGCTGGACAGTCATCTCCAGCAGCAGCGCAGGCAACCCGCTGAAGCCGGAGAATTCACCGTGTTTGGCGGTTACGCCGGTCAGCACGCGCGCAACAAAAGTGATGTTTTTAATGATGGCGACACAGATACTGCAAACCTGTCAGCCGGCATGGGTTATCAGCTGACCGACAACCTGCAGGCAGGGGCGTTGCTGTCAACGGCCAGCCAACGACAGCATCCCTCTGAACGTTATGATTACCGGCTGCACGGCAACATGGTGGCACTCTGGAGCCAGCTACAACTAATGGACAGACTGTGGGTCAACGCCGATATCCATTATGCGGATCTGGATTACGACAGCATTGAACGTCAGATAAAACTTGGCCCTGCGGTCCGCACTGAACAGGGCAGCAGTAGTGGAAAGCTGATGGGCACGCGGGTTCAAACCGGTTGGGATTTTCCCTTAAACGAGACGATTACCACGGGGCCTGTTGTCAGCTATGCGCTGGATTATGTGCGGGCCGACGGTTATCAGGAACGCGGCGACAGCAGCAGTGCGATGCGTTTCTCCGATCAAACACGGCATTCACAAACTGGCGCAGTGGGGTGGCGCATTGATACCCAGGGATTAGGAATCAATCCCTGGGCACAGGTCAGTTATAACCATCAGTTTGGCGACACGGATACATCGGTGAGTGCAGGTCTGAAATCGACACGAACGGCTTTCCGACAAAGCCGTTCGAATCAGGATAAAGACTGGGCGGATATAGCTGTAGGGGCCAATGTCCCCATCGGCGACGCGGTTAGCGCTTTTGCCGCTGTGTCGACGGTGGCGGGCGCACGTGATTATCATGAGGTCACCTGGAACCTTGGCATGAGCGCGCGGTTTTAGTACCTGCCCGGTGCAGAGCTATGGGCGTCGCATCGATCAGGCCCGGGTCAGCGCCATCGAAAAGGCGCGGGACGAGACTGATGTGTCACGTCGTCTGCCTGCACTTTCAGGTTCAAAACGCAGAGGATATGGCCTGATTTTACTGGCCGATGAAGGGGCCAAAAGTTTAATGCCTTCTGCTTCGCAAGCGAGAGCGGGTAAGGTATAGTGCGCGTTTTTGGAGGAACCATGCTGACGCATTCATCAACACGACTCAATAAATACATCAGTGAGAGCGGAATCTGCTCCCGCCGCGATGCTGATCGCTTTATCGAACAGGGCAACGTTTCTATCAATGGTAAACGCGCAGCCGTTGGTGCCCAGGTTTTTGCTGGCGATGTCGTAAAAGTGAATGGTCAGCTGATTGAGCCTCGTGATGAAGATGATTTGGTGCTGATTGCGCTGAATAAACCCACAGGCATTATCACCACAATGGAAGAGGGCGAACGCGATAACATCAGTGATTTTGTTAATCACAGTAAACGCGTTTTTCCCATTGGTCGTCTCGATAAGGATTCGCAGGGACTTATTTTCCTGACCAATCATGGCGATCTGGTCAATAAAATTTTGCGTGCAGGCAATAACCACGAAAAAGAATATGTCGTCACTGTTGATAAGCCCGTTACCGATGAATTTATTGCCGGTATGGCAGCCGGCGTTCCCATGTTGGGCACGGTAACCAAAAAGTGCAAAGTGAAGAAAGAAGCACCCTACGTGTTTCGTATTACGCTGGTACAGGGGCTTAATCGGCAGATCCGTCGTATGTGCAAACACTTTGGGTATGAAGTCACCAAACTGGAACGCACGCGCATTATGAATGTAAATCTCAAAGGTATTCCTTTGGGTGAATGGCGCGATCTGACGGATGATGAATTAATCGAACTGTTTAAGCTGCTCGAAAATTCCACTTCTGATGACAAATCGGCAAAAAAGACGCCGCAGAAAAAATCTCCTGCAAAAAAACCAGGGAATAGCCAACCTAAATCGGGCGTAAAAGCTGATGATAAGCCCGCTTCACGCAAGCGATTTACGCAGCCGGGTCGCAAGAAAAAAGGGCGCTAAAAAGCGAAATGATAAACGGGCGTCAGATAATCGTGAGTGAGTATTGCCCTGAATGGGCGAATCATTTCTCTGCTGAGGCGGCTGTGTTAGCGGCGAGATTGGGTAAACACCTTGTCGCTATTCATCATATTGGTAGCACTGCGGTGCCAGAATTAGCGGCCAAACCGATCATCGATATTTTGCTGGAAGTGATTACTCATGATTCGTCTGACATTACGTCAGCGTTGTGCGCCTCTGGCTATCAGGCGCGTGGCGAAAACGGTATGCCAGGAAGACGCTATTATACCAAGGGCCTTCAGGGCCGCCGTACGCATCACGTCCATGCTTTTATCCAGGGCAGTCCAGATATCATCCGGCATCTGGCGTTTCGGGATTATTTGCGAAAATATCCAGACATCCGCGACAGCTATGCGGCAGTGAAATACGCCGCGCAACGTGACTGCCGGGGGGAGAGTAACGTTTACTGTGAATTAAAAAATGCGTTTGTTCAGACCCATCAGCAACGCGCACTAGCCCTCTATCCCTTCTGAATTATCTCTCTGAACGCGTCTTTATTTTCCTTTTGCAAAATTTAGCCTTGCCTTGTCTGCACATTCAATGATGCAGCCTGATGCTTATGGCTACAGACGGCATCACAGAACGATAAGTAAGACGGTGCCCAAAAGGAAAGCGCAACGTCGCATAATCAGATGACGGCACCTTTTCAGTAGTAAAATGGCATGGCAGGATACGCTAAATTACAAAGGAGTGGGCCTGATGTTACTGAAAGGTATGAATGATCCGTTGTTCAAAGCGTATCAGCATCCCAAAGCAAGGCTAATGATAAGTCGTTTCAGAGGATTAGCCGGTGACCGGCGGCTTAGCGACTGGCAGGTATTTTGTATTCTGGTCAACGGTTTTACTAACTACTGGTATGTGCATTCAGGCAATTTCACCATCAATGTCACCTTAACCAAGACGCGTCAGTTCGATTTTATGCAGGATTTTTTGCATTTCACGGTGACGCTGGATGGTCTGTTAAGCGACGAGAATTTCCGCTGTCCCGACTTTATTTTGCCCCATTATGATGTGCCCTATGAATTTTGCCGTTGGCGGAGTAAACGTGGCTACGATTCGCAAACCACCTATGTGGGCAAACATGGTGTGAAGTCCCACAAAGGCCTGTTCATTGCAACTCATGATCCGATCAGGGATGAATATCAGATGAAATGGGAAGGCATTATTACGGTTTTTGATAAAGCCTTTTTTAAAATGGGAAACTTCAACACCACCTGCGATTTTTTAATCAACGATATTACCAAGACTATCCATGAGGGCGTGGTGAAACATCTGAGCCTGTATCGCGATCTGTACCATTATCTGTTTCCCTCACCCACAGAAGCGCGTATCCAGGCCCGTGATACGAAACGCCATCTGGCCAGAAAATAAATACCAGCAGGATGGTCCACGAGTACAGAACGGGGAGAAAACGCTTACCCCGGTAACTTCCATTTCAGCCAGGGATCGAGTTCCGTTTCTGTCATGGGTTTAATGTTGAAATATTCATAGGTAGCCTCACTGTTATCTGAGGTGACCACAGAGGCGGGACGATCGCTGTAGGCTAAAACAAGGAGATTGAGCTCTTTAAGCGTCGTAAAAATACTGTGTGCGATAAGTCGGGAAGTAATATTTGTATGGATTTCGTTGGCCAGTGTTTTATCCAGTTTTATAACATCAGGCGGCGTCCCGCGCAGGTAGCGTATCTTGCGATAGCCTTTCGCGATATATTCCCATGTCATTGTGAATCCCATACGTCTTAGCATTTCCAGGCCCAGCATGGCTGAGGGGCTGTCAATGATATGCTCTTTTTGAACGATTTTGATGACCAGCATTGACACAGGTAAGGTTGCCTTAAGCATTTTTTCCGCCAGCTTTTCTGCAAACGCCCGATCTGTCACATCCCGCTCATGAATACTGATCGTGACAGGTAACTGAATAGGATGATTACGTAGACGTTTAAGCCGGGCAATGGTGTTGTCAATCAGCCAGGTCGTGAGTGTTGTGCCCAGCTCAGTCCCAACGGCCAGTGAAGTAAAGTTATCGGCTGCCAACTCTCCACGTTGGGGATGATGCCAACGGATCTGCGCTTCGAGGCCAACCGGTTTACCACTGAGCAAGCACACGTTGGGCTGGAAAACCAGATATAGTCCCTGGTTGCGCCGCAGCGCTTCTGCCAGATCACGCATTAAGGTGAAATCAGCGGGGGAACTCGCGTCTTTAATTCCATCACTAACAGCATCACACAGACGAACGGACGGACCGCTCACACGTTCCAGCGCATTGACTGCCTGTCTGAGAGCGTCCTGGGGGAAGGTCTGGCCGGCGATAAAGTCGATCTGCGCGGTACAGGTCGCCAACGCCATAGTGAGGCCGTCGCCCATATCGGCATGAATCCCGTTTAACCGTTCCTCAACCCATTTTGCGCTAACGTGGCTTTCTGCACGGGTCAAAATCGCAAAGCGGCCAGTCGCGATCGTGTAAATCGACTCACCACTGGCAGGCCGAACACGTAACCTTAACAGGGTGGCGACATCCTTAAGCAAGGACTCCAGCGACGCCATGCCCAGTGACCGGGACAGGTCGTAGGCGCGTGACATATCAATACAGTCGATAAGCACCAGACGGCGCAGTGCCGTGTCATTCAGCGTGGCAAGATGCAGAATGTCGCGAAAAAGACGTTCCCGATTGGCCATGCCGGTAACAGGTTCGATAAAGGCCGCCGAATGCCAGGCTTCAAGAAAGGCAACAACCAATCCAGCCAGTGACTCAATGATCTGTTTCTGCTGGTGGCTAAAAGTCCGTGGCACCGTATCCGTCAGGCATAGCGTTCCCAGTATCTGTCCATGAGCGTTTTTCAGCGGCGTACCGACATAAAAGCGAATATAAGGGGCATGGACAATCAAAGGGTGATGGGCATAACGCGGATCAAGTCGGGTATCGGGTGCAATGACCGTCGTATCACTTTCGACAACATGCCGGCATAAGGCCTGTTCGCGCGTCGTGTCACTCAGCTCGATATTGTAATTGGCACGCACACTATGCTTATCGTCATTTAAGACAGCGATATAACTTCCATTAATACCAACTAACTGACAGGCCAGACGTAAAAACTTTTTCAGCACCTCATCCCGGCCTCTGTCTGAGAAGCGCAGTGACTGTGTTGTTCTGGTGCGGTGATATTCCTTGTCGCCAGGTTCCTGAGCCATTGCCGCTCCTGCCCATATGCTGAATGATATTGCAAAAAATAATTGTACGTTGATTTTAAAAAATAAAAGCCAATCACTATAAAAGGCGAAAGCAATTAATGCGTTGCGATGTTAAACCGTCATGGAATAACCATTTTACGTCCTGGGTGAAGGCCGTTCATTTTTTTGAGTTAATGCGTATTGATTAATACGGCAGGTGAGGAAAGAACAGAAACCCTGGAGCCTCGGACGAAGATTTTATTTTCGCTTACGCTTTTTTATAAGGCAAATTTCTGGCTGCGATACATTTCCCGACGTGCTCCGTGCGGCATGTCGGGCCGGCTTCAGGTGGATAAATCTGCAAGCCCAGAAGTGCGAGTCACCGGCAGGTGGGTTAAAACCTTTTAAAACATAGAGTTAAAAATAAGTAAAAGCGCACTCATTCGCAGTTAAAAAATATCTCTTTTAAAAGAGGTCAGGGTAGCAATCGTTCCCCGCTGAAAAAGTAACGATAATTAATGAGAAGTTTTTCCGGGTTTACCTTGTGTTATTTTGTCTCGCACGCCATCACCGTTCCTCCCTGATGCAATTTAATGTAAATTATTGCGTCAGTCCGCGCACCGAGACCTGCATGTTAAAGGAATAACTGATAAGCTGACGACTACAATCACGTTGATGTTGGAGATGCCCTTTGCTGACCACAATAATTTATCGCAGCCATATCTCGGATGACGTTCCTGTTAAGACGCTACCCGGAATGGTGGATGATGCCAGCATACTGAATGCGTCTCATGATGTGACAGGTATTCTGTTGTTCAATGGCACGCATTTTTTCCAGTTACTGGAAGGCCCGGAAGAGGGCGTGCTTGCCATTTATCAGCGCATTTGTGCTGATCGACGTCACCATAACCTGGTCGAGTTGATGCGTGATTATGCGCCCTCGCGTCGGTTCGGTAATGCCGGCATGGAATTATTTGATTTACGTGAGCATGATCGTTCCACTGTGCTTCAGGCGGTGCTCGATAAAGGCACGTCGAAGTACCAGTTAACTTATGCTGACCGCGCGTTGCAGTTCCTGCGTACCTTTGTTGAGGCGCGTGAGAAAGAGAATTACTTCGAGGTATTGCCCTCCGAATACTGGGAATTCATTCCGGAAAGCACCACTGCCAGCAAGGTGACGCCTTCGGTATCGGGTATTACCTTCCGTCCCGTCGTCGATCCGCTTGCCCGTCAAGTAACGGCGATTGAGGCGATAGCGGACGCACGGCTTCGTCGTACTGAACAGCGCGATTCGTCAAAGCAGTTACATGATGCCGATCTTGACGCGGTGATTACAGCGTTCAGGATGGCCGGGCGGGCCTGCCCGGACGAGATGACGCTGTATGTCAGTCTGCTGCCTATGACGCTGGTTGTCGTACCTGATGCGGTTCAGACCATTGTTGCGGCCATAAATGCTGCAGGGCTGGTCCCTGAGCAGGTGGTGATTGGTGTCAGCGAAACGGAAGTTATTTCACGCGTGGAAGCTTTTTCGGTTGCCGTCAGGGAGCTTAAGGCTGCGGGCATCAGTCTGTCCGTCGATAATTTTGGTGCCGGTTCCGCCGGGCTCTCGTTATTGACACATATTCAGCCCGACCGGATTCGCATTGACTCAAGTATCACTTCCGATGTTCACCGCAGTGGTCCGAAACAAGCCGTGGTTCAGGCCATTATAAAATGTTGCTCTGCCTTAGAGATTACGGTCATTGCTGCCGGCATCGTGAAAGCGGAGGAGTGGATGTGGCTGGAAGCGGCGGGCGTGATTAATTTCCAGGGCAGTTTATTTGCTCCTTCAGGTGCGCTTCATTCAGACGCGGTGGCCTGGCCGGAATATCGAAGCGCGATGTAAGGTCCGGTTAATATTATATGTCACGATAAAGACATCGTATCACTCGCAGCAGGGACCGCTGCCGTTTTGATTGCGTCAGCAGTGCTCCAGATACCGCATTCAACCTGTCCCGACTTCACGCCTGCATCAGTCATCTCGCCTTTCACATCAAATTTTTACCGTGCTCGGTTCAGACGAAGTGTGACTTTATCTAAGAGCATCAACACGCCATCGCTCGCTGAGAAGTCATGCTTAAGAGAATGCTTTCGCGATGAGAGTAAGCATGGCGCAGGAAAGTGGATCACCGTCACTTCAGTCGTGCAGTGAGGAATCCAAAGGTATTTACTCACCCATGAGCTGAGTCAATCATCTCTTTAGATATTACCTGGACAGAAAAATCGCACTTTGCGATCATATCTGCATGATCTAAAAAAAGAAAACGTCCTGGTCAATGTGAAGATGAAAGAAAACAGTCGCTTAGAATCGATAATGAATTACCTGAAAGGAAATAATCTGGTAACGGTTGAACAGCTTGTTTCGGTCACAGGCGCTTCTCCTGCCACTATCAGGCGTGATCTGATTAAACTCGATCAGGAAGGAGTGGTCAGCCGCACGCACGGGGGCGTAACGCTTAACCGCTTTATTCCATCGCAGCCGACCACGCTGGAAAAATCGTCACGGAATCAGCCTGAAAAACATGCTATTGCGCGCGTTGCAGCCACCTTCATTAAAGCAGGCGATGCTGTAATCCTTGATGCAGGGACGACGATGTTTGAGCTGGCCCGGCAAATTACCCATATGCCGCTACGTGTGATCACCAATGACTTACATATTGCGCTGTTCCTCTCCGAGTTTAAGCAGATTGAAGTAACCATCATTGGTGGGCGAATCGATGAAAGCAGCCAGTCCTGCATTGGCGATCACGGTCGAAAGATGCTGAACAATATCAATCCTGACATTGCTTTCCTGAGTGGTAATGGATGGGATATGACGAAAGGCGTGACATCGCCCACGGAAGAAAAAGCGGCTCTGAAACACGATTTGATCATCAATGCGAGGCGACGTGTTTTGCTGGCAGACAGTTCAAAATACGGTGCCTGGTCTCTTTTCAATGTGGTTCATCTGGATGCGCTGACGGATATTGTCACTGACGCTAATCTGGACGCAGACGTCAGGAAAGCGCTCCTGTCCAGCAGCGTGCCTGCGTTGACTATCGCTCATCCTGCCTGAGTTGCCTGCATTATTTTGCCAGTAACAACTTACAAAAACTGATGGGCGCAGAAGCCGCAACGATGTGGCCCAGAGAAATGCGGTCAACCCGCGTTTTCTGACTCGCCCGGTGGCGGCTGAAAACGGTGATCGCGTGTTGTGATGATTAGGGTCTCGCTTAAAACACGCGCTTGTCGCATCACATCAGTGATTCAGTAAGTGCAGAGCCGGGACAGATGCTAACAACCACAATGGACGGCATCGGTATGCGTTGACGATGAAAAGTGACCGAATCGCTTATCTTTCTGCAGAGCGGGTGGTCACGTCACTCTCATCATGGCTGCGCCAGTCAGTGTCTCGAATCAAACTAAACATGGATAGATGAAGTGTTGATGCTACGGGGTGAAGAGCAGGGCTGACGAAGGGATGATCAGTGCGTAACATGAGTCTCGCAGCGTTGACATGAATGAAGGTGAACGGGGGCGTGCCAGGACGGGGATTTACAGATGTGTAAGTATGAATGCGTCACAACGGTTATTCTTCCATTGATGGTCTGAGGTAGAGCGGCGTATCGCCTTCTTCGTAGTGTTTCGGATGCCACACCATCGCGCCATTTTCATCGCCAATAAACGTCATACCTAATGGTTCAATGATCGCATAGGGCTGTGCGAACGCAGCACGGTAAACCCGTATCTCTTTCGCCATTGCCACAACCTGTTCTGAAAATTCGTCGGGGTGGCTGAGAATGTAATTCAGTTGATCGTCAGTCAGCATACTTCATTTCCTGAGCAACCCAGACCTGCTGGCGCCAACTGGCAGGGTTGTTTAACCTGTTAATCGAGTTCAGCACTGGCATTGTTCCGCCAAGGCAATAAGTGTACCAATTATCAGCGTGTCAGCCCATCATTACCGTCAGGACGTCGTTTAATAAGCGAAAAGAAAAGCTGTTCAGCATACCGTAGCCGGCGATAGCGGGCTAACGTCCATTTCCTTATGCTTTCAGCCAGAAGTCTGCTGACATTTATCGTGTCTGCCGACACTAAGATGCCTGAACTGTTCTGTATTCCTCGCGCCATCACGAAGCCCCGACCGTGTTTGTTAATCTTTGCTTCCATAACTTTACATTTTGCATTTAATTAACGCCTGTGCCGTCGGGATGTTTTGCCATTATTAAGTTCTTATCTCTGACAAAAAAGCTTAAGTAATATTTCATAAAGGCAGTCTTACAGGCGCGCAACAGGTAATAACTGAATGCGCATTCATTACTGCGAGAGGCAGCCTGTGACAAGATGAAGCGTTGGGAGAAAAAATCGCTTAATGTGGACCAATACCCTTAATGGGTTAAGCGGATCGATTATTGTGCCTGAACATTGACAGCGATGTCGTCTCCGCACCAAAAGTGACGCCTGCGTGTCGGGCATAATGCAGAACGTTGTGACATTTACGGTTAAAAATGACTTAAAACCTTTTCTTGCATGTTATACAGTCTCGCATGGCCTCTTGTTTGCTATAAATTGTCGGTCAATGTGGCGCTAAATATTTAAAATTAGGCTAAATTGTTTTCTGCGTTTTGCACCCGCACATGGGGAGGCTGTTGTGCACGATAATCAAAGTGGCAATGAAGAAAATCGTCTTAAAGCGGTTAAAGCACTTTTGTCACCTGATGTAACCAGGGATGAGGTGCTGGAAAAATTTGTACAGCTTGCCGCGCAGGCACTCGGCATTTCGGGCAGTTTTATCTCAATTATTGACGACAAAAATCAATACATTAAAGTTTCCCGCAACTTCAATCTTAAAGCGTCGTCACGTGATGTTTCCTTATGTCGACATGTTATTGATGGCGACGGCCAACTGGTCATTCAGGATACACTGCAAGACAATCGGTTCTCTTTCCATCCGTTAGTGGAAGGCGAGCCGCATATCCGCTTCTATGCGGGCGTGTCATTATGTAATGTTGAAGGGTTGGTTCTGGGCACGTTATGCGTCACAGATACGCAACCCCATACCTTTAACGATGCGCAACTCGAAACCTTAAAGTCGTTAGCGAGGCTGGTCACCTCATTTCTGGATGCCTGGAATCTGGCCAGTTTTACTGACCTGATTACGCATCTTCCTAATCGCCCGCGGTTGTTGCGTGATATGCAGCAGCTTGCCGTGAGCAATCCTGATCGACGCTTCCGCCTTATTCTTATCGACTGCATTGATATTCCGCATGCTTATGAACTCTCGCGCACCTTTGGTATTGCACCGGTAGAAAACCTGCTCCGGCGAATCGCCGGCCTGGTTAGTGCGCGCCTCGAACTTGAGTCCGATGATATGCTTTATTCATTTGCACCGGGTCGGTTTGCCCTCATCCAGCCCCATCTTGAAAGGTACACGGCACAAAGCACGATTGATGTTCTCAGGGATTTGAAGGCGGATTTAGCGGACAATATCACGATTGATATCGACGTTTATGCAGGTGAAACAGAATTTGTTTCCCGAGAGATAGATGCCAATGAAATCGTTCGTCAGGCGGTAAGCGCACTGCATGAATGCATCTATCAGAACTGCGGTGCCATGACCTTCGATCATGCTTATGATTCGCGCCGCACGGATGATTTTCTCATCATGAATGATTTGGCACAGGCGCTGAAAAAAGACGAAGGTCTTTATCTGGCTTATCAGCCCAAAGTGTGTTTAAAAACCGGCAAAACCGTGGGGCTGGAAGCGTTGATCCGGTGGCATCATCCGGAACGAGGCGAGCTGTTCCCTGCCGATTTCGTTCCCCTGGCTGTAAAAACAAACCTGATCTCGGTGCTGACGGACTGGGTCATCGATCGTGTCATCGTTCAACTCAAAACGTGGAAACAGGAATATCAGTTAATTCCTGTCTCAGTTAACGTCAGTGAACGTGACTTTTCACGCCCCGGCTTTGCGGCAGATTTGGCCAGTAAAATGCAGGCTGCTGATTTGCCTACGTCCTTTATGGGCGTGGAGTGCCTTGAAAATGAACTCATTACAGAAAGCCATGTTGCTATAAACGGCCTGGAAGCGCTGAGAACCGAGGGGTTTGTTATCTCTCTGGATGATTTTGGCACAGGCTACAGCAACATCAGCTATCTACAGGAAATTCCCTTAGACGTTATCAAAGTTGATATGTCTCTGATTAACCGCATGGACAACGATCAGGCGTCCAGAGTGATTGTCAGAAGCATTATTCAGATGTTGAAGGAGCTGAATTATACGGTTCTGGCGGAAGGGGTCGAAACCGAAGCGACGCTGAGTCTGCTGAAGCAATATGGTTGCGACCAGATTCAGGGCTACTTTTTTTCTAAACCGCTGCCAGCCAGCGAGATTGAACACTGGCTGCTGCAAAAATAACCGGACCAAAAGGCGACAGTATTATCTGTCGCCTTATCCCTTTAAATGCTTCACCGCCGTCGCGTCTGGTCACGTCTCGTGGCTGCACACCGACTCAATTCAGATCGCGCCCATTGCTGGCAATGACTTTCTTGTACCACCAGAACGATTTTTTCCGTCGTCTTTCCAGCGTCCCGTTACCGTGGTCGTCCCGATCAACATAGACAAAACCATAGCGCTTGCTCATTTCACCGGTTGAAGCCGCCACCAAATCAATGCAGCCCCATGTGGTATAACCCAGTACGGGAATACCGTCGCCAATCGCATCAGCCATGGCGCGAATATGCTCACGCAGGTAGCTGATACGATAATCGTCTATGATTTCGCCTTCTGGTGTTAACTCGTCACGTGCACCCAGACCGTTCTCGACTAAAAACAGCGGCTTCTGATAGCGGTCGTACATCATATTCATGGTGATGCGAAGTCCAAGCGGATCAATGCCCCAACCCCATTCACTGCGTGCGATGTGTGGATTAGTCAGCGATTTGACGACATTGGCTGCGCTGCTGTTCTGGTCATGCATATCAGCAGATGCGCAGCGAGAGGCGTAATAACTGAATGAAACAAAATCGACAGTGTTTTTAAGGATCTCCGCATCGTCTTCCGCCATAACGATCTTAATGCCTTTCTCACGAAACAGACGCGCGGAATACGCTGGGTAGGTGCCCCGTGCCTGCACATCGATAAAAAACAGATTTTCACGATCCTTTTGCAGTGCCGCCCAGACATCGTCGGGTTTACTTGACCAGGGATAAAAATTGCCGCCGGCCAGCATGCAGCCTACCTGGTTGGCCGGGTTGACCTCATGAGCAATTTTCGTTACCAGCGCACTGGCAACCAGTTCATGATGGGCGGCCTGATATTTAACCTGCTCGGTGTTTTCACCCGGTTCAAACACCAGCCCAGCGCCTGAAAACGGACTATGCAGCATGATGTTAATTTCATTGAAGGTAAGCCAGTATTTCACAAGGCCGTCGAATGCCTCAAAACAGCTTCGTGCATAGCGTGCGAAAAACGCGATCATTTTACGATGACGCCACGATCCATATTCCGTTACCAGATGCATCGGCACATCAAAATGGCACAGCGTCACCAATGGCTCAATGCCATAGCGACGACATTCGGCAAACAGATCACGGTAAAACGCCAGCCCCTGCTCGTTAGGCGTTAATTCATCCCCACGAGGGAAAAGTCGGCTCCAGGCGATAGAGGTGCGAAAGACGGTGAATCCCATTTCTGCCATCAGCGCAATATCTTCACGATAGCGATGATAAAAGTCGATAGCGGTATGGCTGGGATAAAATTCATCATCGCGCAGTGTGACGCGTTTTTCCTGCCCCAGTTTCACCGGCATGCGTGCCGGGCCAAGCGGTAACATGTCAACGGTCGTTAATCCTTTCCCGCCTTCAAGAAAGGCGCCCTCTGACTGGTTTGCGGACAGGGCACCGCCCCATAAAAATCCTTCCGGGAATACTGACTCAGACATGACATCCTCTTTGATACTGTAATCATTAATTAACTGGCGTTAACCGCGTTCGCTTTTTCTGCGGTGACGACGGACGAGGGCGCAGACGGCTGGGTCGTTTCAGGGATATCTTCAAACCCCAGAATGAGAGTAAGAATGAACGACAGCACGACAGAAAGCACCATTACCGCCACGACCCAGACAATCGACAAGGGGTTGGACGGATCAAAAAACTGCACGCTGGTAAATAATCCTGGCGAAGCCATTGAATGGCTGGCAAGCCCGCCGATTCCGGCAACGGCACCGCAGATAAAGCCACTCATCAGGCTGGCGATTAATGGGCGTTTCAGGCGCACGGCGACACCGTAAAGAGCAGGCTCAGAAATACCGGCCACAATAGCGGAGGCCGCGGCTGCAAGCGCCGTTTGGCGTAATTCGCGGTTTTTCGTTTTGAAGGCGACGGCCAGCGACGAACCGCCAAGTGATAAGTTGGCCCCAATTTCTGAAGGCATCACCATGCCTTCTTTACCTGTTTCTGCAATCGTCTGGATGATGGTAGGGGTAAAAACCCGGTGCATGCCGGTCATTACCAGTAGCGGCCACAGCCCGCCCATGATGGCCACGGAAAGCCAGCCCAGATAGCCGTGAATGGTGTAGACCAGCGCAGAGATACCGCTGCCGATCCAGATGCCAATGGGACCTATTAATACAATCGCAATCGGTGCCGCAATCAGCACAATCAGCATCGGCTTGAGGAAGTTTTTGGTGACGGCAGGCGTAATCCGATCCACGCCACGTTCGATATGGGACAGAATCCACGTCATCACGAGGGCGGGGATTACCGTATAGGTATATTTCACCGCTGTCACCGGAACAGAAGCAAACTCGACATGCTGGCCTTGAGCTGCTTTGGCCATTAAATCGATGAAAGTGGGGTGCACCAGGACGCCGGCAATAGCAATCGCCAGTGACATATTGGTTTTAAATTTCAGTGCGGCAGAAGCCGCTACCATGACCGGTAAAAAGAAGAATGCCCCATCCCCGATAACGTTCAGGATGATCAGCGTGGACGAGCCTTTGTCAAAAACGCCCGCCATATCCAGAATCATGGCCAGCAGTTTGACCATCGATCCGCCAATGATCGCCGGAATCAGTGGTGACATGGTACCGACAAGCGCATCGAGAATACCGGCACCAATGCTTTTCAGCGTGATACGACGTTTAACTGGCGCAGCGCTTTCAGCCTGCGGTTGACCGAGCGCCAGAACGGCCTGATAGGCTTTGGCAACATTATTCCCGATGATCACCTGATACTGTGTATCGGTATGCACGACGCCCATGATGCCGTTGACGGCCTTCAGGGCCGCCAGATCGACACTGTCGTCGTCTTTCACGACAAAACGCAGGCGCGTCATACAATGCGTAATGGCGCTAATGTTGTTCAGGCCACCTAAGGCGGTAACGATAGCCTGTGAAATCCCGGCATAATTTCCTGACATGATGTTTCTCTCGTAGGGTAGAGGGAAGTGCGTTCTGGTTTCCGCTCATGACGGCTGTCTTATTGTTTTACGTCTTTCGCCAGGGGAACGTTGCGTGACCACTGACGATCGGCACGGCAAAATAGGAAACCGGTTTCACAAAATCATGAAGCTGTTTTGGGGCTGACACAAGCGCCAATAATCACCCTGTGTTATTTCTGTGATTAAGGTCACTGTCAATGATCTGGCGCGCCCTGTGGGCTGGCGTGTAAATATTTTAAATAATGAAAGACTTAGGTAGACTGCTTTCAGGCTGAGAATTCTGGCGATCCTCATATGACAACGATTTCAGAAGTGGCAAAACGCGCTGGTGTCTCAAAAGCAACGGTTTCCCGGGTGTTGTCGGGCAACGGTTACGTCGGCAAAGAGAAACGTGAACACGTTTTGCAGGCTATCGCTGAGACAGGCTATCGGCCCAATTTACTGGCCCGTAATCTGGCAAATAAAAGTACACAAACCATAGGGCTGGTGGTGACTAACACACTGTACAGCGGCAATATTTTCAGCGAGTTAATGTCGCATTCCGCCAGGATTATGGAGCAGCAGAATCGTCAGTTAATTCTGGCTGACGGGAAGCACACCGCCGCTGAGGAGCGCGCGGCGATTCAGTTTTTGCTCGATCTACGCTGCGATGGCATCATCATCTATCCGCGCTTTCTGAGTATTGATGAACTGGATGCTATTATTTCCGACCACAAACAACCCATTCTGGTAATCAATCGCCGCCTGCGCATTCATGAAAGTTTTTGTGTATTCAGCGACCAGCAGGCAGCAGGGCGGCTGGCTGTCAATCATCTGCTTGAACAGGGGCATCGTGATATCGCGTTTATCACCGGCTCGCTGGATTCTCCTACCAGTCAGGAACGACTTTCCGGTTATCAGGCTGCATTAAGCGCGGCGGGCATTGCGCCTAATCACCAGCTGATTGTGCAGGGTAAGTGGACTGCACAAAGCGGCATGCTGGCGGTCAAATCCCTGCTCGCCGGCGGCGAGTCTTTCAGCGCTATCGTAGCCAGCAACGATGAAATGGCAATTGGCGCCATTAAACAACTCACGGAAAACAACATTGCCGTACCGGCCAGAGTTTCGGTGATAGGTTTTGATGACATCCCGCTGGCTCCGTATGTGATTCCCTCGCTCTCCAGCATGAAGTTTCCGGTTACCGACATGATCAATGAAACTATCAACCGGCTGGTCGCCATGCTTGATGGCGGCGAGTTAATGCAGCGTAAGCCTTTTATCGCCAGTCTGGTTTCGCGCGATTCTGTCAGCGTCGCACCCTGAAACCGTCAGCCACCTTTAAGCGATCGTCACTGGTATCACCTCGGTGCCTTGCTCTGTAAGCCGGTTCACGGTATCCGCGGGCAACCCGTGTTCCGTGATGACATGACGCGGCGCATAACCGGGCGATAAAGGATAGGGATAAAGCTGTCCGAATTTACTGCTGTCTGTCAGGACATAGCTCTCAGCGTCTTTTGCTAGGACAGCGTCCACCACGTCACACCGTAGCATGTCGCGACCGGTAAAACCGGTTTCCGGGTGCCAGCCATCAGCACCAATAAACGCTTTATGAAAGTGGGTCTGCTGAATGCAGTAACGCGTCAGTGGCCCGGTCATCGATTCACTGCTCTTTTGTAACCGGCCTCCCAGCACAATGACCTCACAATCGGCTTCTTTCAACAGATGAGCGATATAGTGACTGACGGTGATAAGCGTCAGATTTTTTCGACCGGCAAGCGCAAGTGCCAGTAAGGCATTCGTACTGCCGCCCTCGATAAAAACTGATTCGCCCTCATTGACGCGTCCGGCGGCATAACGGGCCAGAGCCTGTTTGATGCTGAAACGTGTGTTCATCCGTGTGCTCACATTATCACTGTCCAGCGCGACGGCTGCACCGTGAACGCGACGTAACACGCGCTGCTGTTCAAGTTGTGTTAAATCCTGCCGTATCGTCACCTCAGACACACTGACAACGCGAGCCAGTTCACTGACGGTGATGCTGCCACGCGCATTGACCAGTTCGATAATTTTTTCCTGGCGCGTATTCATACCGGCTCCCTTTATCCTACTGAACCAAAGCGGGCATTAACCCGCTTACTCTTTTTTATCAGGACTGGCACAGGCTGCGTTTCCCGAGTGGGTTAAGGTCGGCCAGGGTAAAGCGATTCTTCCAGTCAGCTTCGTAATGCTCCGGTGGGAAGTCCGCAGGGGAATGACCTTGCTTCAGCGCATGCGCCACATGATGCGCATACGCGTGGTTTTTATCGCACATCGGCGCAGCAGGAATATACATCACATTTCCCCAGCCTTGTTGGTTTTCGACCGGCGCGACTGCGTGAATAAGGTCACAATGCCACCAAACGGAATCGCCGGCGGTAATAGCCGGTACCGGGCATAAGCCCTTCATCAAATGGGGATGCCATTTTTCATTAACAGGCAGGACGCGGCCGGGTGCGACACCGCACAGTTCATCTTCCGGCACATCGGAGAGCAGTGGACGTAACAGAAGATAGGCCATTGCCATGGGGACGGGCACAACGTGAAGTAAACCCTGACCCGGGATCATATCGGACAGCGCGGTCCAGCCCTGGAAAGTGCGGAAGACAGAACATTTTGTGGTGTCCGGTACATCGTATTCATCGACGTCGCTGCGGTGAGCGGCGTTCCAGGGATCGTAGCGATCAATATCCCCGTTAAAAACGGCGTGAAAGACGCGTTGATAAGCAGGCAACAGCCACCGTTCCAGCGCGCCTGAATCGGTATGCGCACCCAGTCCCTTTGACGTGGTGCCCGGTAGCCGTCGACGAATTCGGTCTGGATAGAGGATATTCACGTCAGGATCAAACCATCGCTGCCCCTCCGCTTCATAGGTCCATAACCGGTTCAGAAACGACTGTACCTGATGCATTTCCGGGCGTTGACGGGCCTGCATTTGAGCCTGAGACCAGTAAATGGGGTAAATCTCTGGACGGGATGCCTCAAGACTGCCAAAAAAATTGTCTCCTGGCCCGCGGTACTGTGCATCAAACTGGTTTTCATCCAGATAACGCAACATGTCGGCGTCCCAGGCCAGTGCCTGCTCACGGGGGAAATGCTGCCTGACGACGACACAGCCGCGCCGCTTGATTCGCGCCCGCGTTTCCGGTGAAACCGTGCCTGAGGCTATCGCCTCGCCCGTGACGATGGGCCAGGCGCTCCCGGTTTGAGCCTCTTCCTGCCTCGCTTCGGCAATGGCCTCTTCTGTTTTCTGACAGACTTGCCGAAATACGCGCTCAACGTCACCGATCTGCTCACGTGCGCGCTGCTTAAAGTCACGGATAGAGGCAGAGATGTCCTCAGGAAGTGGGGTGTAGTGAAGTCCTTCGCGCATAGATTAACCTCTCAACAGATGATGTCATTTCGAATGAAATTTATATAACCTTCATTCGAAGGTGGTAGTCATTATTAACAGAGCTTTAACTTTCAATCTGGGCGCGACGGCACAATTTGCCAT
Organism: Pantoea sp. SGAir0180; assembly: GCF_043546245.1. Lineage (NCBI taxonomy): Bacteria > Pseudomonadati > Pseudomonadota > Gammaproteobacteria > Enterobacterales > Erwiniaceae > Pantoea > Pantoea sp. SGAir0180. The sequence goes on along the minus strand of NZ_CP028072.1, from coordinate 212,101 downwards.
AACAGGCGGAAATTCAGCGTTTGTAACTTTCAATAATCCTTACAGCGAGTAAGCTTAACCACACAGTTAGCCTGTTAAGGCCGGGAGCAAAGGGGGAGTAAAATGGCAGTAAGGATGATTGCAGTGGATATGGACGGTACCTTTCTTGATGAAAACAAGCAGTACAATGTCCAGCGCTTTTCACGCCAGTATGCTCTGCTCAAAGAAAAAGGTATTCATTTTGTGGTCGCCAGCGGCAATCAGTATTACCAGTTACAGCGATATTTTCCTGACATCAAAAATGAAATTGCCTTCGTGGCAGAAAACGGTGCGTGGGTGTCGCATGGCGATGAAGTGATATTTTGTGGCGAGCTGGCAAAAGAAAGGGTACACAGCGTACTCGATATTCTGGCCAGAGAACCGGATATCAGCGTCGTTGTTTGTGGCCGCAAAAGCGCTTATGTTCACGCGTCCATGCCGGATAGCGTGATCGGCATGCTAAAAAATCATTATTACCGACTCGAGAAGCGCGACAACCTTTACGATATTGATGACACTGTCTTTAAGTTCTCGCTCAATCTGGCGCACGAAGGGATTGAAAGCCTGATGACGCGTTTGCATACCCAATTGGGCGAAATCGATCACATCATGCATCCCGTTTCCAGCGGTTATGGCTTTATTGACCTGATTATTCCGGGTTGCCATAAAGCGCACGGTATCGCTTTGCTTCAGCAAAAATGGGGCATTAGCGATTGTGAAGTGGTGGCTGTCGGCGACAGCGCGAATGATATCGAGATGTTACGTCAGGCCTGCTTTAGTTTTGCAATGGCCAATGCGGGTGAGGCTGTCTCGGCTGTCGCGCGTTTTAAAACCGAGAGTAATACGGACGAGGGCGCGCTGAATGTGATTGCCCGCGTTCTGGCTCGTGAATTTCCATTCGACTGATTTCACTAATCAGATATCAACCAACCCAAATCACGTCTTGCGGAAACCACAGGTGACGTTGTCACTTGTAGCGATGTTTTCAGGGGCTGCTCACTCATCGTGAGCAGCCCCTGACGAGCCTGAACGTAAGCTGAGCATCAACGAGGCATAATATAGTTACAACATACTTTAAGCGTTTTAGGTTATCCCCGGGATTAACCTATGTGCCTGTTTCGCCTGCCAGATGCAAGGGCTGGCCCGATGCATATCGGGCCATGGAAGGTTAGCGATCGGCTTTATTTTCATCAACACCGGAGGGATCGTTTTCAGCCTCTGACTGCCAAGGCTTCAGGAGCTGAATATCCAAAATGACATAAACCATCGTACTGATAAACAGTGAAATGACGCTACCAAACACACCGCTGGTAGTGAAGGTAAGGTAGTTATAGATGATTAACCATGTGAGGCAAATGAACATCGCGAGCGCCAGCATGATGGATGAAAGCGAGTAGTTGCTGGTACCCGCGCCTTGCTGATGCGTCAGTTTAAATACATGACCTGTGGTATACCTTTCCAGAATCAAAAGTGTTCGTTGCCAGTTACGGCGTTGACGTGAACCTGCGCGCACAAGAAACAGGTAAAGCACAGAAATAAAAAAGCCGGAAAAGGCGATAAGCACCGGCACGGCTTCTAACGCGTATTCAATACTTTTGTGACTCGCCCCGGCGGGACTCAGGTCCAGCGTCAGCGATGCACCCAGCGCCGCATAGAGAAAAACGAACAGGGCCAGAAACGTGATCGTCCGTTTCCAGTCTGCCTCAGCCTCATGATTTTTTTGCTGTAGCGCGACAGTATAAGCGCGATCAATGTGTTCAGCGTGGGGAGAGTGCATCTCAATGACGTCAACGGGTTCGTCCAGAAGTGCGGTGATAAATGCTTTGTGATCGTCAGGCAGGGGGATTTTCATTATCCAGATTCTCGTTGTTAATTTTCGCTTATTTTAGCTGTCCTGAGACGAAATGATACTCACGTTCCCGGTTAAAATGCGTTAAAAGGCAAGCAAATGCCTTTTGTTCATCCGGCTTGTTGTACACTGCCGATGATCCCACGACGAGGAAAGCGACGATGAATGACAAGAAAATGATTTCCATCGATCAGTTCAGTGATGAAGAGCGACTTGCCGTCAATGAAATGCTTCATCATTTGATTGAAAAATACCGCCAGCGTACGGGTAAAGAACCGGACGTCAAAAAAGAGAAAGCGCTTAACCTTGAAGCGCGTCAGCAGGTGATGGCGGATAAATTGCTTAAAGAAAAGTTAAAAGCAGAAAAGGAAAACAAAAAACCTGTCCGAAAAAAGAAACCGTCCTCACTGACTGCCAGTGAAGTCAGCGATTTTAACTGGTCTGCGTCGGTCGCGAAGGGCCGCAGGAGATAGCGGCAATGTATTGCTAAATTGACAGCCTGATGCATGACAATGAGATGATGTTGCGCGTTAGGCTTAAACGTATTTTTTTAAATGCGGGCAGCTAACATTTTTTTCTCACCAGAAAAAATAATAAATAAAGCGGAAAGAATCTTAAAAAGTCATGCTGCCTGCTCTTTTTGTAGATAAACTGCGTTATATAGACTGCTAATTACGCCTTCGAATGACCTATTACTCACCCGATGATAATCATCTCAAAATGCGATCGACGCGATTTGTTCGTCGCATGTTCGCAATGCGCCAATTAGGGACGATTTTATGTGCCATGCCAATCGCTTCTGTATTAGTCGAACAGGGTCACGGCATCTCTATTTTTGCGTTACTGATCGGTAATGTCATCGTCTGGCCGTCTCTGGCCTATCGCCTTGCGGCTTCCGCGCGTGATTCAACCGCGAGGGAAAGAATAAATCTGACGCTTGATGCGGCGTTTGGCGGTATCTGGGTCGCGTTGCTGGCGCTGAGTCCCATGCCGTGTTTTGTGATCATGGCAGTATTAATTTCCGACCGTTACGCAGCAGGCGGCTGGCCACAGCTCCTGTCCGCCTTTCAGTCATTTCTGTTTGCCTTTCTTCTGGTCTGGACGCTTGAAGGCGCGCCGGTATCAATGACATTCAGCCTGCGTACAGTCTGGCTGACATTACCGCTGGCGACCTTTTATATGCTGGCGTTAAGCGTCGTATCCCATAATCTGACGTATATGCTGCGTCAAAAAAATCGCGAGCTTGAACGCATTGCATTAATGGATCCGGGTCTGCAAATTCCTAATCGACGTCTTTTTGAACGTCGACTCGAAAGCGAATTTCTGCGTACCCGCCGTGGAGACAGTAAAGCCTACCTGATCATGATCGATGTTGACCATTTCAAACATGTTAACGATACCTATGGTCACGAAGCAGGGGATTTTCTTCTGGCGGAAATTTCGGGTTTATTACGTGACAGTGTGGGAATGAAAGACACACCGGCGCGGTTCGGTGGCGATGAACTGGGCGTCATTGTCCGTGATGCTGATGACGCTGGTATTGTCAGACTCGCTGAGCATATTCAGTGGCGCATTGCGCAGTTACGGTTGCCTGCTTCGCCCGATTTTACCTGTTCAGTCAGTATTGGTATTGCCTGTGCAGAAAAAGCCAGTTCGATACACGAATGGTTGCGCCGTGCCGATGAAGCGTTATATGACGTTAAGCGTTCGGGACGTAATGGTTTGAAGTTATGGCGAGGTCTTTAAGCACAGGGCGCGATATCTTATACCGCAAAAATAAAGCCGCCTGTTAAAAGCGGCTTTATTGACTCAGATAGCGGGATAATCGCCCGTTCCCTCGGGCCAGGGCGTGAGCAGGTCAAAACCCGTGTCGGTAACGGCAACGGTATGCTCCCACTGTGCGGAGAGTGATCGATCCTTCGTGACTACCGTCCAGCCATCGGAAAGCACGCTGGTGCCCGCTTTTCCGGCATTGATCATCGGCTCGATAGTAAAAATCATACCAGCTTTCAAGGGCATCCCTTCACCGGGCGTACCGTAATGCAAAATTTGTGGGTCGGTATGATAAATCTCGCCGACGCCATGACCGCAATATTCTCTGACAACCGAAAAGCCGGCATTTTCAGCAATGCGCTGAATGGCTGCCCCGATATCTCCTAAGGTCGCGCCAGGACGGACAGTTTTAATACCGGCAACCAGCGACTGATAAGTGATATCGACCAGGCGTTTGGCGCGCACGGACGGTGTGCCAACAAAATACATGCGGCTTGTGTCGCCATACCAGCCATCTTTAATAATGGCGACATCGATATTCACGATATCACCGTCTTTCAGTTTTTTTGCCGCAGGGATGCCGTGACAGACAACGTGGTTTACAGAGGTGCAGGTGGTTCGCGTATAACCGTGATAACCGATATTAGCCGGCGTCACGTTGAGTTCATTGACAATAAAATCGTGGCAAATATCGTCCAGCTCTTCCGTCGTAATGCCTGGACGAACGTGCGGTGTGATCATGGCCAGCACCTGTGCTGCAGCATGACCTGCCGCGCGAGCTTTTTCGATTTCTTCGGCGGAATGTATTTTCACTGTTCCCATTACACTTCTCCCTGTGAGGCCAGGTCACTCTTAGGCAGCACCTGGCGAATATCGGCACCGCCGTTCATTTCTATACGAATGAGCGTTTGCGCCAGTTCATTTTGCGTTAACTGCGGATAGAGCTCGGCCAGCATGCCCAGTTTTAACCAGTGCTCAGCCTGCGAGTTGATCGAGCGGCTCATTGCCTGACTGGCAATACGAAGATTCTCATGCATCACGTCGGATATTTTTACGATGCCCATATTCATCCTGTATATAAAGTGTATGCGTTTTATATACAGGGTAATGCCTGCAGTGGAAATTGCAATGAAAATTCCTGGGCATCTTAAAATGTGTGAAATTTACACGACGTTCATCTGTATTTTTCACACCAACTCAAATTTATATTTTAGTGTGAAAGCTCATAATTCTAGCTATTGGACGATTCAATACATTGCCAGGCAACCTGCAATCGGCGTGATACTCAGTTGGGCACCTGTAATTTTTGCGCCCCTGCCAGCAGTTGCTCCAGCACGTCAATACGATGCCGGTGTGGTGTTGTGATGGCAAAGAAGCGCTCCTGCAGTTCGTCTGACTGGCCCACGGAGACAAGAATGCCGGCGCGTAGCTCATCCTGAACCACAACCTCGGGCAACACGGTGAGCCAGCCGCTGTCGCGGGCGATCAGACGCAGCATCGCCATGTCGTCCACCTCGGCTCGCAGTCTTGGCGTCACGCCGGCCTTAGAACATAAAGCATCAAATTGCGCACGCAGGGCATGGCGCGGGCCGGGCAGGGCAATCTCCACGCCATCCAGGTCTTCCGGGATGCGCAGGCTTTGTGACGCCCATTTGCTCGCGGGGCCGACGACGGAGATAGACTGGCTGCCCAGGAACACGCAGCGCAACGGACGATCGGGATCGGCAGGTACTGTCTCATTAGCCAGCACCACATCCAGCTTATGCTGCGTCAGCCTGGCCAGCAGGCCCTCCAGTAATCCGGACTCCAGTGTCAGTACTATGGCAGGGTCGGTAAGCGCGGGCCGAATCCAGTTTTCCTGATAATTTCGCGACAGCGTTGCCACGCTGCCCACGCGTAACCGTGTAACACCGGCTGACGTGCCTTTTAACCGTCCCAACATCTCCTGGCTCAGACCAAAGATGTTGTCGGCATAGGCCATAACCAGCTGACCTGTGTCTGTCAGCATCAGACGGCGACCTTTACGGATTAACAAACTTTCTCCAAGTCGATCCTCCAGTTGCCGAATTTGCACCGAAACGGCCGATTGCGAGGTGGCCAACTCTTCGGCAGCCCGCGTCAGATGCCCAAGCCTGGCCACGCGCCAGAAATAATAAAGGTGATGAAAATTCAACTGGTTGAGGTTCATTGTTCGTTTTTTAATATTGAAATGTGCAAATAAATATATTTTACAGAATAGTTCAGGTCAATGATCATACGGCTAATTAAGCGTATGAGGGAAATACAATGAATATCCTTGATGTTCTGCATCTGGTCTGTTTTTTGGCGCCAGCATTTCTAATGGCCGCATTAGCGGGACTGACGCGGTTTAGTTGGATTACCACGCCGATGCTTTGGCGTGTATTACAGGGAGTCTCGTTGAGTACCATTGCCTTAACCGGACTGTGTCTTGCCGCGGGCATCAGTGGTGCGCAATGGACGGGCGTAATAATGGCAACCTCTTTTGGCCTGGTTTTGGCTTTACTGGTGCAAGTGCTGGGTAAGGTTATCGCTTCATTTTCTGCGCGTTACCTTGAAGGGGAAGCCAACCAGCGAGGCTATATTGGCGCACTGGCCGTTGTGCTGTGCAGCGTGCATCTGCTCGTGATCGCCGATAACTGGCTGCTGCTCATCGCGGCCTGGGCCGCAGTCGGTGTGGCACTTCAGCACTTGCTTTGCTTTTATCCCGATCGGCCTTTTGCGCGACTTGCGGCACACAAAAAGCACATTGCGGATCGCATGGCTGACGTGATGTTGCTTGGCGCTGCCGCGCTCGCCTGGTGGGATGTAGGTAGTTTCTCGCTGTCAGCTCTGGGGATGCATATCGCTCAGCATGGCATGTCGCTGTCCTTACAGGCGAGCGCCGTTCTGCTCGTAATGGCGGTCATCTTTCGTACGGCCTTGCTACCCGTGCATGGCTGGCTGATACAGGTGATGGAGGCGCCAACACCTGTATCGGCGCTCTTACATGCTGGCGTCGTCAATCTGGGGGGCTTTGTGCTTATTCGCTTCGCACCCATGTTAGATCAGGCAAACGCTGCGCGCATCCTGTTGCTGATTTTCGCGCTGGCGACCGCTGTGCTGGCAGGCATTGTCATGTTGACTCGCATCAGTATTAAAGTGCGGTTGGCCTGGTCAACCGTTGCGCAGATGGGCTTCATGCTGCTCGAATGCGCGCTTGGCCTTTATACGCTGGCGGCACTGCATCTGATTGGCCATTCACTCTATAAAGCCCATGCTTTCCTGTCGGCCTCGGAAGGTGTAAGGGACACTCGCCTGCAGGCTTTGCACCGGGCCGCTTTGCCCAGCACCCTTAGCGTGTTTTTTGCCCCCGTGCTGACAATTACCGCCGTGTTTCTGGTGCTGATGCTCTCAGGTCTTGCCGCCTGGCCCTGGTGGTGGAGTGTGGTGCTTGGTATGGCCTGGGCACCGTTACTGTGGTTACCCGAGGCTTCAGAGGGCAGGTCTGGAAAGTCGGCGCAGCTTCTTTTCGGGTGCGTCACGGTGATCGCTCTGACGACAGTTGCGCTGTCAGCACATGCGCTGCCGCTTGGCCTGCAGGATATGCCGGATGACAGTCTGGGTCTGATCGCGCTGGCAGGCATGGCGGCCCTGTATCTCTGTCAGGTGTTATTGCAAAAGCAGCCGCAACACCTGTCGCGCTTGCGTCAATGGAGCTATGCGGGTTTTTACCTTGACGAAGCCTTCACACGTCTGGCGCTGCGCTTATGGCCAGTTAACCTCACATCCCGGGTTTCTATGCACGTTGAACCTGAAGTACCAACCGCGCCTGTTGCTGACAGGCTGAGCTGAACCACACGAATAAACTGGAGAGCCTACTGATGGATACCTTAGTCAATAACGAAAAAACCGGTTCGGCGAGCCTGACGCAATCGACACAAAACGCCTGTTCCCGGCATGCTGCAATTGAGCAGGCTTGCAGCCAGGCCTGCCAGGCGATTGCACCAACATGGCCGCTGGATCGCGCCATTGCTGTCAACCCTCACTGGTCGCGTATTGGCATGCCGGTACGCAGGGTGGCCGCCCGGATGGCGGTACTCGGCGGTATCCAGGTATTCCCATCGCGCGATCAGCAGTTCCTGGCCTGGCGCGAGGGCCGTATCAGCCTTGCCGATCTCAATCTGGCGCTACATCAGCTGCCCGAAGCACAAGCGACCGGTCTGACGGCTGAACAGTGCCTGGATGCGTTACAGGCAAGAACCTCACCAGTGCAATTGCCGCTGCTAATCGATGTGCTCGACAACGATCCTGATCGGCACCAGAGATTATCCTGGCGGCAGGCTATCACGCACCAGGTTGGTCAAACCTGCGCCGCCTACTTCGATGAAGATCAGGCGAACTGGCAACCTCAGCGACAGGGCTTATATGCCTTCTGGCGGGATACGCTGGGACACGATCAGGGTATCGGTTTTTTAATGGGTCTGCCCCATATCACAAACGCTATCAATGCCTTACCCGATAATGCTACCGATGCGGAGCGTTGGCTTATCGCACGTCTGGGCCTGCCTGAGGCTGTATGGGCGGATTATCTGGAATCGGTACTGCTTACCGTGAATGGGTGGGCTTCCTGGTGTGCCTGTCTGAGCTGGCAGGCGGGACTGGCGGGGGGTAAGGACCCACACCTGCGCGAGTTGCTGACGATTCGCTTAGCCTGGGGCGTAATCCTGTTGGAATGCAAAGATGATGCAGCAACCCGGCACGCGCTTGCTTCGCTTCAGCACGCCTGGAAACAGGCTCACCAGGTGCTGGATGCGGCGGAACAGGCGATGCTGGTTGACGAAGTATGGCAACTGGCGCTGGAGATTGGCTATCAGCGTGAATTGGCGCATCGGCTGGCCTTGGCAAAAGGTCATGGTACGGAACATCAGGCAATCGAAGCTCAGGCTGCTTTCTGCATTGATGTGCGCAGTGAACCGTTGCGCCGTGCGCTTGAGACCGTGAATGCTGGTATACAGACCATCGGTTGTGCAGGATTCTTTGGCCTTCCCGTTGCCTACACACCGCTGGGCACGCAAGCCCGCCGTCCCCAGTTACCCGGCTTACTTGCGCCTTCCCTGGAGGTCGCTGACCGTATCGTGGAGGCGGGTTCGCAATATAAAGCCGATGCGGCACTGCAAAGCCAGGCCAGTCGTTCGCGTCACGCCCGATTTGCCATGGTCGATCAATGGAATGCGATTAGCCGCTGGCCGGGGGCTGCCTTCTCGTTTGTGGAAGCGGTTGGACTGGGCTACTCGGTCAAGCTGGTAAACTGGTTACGCCCGGGCAATAAAGCACGTGCCAGAGATGATCTTGCTGGCTTACCTGCGCGGTTTCGGGAGACGTGCCGCCCACAACTGGTTGGGCTGGATACTGAGGCTAAAGTTAAGCTCGCTGCCGGGGTTCTTCACGCCATGGGCCTGGAACAGCATCTGGCACCTATAGTGCTCCTCGTGGGACATGGCAGCCAGTCAGCTAACAATGCCCACGCAGCGGCACTGGACTGTGGTGCCTGTTGTGGCCAGACCGGTGAAGTGAATGCACGCAGCCTGGCGCAATTGCTTAACGAACCACAGGTTCGCCAGGGGCTGCAAGCGCAAGGAACAGTGATTCCGGACTCTACGGCGTTTGTGGCCGCCCTGCATAACACCACTACCGATGAAATCGAGTGGTTTGATCTCGATTTGTTGCCGCAAAGTGCGCGCGCCCGCTGTGAGCGATTGCAACCGATTTTTAATCAAGCCAGTGATCAGGTCCGCCGCGAGCGGGCACCCGCCCTTAAGCTGGACCCGCGTGCGCCCGAAGATGTGTTGCTCGGACAACTACGCCGTCGCGCTAATGACGGGGCACAAACCCGTCCCGAATGGGGTCTTTCGGGCAACGCAGCCTTTCTTATTGCCCCTCGTCACAGAAGTCGTGGCGTAGTCCTGGGCGGGCGCAGCTTTCTGCATGACTACGATGCGAGTCAGGATAGTGATGGTAGTTTACTGGAAGGCCTGATGACCGCACCCATGCTGGTCACACACTGGATTAACTGGCAGTACCACGCGTCAACATGCGATCCGCAAAGGATGGGGAGCGGTAATAAGGTGCTGCACAACGTAGTGGGCGGGCGTATCGGTGTCTTTGAGGGCAATGGCGGCGATCTGCGGATCGGTTTATCACGTCAGTCGCTCCATGACGGCGAGCACTGGATGCACGAGCCGTTGCGCCTGACCGTTGTTATCGACGCGCCGCAAAGCGCCATTGACACAGTGATTAGTAAGCATGAGGTTATCCGGAAACTGCTCGATAACGGCTGGCTCCATCTCTGGCGCTTTGAAGAGGCCGGTCTGGCACGCTATGCACAGGGTAACTGGCTTTCACTGAATCTGGAGAGTCTATAAGAACGCCTGTGTGCTAAGGCCTTCGCTGAAAAAATGAAGCGACTGTCTGCCAGACCAAAAAAGTTACAGTGTAACTAATAAGTGATTTTTTTATTCTGTACAAAGGGGCAGTTGTCCCTTTTTTACAGACATAAAAATCGTTCCAGCCATTTTCAGGATAACGCGAGCAGGCCAGTTAACGGCCTGCATTTTTTTTCCGGTAAGCTGGCGTTCAGCATGACATGGCGATCAATCCTATATTGCACACGAAATTGAATGGGTGTTTTAAAGGGTGATTTCTGGCTAACCACCTGAAAAATAGGGATTTATCGATGTCATTCAGGCGGCAGAATTAACGACTGTCGTCAGGGTGAACAAGCGAGTCGTCCACATGCAGCACGGCCATATCCGTCACCTTCAGCCTTTGTCTTGCGGTGGCGAAAGAGGAAATCGTATTGACAGAGAGCAGCGGTAATTCATCACGCAACGTTTTTAATAATGTCGACATGCCAGTACGGAATTTTAGTACGCCATCGGGCGGTATGTAGGCCATAATACGCATTCGGACATTTATTGCAGTGAATGCTTATTTTGCCGATATCATAATAGTACAACCCTTGTAACACAGCGCGATGCAACGCATGTCAACCTCATCTCCCGGAACAACGTAATGCGATCACTAATTATCATGGGCCTGGTGTGGGTTCTTGCTGCATGTTCTAACTCTGTGGGACACAATTTCGATACGGCGACTATTCAGAAGATTAAACCCGGTCAGACGACACGTGCAGAGCTCATTCGTATGTTTGGACCGCCTGATACAGAATCACCTTATCCCAACGGGCAGCAGGTCATGATGTGGAAATACAGTCAGGCCAGGGCTCTGGATACATCGGCGGGAAAGACGCTGACTGTGCAAACTCAAAATGGACGAGTTTTTAACTATACGTTTAGCAAGAGCTGAAGCGGCTGGTGTTACGCGCAATTGTCTCATTTTCAATGTTAGAGTGCAGTGCCGCTGTATCAAATGCATTCTGACCACATGGTCAACCCGAGAGTGCCTTCTTATCGATAATCTCTCCCGTAGCCCGAGCCAGGTATTGCAGAGATCTTGCTGGCGGTGCGCCTCATAATTTATGGCAGGGGGCGTACTCATGAAGCGGTAGCACGACGATCAGAATCCCGTAATTTATCTGCGCCTCCTGATATTGGTGAAGCTGTCTCACTTGCTATTACAGCGCCTGTTCATCTGAACGTGCGCAGAGGTTTCCTGCCCGGATCTCCGTACAGCGAATAGCTGTCAAATGCACAAAACGCATCGCGGAATTTTTGACCGCATACTTTTCAGTTAGCTGACGTATCCCATTCATCGTCTTTATCTCCTGAGAAAGCGCCGTTGTGGAAATAATCCATCATTTATCGCGTTGTTCTCTGCGGGTTTATTAACCAATCCTTTTAAAAATAATGAGAGTCTTTTCCTTAATGACTTTCTTAAAAAGCGCACAGCGCTACCATTGTGACTCCAGACTTAACAGGTCTGGAGTCACAGGCTGTTGGAAGGTAGAATCTGGCCGACAGTTTTACGATCAGGAGAGGCAGTGGCAGAAATTTTGACAGAAATGACATCGCCGCATGTGGGCCGTCACGTCATGTGTTGGCTCAATCAGATCAGACATGCTTCCTTGTCTGATCTGGATAATTTTGGCGACGAAGGAACAGTGGAGCAGGTTATCCGCGTGTGGGTAAAACTGTCGTTGCTTGTCACCCGACGTCGTCCCGAAATTGCCATATCATCACTACTCAGGCATGTGTTGCCGAATATTGGCACTTTACCGCTAAAAAACCTGACGCGTTTACGATTAAACAGGCTCTATAACGTCCTGATTTCTGAAGGTAAAAAAGAGGAAGCCCGGCGCGTTTTTGCTCTGACTAAACAGTTTTTGTCCTGGGCCGAAATGCAGGGTTACCTGGCGCATTCGCCCGTGGCTTCACTGAGGAAACGTGATATTGCGGGCCGTGCGTCACCTCCACGAAGCCGGCAACTGTCAGACGCGGAGATTTGGGTTTTCTGGCATGGTCTGGATAACTGGTCGCTGTCAGAACAGGTACGCTGGGCCTTACGTCTGTGTCTGGTCAGTGCCCGTCGGCCTGACGAAGTTGTTCAGGCGCGGAAATCAGAATTTAATCTGCAATCCGGATTATGGAAGCAGGGAACACGTAACAAGTCCCAGCGCGAACATACTTTACCCATTTCAGCGTTAATGCGCCGTTGTATTGAGGCCTTAATTGCTGCCAGCGATCCGGCTTCTCCCTGGCTCGTACCTGCGCCGCGTGATGTCATGCAGCCGCTTTCGAAAGGTGCGCTGAATCAGGCACTACGCCGGATGTTGCGTGCGCCTCGGGGATTAGGGCTGGAACCTTTCACGCCGCGTGATTTACGTCGAACGGCACGTTCGAAACTCGCCGCGCTGGACACGCCAAACGATGTGGCAAGAAAAATTATGAATCATGCATTAGAGGGAATCGATCGGGTTTACGATACGCATGATTATGTTGTGCAAATGCGGACTGCGCTGGAGCGGTATTCAGAAACGGTTGAGCGTATTACTGAAAGCGACAGCTACCATCATCTCCCTCATCGGTATGAGAATGAGACGCTACAATTAGCCAGTTCATCAATAATGATGATGAGCAGATAATCTCTTAAAACAATGTTTCCAATAAAATGCGCGGTATCGAAATCAATACCGCGCATTTTGTCAGATCAGGAAATCGTCAAGCGAACCGCCAGCGTCCAGCGCCTTTTTAATTGGCGATGGTGTACGGCCCTGGCCTGTCCACGATTTAGTTTCACCGTTTTCATCGGTATAGCGATATTTAGCAGGGCGAGGTGCGCGCTTAGCTTTTGTTTTTGTCTCTGTGGGCAAATCAACCAGTTCAGAAATATCAATGCCGTCATTCATCAGCATTTCTTTATACTTAGCTAACTTATCTGCTTTCTCGCGCAGCATAGCTTGCTCAGCTTCTTCTTCTTCACGGCGTTCAGCGACAACGACAGAAAGCTTTTCGAGCATTTCATTTAACACATCAAGCTCAATTTCCCGGGCTTGTGCGCGTAGAATACGAAGGTTATTTAATGCTTTGAGCGCATCCATTGGTTAATCCTTAAATTACAGCGAATATTTAAACAGGGTCATTCTACGAAAAATAATCAAGGAAAGAAATATCTCTTCTGTCTGAAATGTACAAATTTGTTACCGCTTAGGATTATTACGGCATTTTAAACGCATTAAACATACATAAAATTTAAATGCCAGACGCATTGTCAGCGCCTTTTTCGTTGAGGTCCAGGTGATAAACGGTAGCATATTACGGTGACGTATTGAAAATAACGCCCATTTATTTACTTAAAAAAGCAATAAAAATCAGTATGTAATGTATTTCCTCCTTACCAGTTACAGGGATATTACGGCATAATAAAGTCGCTTCATTCCAGCGCAGGTAAATGATAACGTCAGGTTAATAATTCCCCATGATAAATTGTCCTTATCTTCATTCTGCCCCAAAATGGTTGTGTCTTAATCGCCGGATAATGCGTTAACCGTCTTGTTCATTCCTGTTCACGGGATTAGTTTTTGTGAAGCCAGACGATTACTGAAGTCTGCAACTTTTCTTACAGGACAAATCCTTCTTTTAACACGGTTAGTCAGCGCAATATAGATTGCTATGATGGATAACATTGTGGGTACGCGCGCCTGTCTGCCTTAAGGTTTAATCACACATTTCGTGCTGTAAAGCAGAGCTATAAGCGGAGCGTTGACAACTGACGGCAAGAATAAAAACGGGTAGCTAATATCATCCTGATGGCCTCTCTCCGTCACTGTACTTAAAGCCAGTCGGGAGGTTATCGTCGCTATAAGAATTTATCCGATCTACAACATTTATATGGCCGCGGACGTGATGCCATTTGCTCATGAAAACACAACGTATTGCTGCCATTAGATTCTTGCACTTTTCGCTAAGGCAGATATTGTCATCTTTTCCGCTATGGGATGCTTTTCATTCCACGTCTGAAAAGTGAGTCGCTCTGTCTGACAGAATAACGTGCAGGGGGTTTCTGGAACCATTCAAAACCGCTTTTCACAAAAACATGCGTAGTGCGGCGTCTTTATCATTTTCCTCAGGATGAATTTTGAAATGCCGGAAGGGTGAACAGTCGGTGTGAAGGGCGGCACTGGTCTGCACATGCCGTACATTAGCAATAAAAGATATAAACGTTCATCGCTGCCGTTTGCAAAACCGCTTTGCCACCGATAAATACACAGGTCCTTGTCAGGGCGTCACGTCCCACTTTCTTCCCGATTCTTTTATACAGTCTCGCCAGAGCACTCTCTGCCAGTGAAAGACAGGTTCAGCCCCTGACGAGTGATGCGGCTTTGACGAACGGAACAGAGAGCGCAGGATAAACGGCTTATGCTATGCGTAATATTTTCGATTCATCTGTCAGGCACTGGATGGAAAATAAAACGTTAGTGACTTGATACTGTCAGTACTATGATGACGCCTGCATCAGTCTGGCTGGCGAACAGAGCCCCTGAAAGAACTTCGCGGCCGGTTTCTCTGTGGCTTACGGTATTTCCGCGCTTTGGAAAGGTGCAAAAACGCAGACGATGCGCAAAAGATTGTGTGTCTTTAAATAGCCAATGCAGCGGGTGCTTATTAAACGGAGCGGTGTTTTACATCATGCCTTATTCGGACTTATTCACGTCCTGCGTTGTTCTGTTTTATCCGCTCTACTCTGTAACCCCGCGTTTTGCGCAAATGTTCACGCCAGAAAGGCGCGAATTTGCGCTACACTCACCAGCGATAACCTCTTGTTCTGTCTCAATGATAAATTTGACTGAGGCAGCGTAATCAACGTGGAAGAAGCATGAAAATCAGATTCCTTTCGGCCAATGAGCAAAAACTGGCGGAGGTCCGCGGAATACTGGAACCTGTGGGCGTGGACGTCGTACCCATCGCGCGTCGCATTGAAGAAATTCAAACGGAAAATGAACTGGATTTAGTGCGAGATAAACTGACGAAGGCCTTCTCTATTATCGGACGTCCGCTTTTTGTTGAGCACACCGGGCTGTATCTGGATGGCCTGAATGGTTTGCCTGCGGGGCTGACGCGTATTTTCTGGAATCGCCTCGGTGCCGATCGCTTTGCATCGCTGGTACAGGGCCTCGACAGTCAGGGTGTAACCGCCAAAACCGTACTGGGTTATTGCGACGGACGCAAAATGTACCAGTTTTTCGGCGAATTGCGCGGCACTATTGCACCTGAACCTGCCGGTCCCCATGGATTCCAGTGGGACTGTATCTTTATTCCCGAAGGATACGATCAAACCTTCGCTGAGATGGGCGAGAAGAAAAACGAAATTTCCAACCGTCGCATTGCGCTGGATCGTTTTGCTGCCTTTTTAAAAACTGCACGAGGCGTGGCATGAAACCTGAGCTCAAACGCGCATACGATTCCGGCAAGCTCATTCTGTTTGCCGGAGCCGGTCTTTCCCGTAATCTCGGCCTGCCTGAATGGCATGAGCTTATCGCTCATCTGGCTAATGAACTGGGGTACGATCCGAAAATTTTTAATACTTACGGTACGCACCTCTCTCTGGCTGAGTACTACAAGCAGAAAAAAGGTTCGTTAGGACCGTTACGAAGCTGGATGGATCGCGAATGGCACCGGCCTGATATTGATGTCCGCAGCTCTGAAATTCATACCATGATCACTCAGGGCAACTTTTCACGCATCTATACCACGAATTACGATCGGTGGCTGGAAGCCGCGCATGAGGCCCATGGCGTGCCTTATTCAAAAGTGGCGAATGCAGCCGATCTGGTTTCACTCACCGAAGATAAACGTCATATCATCAAACTTCATGGCGACTTTGATGACGATACTTCTATCGTACTGGATGAAAGCAGCTACTTTGAACGCCTCTATTTTGATTCGCCGTTAGATATCAAGCTGACCCATGATGTCATGGGCAATTCGGTTTTGTTTGTTGGCTACAGCATCAGTGATTTTAATATTCGTCTGCTCTTCTATCGGCTGACAAAAATGTGGGGGCGCACAGGCCTGGCAACCGCCCGACCCAAATCTTACCTTTTTACCAATCGCAATAACCCGGTGGCAAAAGAAGTATTGGGGCAATGGGGAATCGAAATGATCGTGTCGGAAGAGGACGATCCCCGTAAAGCGCTGGCTGAGTTTATGGAAGAATTACTGGCCTGATGCACACCGAATGGCGTAAGCAGGGCAGGTTTAACCGTTGTGTCTTTTCTTCACTGGAAAACGTCGCCGACTGTGTTATACTGTATAAATAAACAGTATGTGAGGGCAATAAAATGGCTGTCGAAACCAAATTTGTAGTAGTCAGAAAGGGTGAAGAGAAGATGACATTTGCCAATAAGAAAGAGGCCGATGCCTACGACAAAATGCTGGATATGGCAGAGGCGTTCACCGACTGGTTACTGGCACACCAGGCCGATATGGACGAATCGCAGGCTGAAACCTTAGGGTTGTTGCTGGCAGAGCAAAAAGACGCGGTACAGCATATTCTTCGCACCAGCAAATTACCTGGCACGGCGCAAAATGTGTCAGAAACAGCTGACGCGACTGTGCAAAGTGAGAAAAAAGTCCGCGCCGTTAAAGCGGCCTGATGGTTCATTCCTGGCAGTTCATTACCTGTGAACTGCCTGCCTGTTATCCCGCACAACGCTCTCCCCATAACGCTTCGCGCGCACTGACTGGTTTACGCCGTGCTTGCCTGCATTACGATCAGCCAGTCAAATGTGTGATGGCAAAAGCGTAGTGATGGAGATATCTGGCAAGCCAGCCAAAACAAAGCGCAGAGCTGTGAAGCCAGCCAGTATGATTCCACATGAATAAGTCCGGTTTTAATCCCGCCAAAAAAGAGGGCACAAACTGACATATTTTTTCCGCCCGTTTATTGTTTCAGGTCAAAATCATCGCGATAAGTTACCAAAATTTCACTTTCCCGCCCGGTGTTCAGACGACATCATGACGATCGCCACGCGTTGTGGGATGAGAAATGACTAAAAAAGTGACGCTGTTATCGCTGATATTGCGAGCCTGATGTTTTGCGCCGGGGGGAATTTCAATTCCCTGTTGCGTCTGTAGATGATGCACCACACCTTCCACCTCAAGGCTGAGCTGGCCTTCCAGCACAAAAAAGAACTGCCGCGATCGCACATGATAATGCCGTATTTCATGTGTTGCAGGCGGCATCTGCTCATAAATAATGCTCAGATCGTGTCTTTTAAGCAGATGCCAACCCTCACACTGCTCACCCCAGAAATAATGTTCTGCGTTCTCTTTCGAAATCATGCGCTTTCCCCCTGATGATGAACGTTGTGATTAAGGTCTGACTTGAGTCATGAGAATTAAAGTTCGTTTATTGAGCGCCGATAGATCCTTAAGGAACATAAAAGCGTCTGTCTGGCAGGGAAGTCAATTAAGCCGATCGATTTCAGGGGAATCCGCATGACTTCTCAACCCGCAAAAAAAACACTGACCACCCGCACCCAGATGCTGCTTGCCGGTGGCCTGACTATTACGCTTGGTTTTACCGTCACTATTGGCGTCCTGAGCTGGCAATCGGCAAAAGAGCAAAAAAACTTAGCGGAAAATTATCTTCAACAGATTGCACAAAGTCGCGGCCTGCAGATTCAGCAAGAGCTGAATTACGCGCGCGATATGGCACACAGCCTTGGCCAAAGCCTGATTGCCTTACCAAAAGCGGGCGTTAATGACCGGAAAATTGCCGACAAAATTATGGAGTATTCCCTCAGGGCCAACCCTGACTATCTCTCTATGTCCGTGATTTTTGAACCTGACGCGTTTGACGGTCGCGATGCGGAGTTTGTTGGTCAGAAAGGACAGCCACCTCAGGGCCGCTATGCCTGGTTTGTTGACCGCGATCAGTCCGGCAACTATGCCATGCATCCGCTGCTCTCCTATTTGACGCCTGGCCAGGGGGATTATTATCTTGTCCCTCAACAGTCGCGTAAAGATACCCTGATAGAGCCCTACAGCTACCCGTACAACGGCGTGCCAACCTTACTGACCTCGGTTGCCTCACCCATTATCGATCAAGGCAAGCTCATGGCGGTGGTCACATCGGATATTTCGCTTGCGTCATTACAGCAAAAAGTGAACCAGATAAAACCCTGGCAGGATACGGGTTATGCGCTGTTGCTTTCGAACAGTGGCAAAGTGGTATCTTCACCTGTTAAAAATGACGCCGGTAAGGAATGGAAAGGCGACAAAGACAATTTTACCCGTCAGATCGTCGAACATGATGATCCGGTGTTGGGTGAAAGAGCCATGTACACCTGGTATCCGGTGGTGATAGGCAACAGCGATAAGCCCTGGTATGTGGGAATTGTCGCCCCTGTCAGCCAGGTCATGGCCGCCGCAAACCGCCAGCTCTATTGGGCTATCGGTTTAATGCTTGTGAGCATCCTGCTGGTAGGTGCCGTACTGGGGTTATTATTTAATCGCAAAGTAATGCGCCCGCTTGGTGGCGAACCTGCAGAAGCAGCCCGCATCGCGCTGGCCGTTGCGGAAGGCAAACTCAGCAATGATATTAAGGTCGCGCACGGTGACAACGCCAGCCTGTTTTACGCCCTGCACACCATGCAGAGCCAGTTGCAATCCATTGTGGGCCAGATTAAAGATGCCAGCGCGTCTGTCAGAGAGGGGGCCAGTGAGATAGCCAGCGGCAACCTGGATTTAGCCTCGCGCACCGAACAACAAGCGGCAGCACTGGAAGAGACAGCAGCCAGCATGGAACAAATCAGCGCCACGGTTCGCCTGAACGCGGATAACGCCCAGCAGGCTACGCACCTGACCGGAAATGCGACCACTATTGCCAGCCGGGGTGAAAACCTGGTGGGCCAGGTGGTACAGACCATGTCGCAAATCGATGACAGCTCAAAGAAAATTGGCGATATCACCACCATGATCAACAGCATTGCCTTCCAGACCAATATCCTGGCGCTCAACGCAGCCGTCGAGGCGGCCAGGGCGGGCGAGCAGGGGCGCGGATTTGCGGTAGTGGCCTCTGAGGTCAGAAACCTGGCGCAACGCAGTGCCGGTGCGGTCAAAGACATTGCCGCGCTTATTGAGGAGTCCAGTGCCCGGGTACAAAGCGGCGTCACGCTGGTCAATGAGGCAGGCAAAACGATGCATGAAATGACCCAGGCTGTCTCCTCTGTACAAAGTATCATCAACGAAATCGTTGCCGCGTCAGATGAACAGGCGCGAGGAATTAGTCAGGTGACGATTGCGGTAAATGAAATGGACGGAACAACGCAGCAAAACGCGGCTTTGGTGCAACAAATGTCGGCGGCAGCCAGTTCGCTTGAAGATCAGGCGCAACAGCTGGCCCAGACGGTGCAGCAATTCCGTTAAGCGAAAGCCGCTGAATAAAAACAACCCGCGCACATCGCGGGTTGTTTTTTACTGGCTTAGCCCGGATAGATACCGCGATCTTTACGGGCCATCAGAATACGCTCACAGGCAACGATATAGGCAGCGGTGCGCAGAGAGCAGTCTTTCTCTTTGGCTTTTTCCCAAACGTGGATCATGGCTTCAGTCATGATTTTATCAGACCGTTTATTAATCTCGTCTTCACTCCAGAAGAAACTGGCCATATCCTGCACCCATTCGAAGTAACTGACCGTCACACCGCCGGCGTTACAGATAACGTCTGGGACCACAATCACGCCACGGTTTGCCAGCACATCGTCAGCATCGGGATAGGTAGGACCGTTGGCACCTTCAAGTACCAGTTTACAGCTCAGGGTCTCAGCGCGTTCACGGGTAATCTGACCTTCAAGGGCTGCCGGAATGAGAATATCCATTTCCGTGTGCCAGAAGGCCTCTTTATCAATGCTTTGTGCGCCTTTGAAGCCAGCAATCTGTTTATTTTCGGCCTGCCATTGCGTCAGTGCATCCATATCAATACCGTCGGCATTGAATAGGGTAGCGGTATGATCCTGAATCACCACGACGCGTGCGCCAGCCTGGCTGAACAGACGTGCCGCTTCACTGCCAACGTTACCGAAACCCTGAACGGCGACGCGCGCACCTTCAATCTCAATACCGGCACGGCGCGCCACTTCGCGACCTGTAACAAAAACGCCGCGACCGGTGGCTTTTTCGCGACCCAGCGATCCACCCAGGTGAATAGGTTTACCTGTCACGACGCCCGTCACGGTGGTGCCCAGATTCATGGAGTAGGTATCCATCATCCAGGCCATAACTTTACCGTTGGTACCGACATCGGGTGCCGGAATGTCTTTTTGTGGACCGATGATGATACCAATTTCGCTGGTATAGCGGCGGGTTAAACGCTCAAGCTCACCTTCAGACAATTTGAAGGGATCTACACGAATCCCGCCTTTAGCACCACCATAAGGCAGGTTCACAGCGGCACATTTGATGGTCATCCAGGCGGAGAGTGCCATGACTTCATTCAGGTCAACATCCGGATGATAGCGGATTCCGCCTTTGCCGGGGCCGCGTGACAGATTATGTTGAACACGGTAACCCTCAAAATGACGAATCGTACCGTCATCCATTTGCAAAGGAATATCAACGATTAAGGCACGTTTAGGATGACGTAACGTATCGATCCAGCGAGAGAGATCGCCCAAATAAGGGGCAACGCGATCGATTTGTTGAAGGTAGGTAGACCAGGCGGATGTACTACTGTCAGACGCGTAAGATAACTTATCCATACAAAACCTTTCTTATCGACGTTATTTATTGTGTTGAGCCGTGGAAACAACACGCTTTCAGCGCATATATAATTTATCACTGCCAGAAAAAATATGATGTCGGCCCGGCACGCATTATCGCTATGCTATTTCGATTAACGCTGAATAAGAGTGAATAATAGTGCAGATAAACCGGGTAAAATCCCCGCGCTGGTTGCATAAGAAATGCATAAAAGGTGCATAAACTAAAAAATCAGCCATTTATCAGTTCTTTGAGAAGGTTCAAAAAGTTAATTAAATGTTAGAAATGGCATTGACTTTTTTGCACCAATGTGGTGCATTAATTCAGCTAATGTGAATGAAAATTTCATTTATGTGAAAACACAAAGGCAACATGAAATAGCCCCGGTGACGCATCAGGGGAATATATTCGCAGCGCTTATTTCCCCTTTTCATACTGCATCTTTTATTTTTCCCGCTTCGTTTCTGCCACCGAAAGGAGTGAACGGTGAGTGTTTAACGCGCAGGAATGAGTGCTAATAAATGGTTCACGGCCTTGGACGCATTATTACGCCGCCAGGCAAAAGCGACATCCGTAAAGAGCGTATTCTCTGCAATGTCACGAAAGCAAATGTGGGGATTCTGTACGCAAATCATGGATTCAGGGATCAGCGCAATCCCGCAGCCCGCGCTGACCATCCCCAGCGAAGAGCTGATTTGCGGGGCCTGCTGGAAAGAGGAAGACGAAAAACCTGCCCGTAAACAGGCACTGACAATGAGTTCATACAAACTGGGCGAAACTTCACGTGGAAAAATAATCAACGTTTCGTCTGCCAACTCACTTAGCGCAATGGCCGTTTTATGTTTCAGATGATGGTCGGCAGGCAGTGCCAACACCATCCGCTCGGTCGAAATAACCCGCAAATTAAATGACCGACTGCTTTCACAGGGTAAACGAATAAACGCCGCGTCCAGTAGTCCTTCCTGAAGATCCTGTATCAGTAAAGACATGTTTTCTTCGCGGGTCATTAATTCCAGTGCAGGATAGCGGGCTTTAAAGTGCCGAATGATTTCGAACACACGAGGATTAAACGCCACCGAACTCGCAAAACCTAATGACATTTTTCCGCTCATCCCACGGGCAACGCCTCTGGCTTTCTCCAGGGCATAATCGGCCAGCTGAACAATTTCAATCGCGTCTGTAAGAAAAGTCTTTCCAGCCTCTGTCAGTTCCACACCACGTGTCAGCCGCTTCAACAGCGGGGTACCAATTTCATGCTCCAGGCGCTGAATTTGTTGACTCAGCGGCGGCTGCGAAATGCCCAGTAGTTCAGCCGCTCGGGTGAAGTGTTGAGTCTGTGCGACCGCAACAAAATAACGTAGATGGCGCAGTTCCATATTAAAAACGTCTCAAAGTTAACAGGTTTTGCTATTGGATTCTGTCGGCAAACGGGACCACCATAATGTTAACACGGCTTAACAGTTAACCCATGAGGCATCCAATGAGCAATTTTGTAACTGATTGTTCCTGCGAGGATCAACTTAAAGATACGGTGAACAAACTGCAAAAAAATATGCCAGAAAGTGTTATGTATCAAACCTCTTTGATGAGTGCACTTCTGAGCGGTGTTTACGAAGGTGAAACCCGAATTGCAGATTTACTGCGTAAAGGCGACTTTGGCCTGGGCACGTTCAACCAGCTCGACGGAGAATTGATTGCATTCGACAGCAATGTTTATCAGCTACGGGCGGATGGCAGCGCCCGTCCTGCCCATCCTGAGCAGAAAACGCCCTTTGCTGTTATGACCTTCTTCCAGCCTCAGCATAAACACACTTTCGAACGTGCTGTTCCACGTCATGAGCTGCACCAGTTAATTGACAGTGAAATCACCTCGGACAATCAGTTCTGTGCCTTACGTGTCAGCGGCCACTTTTCATCGGTACAAACCCGTACCGTCCCGTGTCAGTGCCGCCCATACCGCTCGATGCCAGAAGTGCTCGGCAATCAGCCCATCTTTGAATTTTCTCATCGCAGCGGTGAGCTTATCGGGTTCCGTACGCCACAGTACATGCAGGGCATTAACGTCGCCGGGTACCACGAACATTTTATCACCGACGACAGAACCGGAGGCGGTCACATTCTCGACTACGTGCTTGAAGAGGGCACGCTGGCCTTTGGCGCCATCAGCAAGCTGGTCATTGACCTGCCGGAAAACAGTGATTTCCTGCACGCCAATTTGACGCCCGAAAACCTGGATGACGCTATCCGTTCTGTCGAAAGCTAATAACGAGGCCTGAATATGAAAACCCTCTCAGATACAACCCTCTGGACCTGCGGCGCCGACCTGGTTGTCGCACAACTGGAAGCACAGGGCGTCAGCCATGTGTTTGGTATTCCGGGTGCAAAAATCGATAAAGTCTTTGATTCATTGCTGGATTCGTCTGTTCAGACCATTCCCGTGCGGCATGAAGCCAATGCTGCGTTTATGGCCGCTGCGGTGGGCAGACTGACCGGAAAAGCAGGGGTGGCGCTGGTCACCTCCGGTCCTGGTTGCTCCAATCTGGTGACCGGTATGGCGACCGCGACCAGCGAAGGCGATCCGGTTGTGGCGCTGGGGGGCGCCGTCAAACGCTCTGACAGCGCCAAGCAGGTCCACCAAAGCCTGGATACCGTCTCTATGTTCCGCCCGGTCACAAAATATGCGGTAGAGGTGACCGATCCCTCCGCACTGGCTGAATGCGTGTCAAATTCCTTTCGCCATGCGGAGCATGGTCGCGGAGGCGGTGCGTTTGTCAGCCTGCCACAGGATATTGTCGACCAGCCGGTGACGGGCAAAGTCCTGGCCAGCAAAGGCGGTATCACCCTGGGGGCGGCACCCGACGTCATGATTGATGCGGTCAGTCGTGAAATAGCCAAAGCAAAAAATCCGGTGATTTTGCTTGGCCTGATGGCAAGCCAGCCTGAGAACAGCGAGGCCATTCACGATCTGTTAAACCGCAGCCATATCCCTGTTACCAGCACCTATCAGGCAGCAGGCGCGATACGTCAGGAGCACTTTTCCCGTTTTGCTGGCCGCGTGGGTCTTTTCAACAACCAGGCCGGTGACAAACTCCTCCAGCAGGCGGATCTGATTATCACGATTGGCTACAGCCCGGTTGAGTACGAACCGGCGATGTGGAATACCGGCAATGCGACGTTAATTCATATTGATGTCGTCCCGGCGGAAACCGACAACCGCTATTTACCTGATGCTGAGTTAGTGGGGAATATCGCGGCAACGGTGGGCAAGCTGGCGACGCGGATAACCTCACCCTTACAACTTAGTCAGCAGGCTGCCAGCATACTGGACGATCGCCAACAACAGCGACAGTTACTGGCGCTTCAGGGGGCCAGTCTGAATCAGTTTGCACTTCATCCCCTGCGTATTGTCCGGGCGATGCAGGACATCATCAACAGTGACGTCAGTCTTACCGTGGACATGGGCAGTTTTCATATCTGGATTGCCCGCTACCTCTACAGCTTCCGTGCGCGTCAAATCATGATTTCTAACGGACAACAAACCATGGGCGTTGCCCTGCCCTGGGCTATCGGTGCCTGGCTTGTCGATCCATCACGTAAAGTGGTGTCGGTATCAGGGGATGGCGGTTTTCTCCAGTCCAGTATGGAGCTGGAAACGGCGGTCAGGCTCAACGCCAATATCCTGCACATTATCTGGGTTGACAATGCCTACAACATGGTGGCGATGCAGGAAGAGAAAAAATATCAACGTGTGTCCGGTGTCAATTTTGGGCCCATTGATTTTAAAGCCTATGCCGAGGCGTTTGGCGCCGCGGGGTTTGCGGTGACCAGCGCAGCTGAACTTGAGCCGACACTGCGCAAAGCAATGGATGTGCAGGGGCCGGCGGTTGTGGCTGTACCGGTGGATTATGCGGATAACCCCCTTTTGATGGGACAACTCCATCTGAGTCAGCTTCTTTAATCACGAAGGAACGGAGGACATGATAATGAAAAATCGAGTGGCGCTGGTAACAGGTGCGGGCCAGGGCATTGGTGAGGCCATTGCGTTACGCCTGGCGAAAGATGGCTTTGCCGTTGCGGTAGCGGATTTTAATTTTGATACCGCTTCTCAGGTCGCGGAAAAAATTAAAAAAGCGCAGGGCAGTGCATTAGCCATCAAGGTTGATGTATCAAAGCGTGATCAGGTTTTTCACGCGGTTGAGCAGGCACGTGAAGTGCTGGGCGACTTTAATGTCATTGTCAATAATGCCGGGATTGCGCCGTCCACGCCTGTTCAGGACATCACGGAAGACATCATTGATAAAGTCTACAACGTCAACGTGAAAGGCGTGATTTGGGGGATGCAGGCCGCGGTTGAAGCCTTTGCTGCGGAGGGGCACGGCGGAAAGATCATTAATGCCTGCTCCCAGGCTGGCCACGTCGGAAATCCTGAACTGGCGATATACAGTTCGAGTAAGTTTGCCGTGCGCGGTCTGACCCAAACGGCAGCCCGGGATCTCGCCCCGGCGGGCATTACTGTAAACGGTTTTTGCCCGGGCATTGTCAAAACCCCCATGTGGGCAGAAATTGATCGGCAAATTTCCGAAGCCGCAGGTCAGCCTGCAGGTTATGGTACTGAGGCCTTCGCCAAAAGAATCACTCTGGGCCGTTTATCCGAGCCCGACGATGTGGCCGCCTGTGTAGCCTTCCTCGCAGGACCGGACTCGGATTATATTACCGGCCAGTCTATCCTGGTTGATGGCGGAATGGTCTTTAGCTGATCGCGATCAGGCCTGGCACGCTTGTGCCAGGCGACCTCTGTTCAGCCAGGCCGTTTCTCGTTACTCTTCGCATTGCTTACTGACAAAATTCAGAGCATGCCGAGCGCCTGCGGGCTTCCATCATGCTCTGAAATCGCTAAAATAACGTGCTCATTTGTCAGGGAGTCACACAGCCACAATGCGTTATCGTTATCTGTTTGCCGCACTCGCGGTCGCCACTGCCTTGTCAGGCTGCGCCAAAAAGCAGCCTGCCGCCAATCCTGCTGACGCCTTTGCTGAAGGACAAACGCAGATTGATGTCTCTCATGTGATTACGCGTGCTGACGACGGTTCCCATATCTACCTGACCGTGGATGGTAAAGATGCTGGTGAATTGCCGAATGGCGAAAGTAAAGTCCTGCATGTCCCGGCGGGTAAACATGAAGTCGGCGGTTACGTCCGTACCTTATTTGGTCTGGGACGCGTGACCATTGATCCCCTTGAGGTGACAACGTCACCTAACGACGTGAAAAAAGTGGCCTACACGGTGACGCGCAATAAAGCGACCTTTGTTGAGCAGCCTAAATCAAACGACGCCGCGCAGGAACAAGGTTAAGGCATTGGGCGGAATGGTCAGTTCGATGTGACTGACCTGAATTGTCGGCGTGAACAGCCTTGCCGGAACTAAAATGCCCAGGTAGTGTGAAAGTCAGGGCTGCTGTTTACAGCCTGAAGGTGAACGGTTCAGACAATATGGTGCTGTTCTTTTCTGTCTCACCCGACGCGAGAAGGTGCGTCAGGTGGATCTCAGACATGTTTCACGGAAATTGCCTACAGGCCAAGATCACTGAGTGAAGGATGGTCGTCCGGTCGGCGGCCCTGAGGCCAGTGAAACAAACGCTGACTCTCGGCAATCGCCACATCGTTTATGCTGGCGTGGCGCCTGACCATGAAGCCATTCTCGTCAAATTCCCAGTTTTCATTGCCATAAGAACGAAACCAGTTTGCCGCGCTGTCATGCCATTCATAGGCAAACCGAACCGCAATGCGGTTTGAGTGAAAACTCCACAGCTCTTTTATCAGCCGATACTCGGCTTCTTGCTGCCATTTCTCGCGCAAAAACGCCACGATTTCGCTACGTCCGCTCAGGAAGATATCGCGATTTCGCCAGACGCTGTCAGGCGAGTAAGCCAGTGAAACGCGTTCGGGGTCGCGGCTGTTCCAGGCATCTTCGGCCAGACGCACTTTCGTTATGGCCTGTTGTACATCGGTAAACGGTGGTAAAGGCTGGCGTGGGGCTTCCATACTGTCTCCTGAAATAGCGGCACTCTGGATAAGCGCGCCGCCTGGCTGTGATAAACAGACTGTTAAACAGACAAAACCACGTGCGTTTACAGTGAAATGGCGTGAATTTGACGGACTGCGCGTGCCGCTTCTTTGCCTTTTTTCACAAAATGCTCGGTGTAGAAGCGAATGAATTCATCGGCAGGCTGAAAATTATGTGGTGTCAGTGAGACGGAAAACACGGGCACGTTGGTCGCCAGTTGTGCCTGCATGAGTCCGTTCACGACGGCCTGAGCGACAAAATCGTGGCGGTAAATGCCACCATCCACGACCAGAGCCGCACAGACGATTGCATCGAACTTACCGGTTTGTGCCAGGCGTTGTGCCAGTAACGGCATTTCGAAGGCGCCAGGCACATCCCAGGTTTTAATTTCACAGGGCGTGCTGCTGTTGTCCATTTCCTGCTGAAATCCAGCCAGGGTTTGAGAAACAATCTCGCTGTGCCAGTTTGCCTTGATAAAGGCGACTCTTAACGGTTGCATAACTTACTCCAGTCAACGTGACATCCGGTTCCTGAGAGATCGGCAGACGCGCTCATCTTACCGAATGACTATAAATTCTCTGATGCGTACCATTGCCAGTCACACATCATAAAGACATCGATCCCGCTGCCGGACAGCAGTATCCGGCTGAATTCAGTGATGAATAGCGGACAGTATAAACCGATGTAAACCCCGTGCGCTTACCTTTCACTCGCTTTTGCGGTCTTCCGCGTGTGCCCCGGGTTCCCTGGCAAGGTGAAAAGCACAGGGCCATGCTTTGCGTGCCTCCGGTATCGCGATCGCTGTTCGATTGTGTAACGCATTCCATTTATGATGTTGCTTAAAAATAATACTGGATATTTAAACAGGTAATTGTATAATTATTCCACTGCCCGCTGGGTGTTGTCTGGAATGATTAGGGGGTAAAGCCCATGATGATGTCGACAGAAACTTTCAACGCAACGGATCATGCCATCACAATGAGTAGCCGGGAAATTGCTCAAATGACCGGAAATACACATGGTGAAGTTAAACGGTTAATCAAAAGCCTTGAAACGGCACAGCGCCTGTCCCAGCCACTTTTGGTCAATCTCTATGAACACCAGGGCGAAATGCGCCAGGAATATCACCTGAATAAACGCGATTCCCTTCTGGCGGTGGCCCGGCTTTCGCCTGGCTTTACCGCGGAAGCGCTTGATCGCTGGCAGGCGCGTGAAGAACGCGTTCATCTCCCTGATTTCACGAATCCCGCCGAGGCGGCCCGCGCCTGGGCGGAGCAGTTTGAACAGCGCCGTGCTGCAGAAAAGCAACTGGCCGAATCTGCGCCAAAAGCCGCCTTTTTCGACGATTTCGTGAATGTGGACACCGCGCTCGGTTTTCGTCAGCTGTGTAAAATGCTGAAAGTGAAAGAAACGGATTTTCGTCAGTTTCTGCTCGACCGCAATATCATGTACCGTGAAAAGGGCGCATTGACACCACAGCATTACCATCTGCAGGCGGGTTACTTTACCCTGCACGCAGGAACGGCAGAAAATCAGCATACTTTCTCACAGGCGCGGTTTACCACGAAAGGGGTCCGGTGGATTGCCAGCTTATGGGCCGGGCATCTTTCCGCACAAACCAAAGGCGCTGCCGCCTGACGGCACGTTATGCCTGGAACAGGCCGCCTGCTGCGCGGCTTGCCCCAGGCTGTCGGATTTACCAACCTTTAATGGCATCGCCTTTATAAACGTCTTCTGCTTTTGCTGCGACCTCAGGAGACTGAAATGCAGCTTTCAGCTTTTGAATCTTATCGCTGTCTTTATTGTCCTGACGTGAAACCAGGGCGTTAACGTACGGCGAAGAGGCGCTTTCCATAAACAAACCATCGCGATGAGCAGATAACCCCGCCTGCGCAGAGAAGTTGGTATTAATAATGGAAAGGGTGACGTTTGGGTCGTCCAGCGTGCGGGTAAGCTGTGGTGTATCCACTTCGACTAGCTTCAGATGTTTGGGATTATCGGTAATATCCAGCGATGTTGGTAAATAACCCACACCGTCTTTTAGCTTAATCAGCCCCTGAGCCTGTAATAGCAGCAGGCTGCGTCCAAGCGTGGTGGCTTCATTTGATATCGTAATGGTATCGCCATCCTTCAGCTCACTGATATTTTTAATTTTGTGCGAATAGGCAGCGATAGGGAAAACAAACGTTTTGCCCACAACGGCAAATTTATAGCCGCGCTCCTTTGACTGCTCTTCAAGGTAAGGCAGGCTTTGAAAGGCGTTCGCATCCACTTCTTTATTATTCAGTGCTTCATTGGGCAAAACATAATCATTGAAGTTCAGCACTTCAACATCCAGCTGATACTTATCTTTGGCTACTTTCTGTACTTCTTTCCAGATAGCTTCATCAGGACCCGTATTAATAGCCACTTTCACTTTATGATCGTTATCAGGCGAGCAGGCGGACAATAATAATACGGAACTGGCGATTAGCGCCGTCAATAAACCTTTCATGTGTAGGGATTCCCATCAGTATTTGATGCCGAAAGCCTAATACAAATTCACGGTATTGCGTACTTACGCGTCGCTATAAGATATAACCATCATGCTCTGATTGGGATAAAAAAACATCAGCGCTGTTATCGCTGTCTCCGCCGCCTTTCAATTGCTGATATTAAGTGTGCTGGCGAATTATCAGCTATTTTTAAACGAGTCACTCAGCCCGGCCCGGGGCGTCATTAACAGGAGAAACGATGTCAGGTGAAAACAGCGATAACGCATCAGCATCAGAAATTAAGGCGGTAACGCTGCTCAAAAGTTGCCAAGCATGGAATGGCCAACATATTGACGCTTATCCGCAGGGACAACCCGAACTGACAGTCATACGCTTAACCCTTCCGGCGCAAACCGCCTTGCCCTGGCATACTCATCCGATGCCCAATGCAGCGTTTGTCCTTTCAGGGACGTTAGTGGTGGAGGATAAAGAAACGGGTGAGCAGCAAACTTTTCAGGCTGGTGAAGCGTTGAATGAAACCATCAACAGTGCGCATCGTGGTTTTACGCTGGAAAGTTCTGCTGAGCTGATTATCACGTACGCGGGTGTGAAAGGGCAGGCACTGACCGAACCACTACCCGGCGAGCCGGAAGAGTTTTAGATCGCTATGCGGGCAAAGCCTGTGACGTAATGTGAATGAAAAAGGGGAAGGGCTCACGCCATTTCACCGGAATAAGCGCGACAGCCGTGGTTAAACCAGCCGGTAAACGCGGGTTTAACCACGCGGCAAATCAGGCTTTAAGTGAAGCGCCTCCACATATCACCAGCTCCTGCCCTGTGATGGGAGCAGCGCGTTCACTGAGTAAATAACTCACCAGTGAAGCCACTTCTTCTGGCTGAATCAGGCGTCCCATTGGCGGCAGGATGGGGGCGGATGAGGCCCGTTCAGGTTTGGTCAGCATCGGCGTTTCGGTTGCGCCGGGAGCGACAACATTCACCGTAATCTGCCGAGGAGCCAGTTCCATTCCCCATGAGCGGACCATGCCAACCAGCGCCGCTTTGGTTGCCGCATACTGCGAGCGATTGGCGGCACCGCGCGAGGTACGACTGCCGATAACGACGATCCTGCTGCCTGGCTTAAGCGTTGGCGCAAAGTGATTGATCAGCACTTCGGCTGCGTGAACGTGCAACGACCACAAGCGTTTGCTGGCCGCTCCGTCCAGTTCGCCCAGCGGGGCGGCGACGATCATTCCTGCGGCGTGAATCAGCGCATCCGGCGTTTCAAGCCCGCTGATTGCCGACCTGAATTGATCGGCATCAGTGAGATCAACGGCGATGCCGTTCAGGTTGGGTAAGGCTGCCTCGCCCTGCGTCCGGCTCAGCCCCGTAACTTTCCAGCCCTTTTGTAATAAATCCTGAGTAATCGCTTTGCCGATGCCAGAACTGTAGCCTGTAACGATAGCGTGACGCATCTCAACCTCCTGACATCGATTTCGGTACCTTAAAGACGGCTTTACGAACGGCTACTGGCGCGCCTGCGGCACAGAGGGCCTGATGGGGTTCACCGGGCAAAAAGACCGCAAAGTCTCCCTTACGCAAAGTGATGCTAACCGGTAATGGTTCTGGCTGCGCGATATACAAATCGGGTTTGCGCTCTTCATCTCCGGCCCTGGCAATGGAATGGGTGCCAGCATAAATGACCTCTTCACCCTCCAGCATCACCTGAATGTCAGTCCAAAGATGGTGGTATTCCGTATGACGCAGCGTGGCGTCCTGGGTGGTGGCCTGTTGGATCGTGCAAAACCACGCTGCATTTTCCGGCTGCCATCTACCGATATCCCTTGCGGCCAGCGCTTCAAGAGAACAGTCGGGTAACCGGAGCAGAGCCAGTAAGGGTTCGGGTAACCCTGCCAGTGGCAGGGCGTTCAGATTGCCGATAATCATTTGCTTACTCCTTCACCCAGTCGGGTGTGACGCGCGCATATTTAATCGCCTGGCGGAAATAGGTATACGCGATATGTAAGGTACCCTGTGCATCCTGTTTAATGCTCGGGTAGGAAAACTCACGGTTCAGTTTTTCCTGAGAATTGTTTGTCATACAGTAACCGTCACCTTCATCCAGGTTTTTCTGCCACGGCCAGGTTTTGCCGCCATCGGCGGAAATTGCGACAGTCATTGGGGCGCGTGGCGCCCCCCAGAAAGCGCTTCGTCCGGTTGCTTCTGGCTCCTTTCTGCCGTCACCGTCATCGATCTCATCATAGAGTGACGCGCGACGTTCCGTTGCCCCGGCTGCACTCATGCTATTAAACACCAGCGCCAGTTCGCCACTTTGCAGCGTCGTCACCTGAATTGACGAATTGTTGTTAGGTAACACCGTGGCTTCAGGCGCTGTCCAGCTCTCACCACCATCGGTGGATCGGCTGAGATAGATATTGTCTGCCCAACGGCTGCGGTAAAGGGCAACCAGCGAACCATCCTGCAGGGCAGTGATATTCATATGTACGCACCCCAGGCTTTCCGGCACAACCACATCCCGCCAGCTTTTACCCTGGTCGGATGAAATCTTCACCGCACTGATATCGTCGTTACCCACCCACTTTTCACCCGGCTGCGTGCGGCAGTAAAACACCGGCAGTAACCAGTTGCCGTTTTCCAGCACGGTGATGGGCTGACGAATAAAGGTGCCCGGTTTATCCAGTAACGTGTCAATGGGCCCCCAGGTTTTACCCAGATCGCCAGACTGGCGGTAGCGGACAATCGCCGTATACTGATTACCGGACAGCTGTGCGGTCCACAACAGCCACAGCACGTTGTCGGGCGCGAGGAACAGAACGGGATTCTGCTCAGAACGGGTTGGATCGTCGGACAGTTTTATCGCCTCACTCCAGATATGGCTGCCTGCAGGTAAGCGCGAGCACCAGACAGAGATATCGGCTATGCCTTCCTGTGTGCCGCCAAACCAGACGCAGAGCAGAGAACCATCGTGCAGCGGTAAAATATTGGCGGCGTGGTTCTGTGGACATGACGAAGGCAGCATTGCGGTCAGTACGCGGTCATCTTTTTCCCATGGCGTCAGGATGCCATCACGCGTTACGGTTACAGTCATTTTATTCTCCTTTTCCTGCGGCAGCTCTGGCGTGTTCTGCCGCTGCGGTTCTGGCTTTGCTGGGGATCATATGGTCAATCGCCATGATCAATGCAGGCGTCAGTAGGGCGATATACATGTTATTAATACCGAACGGATCGCCTGCCAGATACCAGACTGAGGTCACGACACATGCACCAATCAGGCCGGCATTGGCACCGCGAGTACTTCTGTAGAACGGGGCATAGAAGGCAATGACCGCGACAACGGTGATAGACAGGCGAATCGCTCGGGTAAAGAAGGACAGTTTCAGAACTTCAGGGACAAACAGGACAAAGATCAGCGGCAGAAAGCCAATCAGCAGCGACAACCAGCGCGTGGTTTTAAATTCCTGCTCTGTCGTGGGTTTGAAATAAGGCACATAGAAATCCTTCACCACCAGCGACGCGATAGCCAGGGCAACGGTACTGACGCTGACAAATATAGAGGCAACCAGTGAGGTCGTTACCAGACCAGCCAGCCAGGGATTCATATCCTGCAGAAACACCGGCAATGCATACAGGCTGTCAATATTGGGGTGGAGATATTTGGCTGCCACACCGATAACGGCAATCGCCAACGCAATCGGCATACAGAACAGAAAGGCAATCCAGGTCGAGCGCTGCGCCGACTTCACACTTCTGGTCGACGAGATAGCCTGAATGACAAACTGGGTGCAGAAGATCGAGCCAATCGTCCCGATAAGCCAGGCGACAATGGTTGACGCGCCAATATTACCGTCCCAGGTCCAGTAATAAGCGGGCATTTCATTGATCATAGGCTTGAGGCCGCCCGTTTGTGACAATGCAAACCAAAGAATAGCCAGGATACCAAAATATTTCAGCGCGCTGTGTAGCATGGTGACCCAGGCGATTCCTTTTAAACCGCCGAAGGCAAAATAGAACGTACTGACTACAGCCGTAATAAAAGCGGCAACCGGCAATGTCACGTGTAATACAGTGGCGATTGCCGCCGCACCACTGACATAATTTCCCACATTGACCAAAAGCAGGGCATAAATCATGATCAGTGAAATAATATTCTTGGTGCTGTTACCGTACTTCTCAGCAATCGCACCCGAGATGGTAATTTTACCGGTATTATAAATGCGTTTCACCAGAATCATGCCAAAAAGGGGAAAGCCAATAGCGGCGCCAATGACTGACCAGGACGCGGCAATCCCACCTTCAAAGGCGGCCTGAGCCGTGCCGATCGTCGATTTTGCACCGATATATTCTGACATCAGCAGAATACCTACAATAAAGGCAGGCATGGCTCTTGAGCCTTCCATAAAATCGCCCGCGTTTTTACTACGTAACCGGAATGTCAGCCAGGTGGTAAAAAGAATATATGCCAATACAATGCCGATAATTATCAGGGTGTCCTGAGCGTTGAATGTTTTCATTATAGCCTCAGATAGAGCAAGATAAATTCGGGGAGCGCTTTATGCTCCCGGTATTTAAAATTTATAAATTCTTATTATCATTTCAGGTACAGGTTAGTGATTCTGCGAATTTCCTCTTTCTGCGCAGCGTCAAAATGAATGGCATAACGGCTCTCGCCCACGTTATGGCCTAAAATTTGTAGCGCTTTTTTTACTGCTGCAGGTGAAAAGGCGACCTTATAAAGATCGGTGCGTAACCCTGTGACCTGTTCCTGCGCCTGACGTGATCCGTCAATATCGCCGGCATGAAAGCGTGACCAGATCGCATTTATCTGGCGCGGTGCAACGTTAGCCAGACCTGATATACAGGCAGAGCACCCTTCAACAAAGCCTTGATGGATAAGTGAATCAGGGCCGTTAAGCACGTCAAAGTTGTCGCATTCTTTTACCGCGTCCAGATAGCCGCGCAGGCTTTCATGACTTCCGGCACTGTCTTTTACACCAATGATATTGGGATGGGCAGCAAGGGTGCGGGCGGTTTCTGGTTCAATCGTATTGCCTGTTCTGGCCGGAATGTTGTACAGAAAAACCGGTACGGAAAGGCCATCCGCAATTGCCGTGTAATGGTTAATCAGTTCGCGTTGATTTAACGGCACAAAATAGGGCGTGATTACTGAAACCGCATCCACGCCCAGCTTTTCAATTTGTTTACCCAGGCGAAGGGTGTCCCGGGTCGATATCTCACCAATATGGGCAACAACCTTTGCCCGCCCCGACACTTCGTTAACACAGGTTTCTGTAACAGTAAGCTTTTCTTTTTCGTTGAGAACAAAGAACTCACCATTTGTGCCGCCGCAAAAAATACCGTTACCGGCATTGAGTTGTCGGGTAACCTGGCGCTTCAGTTCATCAAGATAAAGATCACCTTCCTGAGTAAAAGGCGTCACAATCGCTGTAAGTACACCTTCTATTTTTTTCATCTTTACCCACTCCTTTCGGTGGTTAAATTTTAGGGAACAGGGCCCGGTAAATATCAGCCACATCCTGATGACTTACAGCGCAGGGTGAATTGTTCATTAAACGCTTCACATTGAGTGCAGATTCGCTCAGCGCATCAATATCATCTGACGGCACACCTAATGTTTCCAGGTTATCCGGCAGATTGAGCCGTTTAACTAATTTGGCGAGATAGTCGACCAGCGCGTGCGATTTTTCTTCCGGGGTCAATGTGATATCGGCGCCCGGAATGAGGTCCCAGACAGTGGCAAATTTGTCGATGGCAAACGGGCGCACCACTTTCATACAGGGTGCCAGCAGAATGGCATTGGCGACGCCGTGAGGCAGGTGATAAGCGCCTCCCAGAGGATACGAAAGCGCATGAACAAGATGGGTGCCGGCGTGCGCGATTGCCGCGCCGCCATAATAAGAAGCCCATAGCATTTCCAGCTTCGCGTTCAGGTTATGCGGTTCAGTGACGGATGTTTCCAGATTCCGGAACAGCTTATGCAGGCCCATCAGCGCAACGTTGTCACCCACAGGGTTCGAAATGGTGGCGGTATAACATTCCAGTAAATGGCACAGTGCATCAATGCCCGTTGATGAGGCGATATGCGCAGGCATGCTGGTGGTCAGTTCTGGAATTAACGCGACATAGTCCGGCAGCATCACAGGGGAAATGATGCCTGATTTGGTGTTTTTTTCAGGGATAGCCAGAATAGCATTGGGCGTTGCTTCCGAACCCGTTCCCGCCGTCGAGGGAATAAGCAGTGAGGGTAAACGGGCTGTAATTTTCCCGCCATCAAGCAGCGCTTTAAGGGAGGGTGACGCAACGTGACATAACACAGAAAGCAGCTTCGCCACATCCAGTACGCTTCCACCGCCAATGCCCACCACTAAATCAAACGTTTTACCTGCTGTACGCGACAGCACCGCTTCAACATCGGTATGCGTGGGTTCTGCCGGAACATCATCGATCAGTTTAACGTGACGGCCATCCTGACTGAGCAACGTCAGGATTTGCGTGGTCGCGGGCAAATTTACAATGTTCTTGTCTGTTAAAACCAGCAGGTGTTGTTTGTCCGTAACGACCGGCGTCAGTGCCTTTATCGCGCCGGAACCGCTCAATATTGTGCTGTTAATTAATGCCACGTCTGTCTCCCCATAAATGACTGAAATTCTTCATTCCGCTTAACTTCGCTCACTCACTGGCTAAATTTATAAATAAAATGGCGCTTTATTAAATTGATCTTGCTCACATATAATCTAATATGATTGAATATAATCATTAGGGTGAGGGCTGAAAACTGATGAGGTGCGTTGTGCCTCTGATATTCAGGCGCTTTTGACGACATGGGCGACAAAACAAGAGGGCCAGATCTCTGACCGTTGACCGGATGAGTGAAATCGCTCAACGACGGCAGTGTGGGTTTGCACGCTGGGCTGATTTTAGCGAC
Source organism: Pantoea sp. SGAir0180 (assembly GCF_043546245.1). Taxonomy (NCBI): domain Bacteria; kingdom Pseudomonadati; phylum Pseudomonadota; class Gammaproteobacteria; order Enterobacterales; family Erwiniaceae; genus Pantoea; species Pantoea sp. SGAir0180. The sequence continues at coordinate 175,744 of NZ_CP028072.1, read as the reverse complement.
AAGACGTCAGGGTTGGCTAAATGGACTGCTGCAATCGTCTCGGCCCGGGCGTAACCCGGCCCAGAAGGGCGGCGGGGTATGTTCCGGGTGGGCATGCATCCGGTTGTGACTGACGTCAGGCGGTATTAACGAAAGCCGGTGTTTGGGTAATGAACCTCCCCCTTTAAAAATTTTGAGCGTCGTTGAGGAGAAAACAAGTGACGAATGTTGTGGCGATTACGATGGGCGATCCGGCTGGGATCGGTCCTGAAATTATTATTAAGGCCTTAACCGAGGGCGCGTTAGCGGGTTCGCCCGTTGTGGTTATCGGTTGTGTACAAACGTTCCGCCGCATACTGGCAATGAACATAACGCCGCAGGCGGAATTAAACGTCATTAATAACGTGTCCGAAGCCCTCTTTATGCCCGGCGTTATTCATATTATCGATGAGAAAGTGGCACATCCGGAGGCACTACAGTGTGGGGTTGTGCAGCCTGAAGCGGGCGATGTGGCTTATCGATGCATCAAACGTGCAACAGAAATGGCGATGCGCGGTGATGTGAAAGCGATTGCGACGGCTCCGCTGAATAAAGAAGCGCTGCATATGGCCGGCCATCATTATCCAGGCCATACGGAATTACTGGCAAAATTAACTGACACCAAAGATTATTCGATGGTGCTCTACACCGATAAACTCAAAGTGATCCACGTCAGCACGCATATTTCTCTACGGACATTCCTGGATACGCTCAGCCAGGCGCGCGTTGAAACGGTAATCAGAATTGCCGATACGTTTTTGCGCCGTGTCGGCTTTAGCCAGCCGCGTATTGCGGTTGCGGGCGTTAACCCACACGCGGGTGAAAATGGGTTGTTCGGTGATGAGGAAATTCGCGTGCTGACACCGGCGATTGAGGCGATGAAGGCGCAGGGCATAGACGTCTATGGCCCGTGCCCGCCGGACACCGTATTTATGCAATGCAATGAGGGCATGTATGACATTGTTGTGGCTATGTATCATGATCAAGGCCATATTCCGCTCAAGTTGTTGGGCTTTTACGACGGTTTAAATATTACCGCAGGCTTACCGTTCCTGCGCACCTCAGCCGATCATGGCACGGCCTTTAACATTGCCTGGACCGGTAAAGCGAATCCCGAAAGTATGGCTATCTCGATTGATATGGCGCTGCAAATTACGCAAGCATAGTGTTGTGCGGGAAGGGAGGCTCAGGGTGACATGATTGCGTTGCCCTGCATACGGCTTCTGGGCGGCTGTGAAAACCTTCGCGATAAAACAGGCACCTGAACCTATATAACCTTAATACAGCGACGCGTCGGGAAACGGGTGTCTGTCATCGCATGCGGGTGCAATATCAATACAGCACCGTATCGGACTGGTTTAAATGCTCCGGCTCCACAGAGGCATAACTGACGGCCTTACCACGTACGCGTCGAATGACGCCAGATGAGGGAATAAAAAGCGTTCAGCGTTAATGTCCCGCCTGTCAAACACGGCGTTGAGTTTCTGCCTGATTTTCGTTTTGTCCGTAGCGAAATAGCTCACCGTGCTCTTAAACCCATTGGTGCGATTAAGTCTTTTTATACATGACGCCTGATGAGGTCGGCCGTTTTTATAAGCAATCTTTCGTATTTTTTTAAATTTTGGTTATTCACTCGCACCGCAAAACAGCGTGTTAATACGTATCAGCCTTTTTGAAAGTTAATTCTTCTGTAGTGCCAGTAATATTTATAGTTATAAAGAAGTTATGATTTTTATTTTCTTTGTTAATTAATAATACTTTGCCCAAAGACATAATTGCCATTCATCACATTTTTTATTTATAACTGGTATGGTAGTGGAACAATTCTGCCGCTGACGATAGGCTTCTCGCACCTGTTCTGTTTTAAAAACTTTCCTTTTGCCGTGGTGTTCTCAGGCGCTTGATCCAAACGGCGCCGCACAGGAAAACATCAAGGCGATCTCCAGGTGCTGCCGTTATTTAACGTCAGTGTCCACGCAGCTAATAAAAAATAAGGTGAGAAAGAAATGCAAACTACTCTACTGAATGCGAAGGCGACGGTTCCAAAATGGAACAGGAATAAGCTCGTCCCGCGTATTGTCCATCTTGGATTCGGTGCTTTTCATCGGGCTCATCAGGCGGTCTATGCCGATGTTCTTGCAGCAGAACATAACAGCGACTGGGGCTACGTCGAAGTTAATCTCATCGGCGGGGAACAACAGATTGCCGATCTGAAACGTCAGGGATTATTGTACAGCGTGGCAGAAATGTCGGCTCATGGCTGGGAAGGGCGCGTAATTGGTGTGGTGAAGCAGGCGCTTCACGCTCAGGTCGATGGAACCGAAGCCGTACTTCACGCCCTGTGTCAGCCCGAAATTGCCATCGTTTCCTTAACGATTACCGAGAAAGGCTATTGTCATTCACCGGCAACGGGCGAGCTGATGCGCGACCATCCTCAGATTGTCGCTGATCTGGCTCAGCCTCACCAGCCGCTTTCTGCGCCAGGGATCATCGTTGAAGCACTGGCGCGTCGCAAGGCTGCTGGTCTGCCTGCGTTTACTGTGTTGTCCTGCGACAATATTCCAGAAAACGGAAAAGTGATCGGTCAGGTCGTGCGTGCTTTTGCCCGACAACGTGACAACGACCTGGCAGACTGGATTGAACAGCAGGTGACGTTCCCTTCAACCATGGTGGACCGTATCGTACCGGCGATGAATCCGCAGAGTCTTGACGCGATCGCGGCGCTTATTCAGGTGGCCGATCCCGTCGCGGTAGCCTGTGAGCCCTTTCGCCAGTGGGTTATTGAGGATAATTTCGTCGCAGGGCGGCCGGCATGGGAAAAAGCCGGTGCAGAGTTAGTCAAAGACGTGCTGCCCTACGAAGAGATGAAACTGCGTATGTTGAACGGCAGCCATTCATTTCTGGCTTACCTGGGCAACCTTGCGGGTTATGAGCATATTTATGACTGTATGCAGGACCCGAACTTTCGCCTTGCGGCACGACGCTTAATGTTGACAGAACAGGCACCGACGCTAACCGTTAAGAACGTTGATTTGATCGATTATGCCGATCGGCTGATTGCACGCTATGAAAATCCCGCGCTACAGCATCGTACCTGGCAAATTGCGATGGATGGCAGCCAGAAGTTACCGCAACGTTGGTTACATTCCGTTTGCAGGCACCTCAAGCGCGGCAGCCGTTTTGATCTGCTTGCATTAGGTATTGCCGCATGGATGCGCTATGTCAGCGGTAAGGATGACCAGGGAAAAGAGATTGAGGTCTGCGATCCTTTATTGGCGTCTATACGAACCGTCGTTGACGGCAGCGTAGAAGGGGAGGCGAGGGTAAAAGCGCTGTTAGGACTGGAAGCTATATTCGGCCACACGCTACCCGATAATCCCTGTTTTGTGCAGCAGGTGGTTAAGTTCTATCTCCATCTACTGGACAAAGGGGCAAAACAGACTGTCGCGGACCTGATGGCTGACGTGTCAGCAGATTGATGATCAGGCAAACCACATAAAGTGGTTTGCCTGGTGCATTACAAATTGTCGTTTAAATTGGCTGTGCTCTTGCTGCCTGTTCGTGTATCAGGGTGCAGCACCTCTGAAAACCAGTTCACAACCAGGCGGATGACGTCAGGTTGATACCAGACCTCATCACCATGTTCTGCACCTTTCACCACGACGTACTCAACCTGATCACCTGCCTTTTTTAGCGCATCAAAGAGTTGCGCACTTTGATGCGGTGAAACGAGTGAATCTTTATCACCGTGCATAATCAGGAAAGGCGGTTTGGGGTTCGCAAGATGGCCCATGGGACTTGCCTGACGGGCTTTATCGGGATCATCCATGACAGACGCGCCTGCAAAATTGTGGAAGGCCGGTCCATGAATCAAAAGGGCTTCAGTGACGGCCGGTGAGGCGTGGACCTGTTGATTCTCTTCAGAGAAGCCTTCGCCAATATTGCGCAGATCGGAAATACCGTAAATCGTAGCGGCGGCCTGAACATCAGACGATTTATCTGTGAAATCCCCTTGATCGAACACGGTCTGGCCATTTGTCATGCCCAGCATTTGAGCCATCCAGCCACCAGCCGAGTCGCCCAGAACGCCAATACGATGAGGATCAATACCGTACGTTTCTGCATGTTGTCTCAAATAGCGCACGGCTGCTTTCCCGTCAACAACCGGCGCAGGGAAGGTATCCGGTACGACGCGATATTCGGCAGCGGCTACAACAAAACCGGCTTCTGCCAGCGCCATGCGCATTTGAATAAATTTCTCGTGGTCGGCACTGGTGAAACCGCCGCCCGGAAAATAAACAATTGCGGGTTTGACTGTATCGGTGCGGGGCACCAGTAATGACATGTGAAGCGGTCTGACCGATCGTAGCGTTGTAATCTGCGAATAAACCACGCCAGTGATCGCATCAATCTGGTTGCGCACAGGTTGGACTTCAATCACCTTTGCGCCTTCACGGTATCCGTTCAGTTCAGTATTTTTCGTTGCCATCGCGTTACTCATCGTCATGATTACGGCCAGTCCCCCAATAAAAAAAGTGTGGCATACATTCATAATTATTCCCTGAGACGTTGAAAGAAAGTGTGAATTGTTAAGGGTTTTTAAAAGGTTGCAGGGGCGTTCAGCCTTTGCCAGCAGACGGTAGCGCATAAGGCATAGCGCGGTGTTGAGCAAGATTATGAAAGCGAAGGTTTTATGGGGGTTGGTTACGTGTGTTCCGTGAAAGTGGATGTTTGACCAGAAAATTTAATGGGTTCTCAGGCACCGTCGTGGGCATTACGCTGCGCCCACCGGGTCCGGTATCTGACGGACCAGACGCAGGTAATGTCTGGTCCTGAGTGGTTAACGAATCACGATCGTCAGCAGGATGAGGATGGCCGCTATGGCAACAACCTGAATAAAAATCTGGTTAAGCGTGAACTTGCGCATTGCATTCCCTCACTGCGTCAGTATTTGCCAAATACCTGCCGACATCACGATAAAGCCGACAAAAAGAAAGATCAGGGTAATCGCGGTTTCGGATGAACGATTCATAGTATTCCTCCCTGGTTAATGATGAGCGCCTGACCCTACTGTGCAGAAAGCAACAAATCGGGGCAGGACAGGTTTGTTTCATGGCTTCAGGCAGAGCAGGGGCTCACCGGTTTCTGGTAAAGGCGTAAAGTCGCCTCACTCAAAACGGGATTAGCGCGTCACAGGAACAGCGTGAGGTCTGCCAGTACGTCAGGGTGTGGTTCCGCTGTGCAAGGCAGGATCGCCGCATTGCCGTTTCGCGTTTAAAAACGCTTTACGGATGCCTTACAGCAAGGATGCCGTCCATCCGGGAGGCGGGAATAGCGCATTTTTGAACATAAACATGACGGTGGTCCTTATGGTCTGATTCATGATTAACCGGACAAAAGGCCAGTGATCGCGACGGGAAGTCTGTTGTCCTCCAGAGTGAGCAAAACCATCACGAAAGCGTTTTACTCACCGGAAGGGTAAAAAAAAGTTATCCCGTCACAGGGCGTCCGAATGAATCTGCACGTAGTGTAATCAGGTTACACAATGCGTCAAAGCACGAACCGCCGATGTGTGAGGATTGGTTTAGGTTAACTCGCGGGGTACTTCGTCCATGACTGAGACGATTCACAACAATTCAGGGCCGCTGGCCATGCGTAACTGCGACGGCGTCGATCCGGTCACCTGCTTAAACCGGTTACTGAAATGGCTCAGTGAGTTAAAACCATTCTCCAGTGCAATCTCGGTTAACGACAATGATGTCGATACGATCATCTGACGCGCGTTTTCCATCCGGCGCTGCATCACGTACTGGTGAGGTGCAACGCCGAGTGACTGACGAAACATCCGGGCAAAATGATATTCACTCAGACTGGCCTGGCTGGCGAGAACGTTCAGAGTAAGGGGCAGAGCCAGGTGCGCATCAATAAACGCCAGGGTATTGCGCAACACATAGGGAGCAAGTCCGCCCGTGACAGAGGGAAGCCGCCACTGAACACACGAATAGTGTTGAATCAGATGGGTTAACAACAACGTGCTGGCGGTACTCAGCATCAGCTGATTGGCTGGCTGCTGCCAGTCGCAGCTAAGTAAAAACTGGCGATACAACGCTGTAATCGTGTCATCACTGGCAAAAATCTTTTCATCGAGGGATAACGAGGCCGGGCTGCGATCCCAAATCTTTTCACCGACCTCTCGCAGGTGCTCATCTGTGCAGTAGAGATGCACGAAGGAGAGATCGCTGCGTACATCCCAGGTCGATTCACTGTGCTGCGGCATCAGGCAAAATTTATTCGGTCCGCCGCCGTTGCGCCATCCGTTTGCCGTTTTGTGGTAACTCTCATAACCATCAGCAATATACAGGCTGAGCGTATGATGATTGCTGTTAACGGTAACGCGGTCTTGTTTGTTGTGCCAGGCGGCCAGTCGGATGCCCGAATTAAGCATCACCGATTCCCGTAGCACGGCCTTTTTTTGACGCAGTGTTTCAAAGGTGTCGTAAACGCGAGACATGGCATGCTTCCGCTTGATAAACAGGGGTCCAGTCTAGGATGAGAGACGTCAGGTAGCCAGATGTATCACGCTAAAATGCGCAAGATTTTGCAACCCGACCGCAACATGATGAAAGCCAACCCCTCGCGATTACGTCACAGTGAAGAGAGTTTGAGGCAGAGGGATAACGATGAACGCATTACTTTACGCCATTGTGGTCGTGATTTGGGGAACAACCTGGATCGCTATTTTTTTACAGCAGGGGCCCGTGGATGTCACGGTTTCGGTATTCTGGCGGTTTGCCATCGCCAGCGTCATTATGCTGATCCTGTTAACGCTACTGGGACGCCTGCGCCGTCTGGCATGGCAGGACCATCTGTTTTGTCTGATCCAGGGATGCTGTGTGTTTTGCTTTAATTTTTGGTGTTTTTACACGGCTGCGGCTTACATTAATACAGGCCTGGAGTCGGTGATTTTTTCGATGGCCGTACTCTATAACGCGGTAAACAGTTATATTTTCTTTGGCCAGCGCCCACTCCCCCGTTTCTGGTTTGCCGCCGCACTGGGATTAACCGGCATGGTCGTCCTGTTCTGGCACGATCTGCATATCAGCGACTGGAACAGTAACGCGCTCATGGGAATGGGGCTGTCAGCACTGGGTACCTTTGGTTTTTCATTAGGCAATATGATCAGCCTGCGCCATCAGCGTCGGCATCTTGAGACGATGACCACCAACGCCTGGGCCATGTTTTATGGTGCTCTCGTTATGGGCCTTATCGCTATTATTCGTGGTGCCAGCTTCTCACCGCAATGGACCTTCACTTATCTCGGCGCCTTACTTTATCTGGCGGTGTTTGGTTCCGTCATCGCTTTCTGGGCTTATTTCACCCTGATCAAACGCACAAGTGCGGGCAAAGCCGCCTACACCACACTTATGTTCCCTCTGGTCGCGTTATCGTTCTCCACACTTTTTGAAGGCTATACCTGGCAAAGTCATAGTGTGGCCGGCTTGCTACTGATTTTAAGCGGTAACCTGGTGATGTTTGCCCGCCCCATGCAATGGTTCAGGCGTAAAGCGCTGACAAACGCGCATTAGCTGTTTATGCGCGCGGCGGTGTGCATTGCGGTTGCAGTTGATAGACGTAAGCGGTGACAGTGTCACCGTTTTCAAGGGTCACTTCCGTCCTGAGGCGATCGTACCCGTCTTCAAATTCGTCCAGCATGGACCAGTATGATAAGAGATTATCAGAACTAAAAACGTAACCCTCAACGCGCGGACCTCGGCTATCCAGCACCAGACCAGGAAAGCCTGCGGCTGCTCCGCACCCCTGAGGATAGAAAATGCCGCTTACAAAGCCTGCCTGCCAGTTGCCTCCGACCCTGTCGAGAATGTGGGCATTACTGTGGCCCGGGCGCAAAGTGCCATAAACGAATAACCTTTCCATCATTATCTCTGTGTAAAAACCGCTACCTTAGCTGCACGAACTGCGGTTGTCATTATGGAGAACGTTCTATTTTAACGCACAGGCGGTGCGTAGCAATATGCGCTTATTATCATGGAGTTATATTTTAATGAAACAACCTGTTCACATTTAACCCTATAGTTTCTGTTAGTGACAAAATATCCCGTCATAGTCGCTGTTTTCTTTTTTTCAAGGTTCTGGAAATAAAATTACGTTGTAAAGCCGGTTAGTTATTTGCCGATAAAGGCCTGTGAAAATAATTGTAGTTTTTACCTATCCGGGGGAGTTTTTTCTATGACAATCACGCAGCGTTTAGTGCTGGCATTTTCTTTGCTTGCTTTATCACTTTGTGCGCTTGTTGCTGTTTCTTTATCTGTGATTTCGGGCTTTCAGTCGCGCTTTGAATATGTTCAGGTTAATGCTATTCCCAGCATTAAAGATCTGAATAAATCAATTAGCGCAACTAACCAACTGGGGCTGGCCCTGTATCGCCATCAGACGGCGACAGACAGCGCTAAGCAGGCTGAAGCAGAGCAAAAAATTAATACCATCATTAATAACATCAAGTCATTAAATGATTATTATATGGCGAATGATATTTCCAGTGATGAAGATAAAGAAATGACCGTTGGGGCCAATCGTAACCTCGATGCGGTCCGCAGCGCGTTACCTGCTTTTCTTGCTGCCTCACGTAGCCATAATAATGAACTGTCACTTTCTCTCCTGCAAAGTGACAATGGCATTGGCGCTGCCGCACGTAAAATGGAGTCTGATTTTACTAAACAAATTGAGCTGAACATTCAGATTGGTGATGCACTCAGAGCACAGAATAATCAGATTTATTCTAAAACCGTCTGGATGATGACCTGTGCCTCACTGTTGGTTATTTTGCTGCTCGGTGCGTTCTCAATAAACATTATTGTTGGCATTAAACGTAGCCTTACCAGCATCAAAGATACCATGGCCGAAGTGAGCAGCAATTTGGATCTGACACGCTTAGCGCCGGTGTTGAGAAAGGATGAGATTGGTCAAACGGCTATGGCGTTTAATGATCTGCTTAAGCGTGTATCGACTACGCTGCTGTCAGTCAATCATGCGGCGCAATCCGTCAGCACAGGATCGACGCAGATTGCGGCTGGCAACGAAGATTTGTCATCTCGCACTGAGCAACAGGCCGCCTCGCTGGAAGAGACATCGGTTAGTATGGCTACGCTCAGCGATACCGTACGGCAAAATGCCGAGGGCGCAGTCCAGGCCAGCAACCTGGCCAATAACGCCAATAAACTGTCCAGGCAGAACGGCGAAGCCGTGAGTCAGATGCTGACCACGATGGATGAAATTCGCGGTAGCTCAGCCAAAATATCTGATATCACAGGGCTGATCGAAGGTATTGCATTTCAGACGAATATTCTGGCCCTTAACGCCGCCGTTGAAGCTGCCCGTGCGGGTGAGCATGGCCGTGGTTTTGCGGTCGTGGCATCAGAAGTTCGCAATCTGGCACAACGTTCGTCATCCGCGGCTCGTGAAATTAAAGAGTTAATCACCACGTCTGTTTCGCAGGTTGAACAGGGGCTGACGCAGGCAACAAGCGTAGGCAGTAACTCCGATAACGTGGGCCATGCTATTCAGCAGGTTGCCGATCTGGTTAATGAAATTGCCGCTGCTACAGCCGAGCAAAGCAAAGGCATTGAGCAGGTGCACCAGGCTATCGGCCAGATGGATGAGGTCACGCAGCAGAACGCCTCCCTGGTTGAGGAAGCTTCATCTGCATCCAAATCTTTACAGGAGCAGGCGGAAACGTTGTCGAGACTGGTGTCAACGTTCAAAGTTAACGAGAGCGTCACGCAGGTGGCAGTATCGTCCCCTGTAGCCGTGAGCTATGCATCGCCTGTGTTAAAAAGACCGCAACTGAATACCACCGGCGCAGACAAGGTTAACTGGGAAAGTTTCTGATGCGCTGTCACTGGGCCTGATCGCTTCAGGCCCAGAACACGTGCGCTGCGATATCGCAGCGCTTTCTTATTGAAATGCGTTTTGCGTGGCGAAAAAGCCTTCTTTTTGGCGCATAAGACGCGTTTCTCTCCTTCGATGCACGCTAGTGATACTGTGCAGGCCTTGTGCGTTATTCATGCCCTCCTTCACATACCCGGACCGTATGCCTGATTCCGTTGCGCACTGCGATCCGTAACCCAGTGACAATGTTCGCCGCCCTCATGTGCGCGATCGGGGCGCGCGGCGGTTTTCCCATGCCATTATCAGGCTGAGTGAGGCGGGCAGCAGGGTCAGCGTGACCAATGTGCCGGTGATCAGCCCACCGATGATCGCGAATGCCATCGGCCCCCAGAAAACCTGATGTGAAATAGGTAACATGCCGAAGATTGCCGCGCAGGCAGTGAGCAGGATGGGACGCGCCCGGTGCAGTGCGGCATGGCGGATGGCGTCACCCTGTGCCATGCCAGCCTGCGCATGGCTGTCCACCTCGCTGATCATGATTACGGCGTTACGGATAATCATGCCCGCCAGCGCAATGATGCCCAGCAGTGCGACAAACCCCATCGGCGTGCCACCCGGTAACATTGCCAGGACAATCCCCGGCAGGCCAAAAGGTGCCATCAGCAGCGCAAGCAGCATTCTGGAGAACCGCTTCAACTGCAGCATCAATAACACAAGCATGCAGCACAGGGTGACAGGCAAAACGGCAAACACCGAACTGTTACCTTTATTCGACTCGGCGACGGTTCCACCTTCTTCAATGGCGTAACCTGCGGGCAAGGTTGCCCGCAGAGTATCCAGGCCAGGTCTCAGTTGATCAGACACCGTTTCGGCCCGTTGCTCAGGTGCAATATCGGTTTGCACGGTGATATAGGGCAAACGCTGTCGTCGCCAAATCACCGGATCGTCGAGCTGCCATTTCAGTGTGGCGACCTGCCCAAGCGGAATTTTTTGCCCGGAAGCTGTGTTGAGCATCAGGCTGTCTAAGATCGCTGTGTCCTGTCGTTCCCGATCGTTGCCGCGCAGAACCACATCTATCAGCCGGTTATGATCGCGAACAGTGGTCACGGTACTGCCGGACATGACAGTATTCAGTGTGGAAGCAATGCTTTCTGAGGAGACGCCGACGGCGCGTGCAGCAGTCTGGTTTACCTCAACATTGATTTCCCGCTCGGGCTCGCCAGCCGTCATATTTACCTCACGCGTATTCGGCGAACGCGAAAGTTGAGCAGCCAGTTTTTCCGCGATGTCCCGCACTTTGCTGTAGTCAGGGCCGGTGACGCGGTATTTCAATGGCCAGCCTACGGGGGGACCCAGTTCGAGAGGGGCCACACGGGCAGTCAGATCGCTGAAATCCCGCGCCAGTGTCGCCTCCAGGCGGCGTCGAACCCGATCACGCGCTTCCAGGTTCTTAGTCACCACAACCAGTTGCGCCACATTTTCATTGTCCAGCAAGACTTCCATGGGCAAATAAAACCGCACGGCACCTGCGCCGACATAGCTGGAGAAGTGATCGACATCGTGATCGGCGCGTAACAGGGTTTCCAGCTGTGCGGTACGCCGTGTCGTTTCACTTTGAGAGGCATTTGCCGCCAGCGAAAGATTCACTAACAGCTCGGGACGATCGGACGCGGGGAAGAATTCGCCCTGCATCAATGTAGTGCCTGCAATCCCCATTCCCAGCAATAACAAGGCGCTTATCACGGTTGTCCAGCGGTAGTGTAAAACCCGATCAAGCAGACGACGATAGCAGCGGGCCATCAGCCCGGGAGGTGGTGATGGGGCTGTCACCTGCTCAGTTAACAGCCAGGTGCCGATAACAGGGGAAAACAGAATCGCCACGACCCAGGAGCACAGCAGCGAGATCAGCACGACTGCAAAAAGGGAGTAACAATATTCACCGGCGCTGGAGGCCGCAAAACCGACCGGAATAAAACCGGCGATCATCACCAGTGTTCCCGTCAGCATAGGAAACGCGGTGGTTTTAAACGCAAAGGTTGCGGCCTGCGCTTTGCTGTCTCCCGCCTCAAGGCGGGAAACCATGGTTTCAACCGTGATCATGGCATCATCGACCAGTAAACCCAGCGCAATAATGAGAGCCCCCAGCGAAATGCGTTGCAGGCCAATACCGGCCACTGTCATGCCGACGAATGTCATGGCCAGAACGAGGGGAATCGCAGCGGCGACCACCAGCCCGGCACGGAAACCCAGCGAGAAAAACGAGATTGCCAGAACGATCAGTACCGCTTCCGCCAGCACCCGCACAAAGCCACTGACGGCGGTTTTAACAACGGTGGATTGATCGGCGATCTTCACCATCGTGATGCCATGCGGGAGCTGGGCGGCAATCGTCTCCATACGCGCATGAATGGCCTGACCAAATTTCAGCATATTACCCGTCGGGGCCATGGAGATGGCCAGGCCAATGCCAGGCTCGCCGTTGACCCGGAAGGTTGACGCTGGCGGTTCAGCAGGCTGAAGCGTTATCGTGGCAATACTGGTCAGCGGGATAAAGCGCTGGCCGATATGTAAGGTAATGGCCTTAAGGTTATCAGCCGAGGTCAATGCACCACTGACATGAAGTGCAATATTTTCTTTATCAGTGCGTATTACACCTGCGGGCGCAACGGCATTTTGCGCGGCCAGAGCATCACTTACCTCCCGAAGCGTAAGGCCCATGCCCGCTAACTGCCGTGGCGAAAACGCGATAACAATGTGTTCTTCCTGTTCGCCAGGCAGGGTAATTTTACCCATGTCTGGCACATCCATCAGGCTTCGACGGATCTCATCGACTTTATCCCGCAGTTCTCGCGGACTGAAACCATCGGCCGTAAAGCCATAAATCGTGCCATAGGTGTCGCCAAATTCGTCATTAACAGCGGGACCCTGAACGCCTTGTGGAAGCGATGAGGCGATATCCTGCATTTTTTTCCGAATCTGGTACCAGATAGTCGGGACCTGATCCGGCGGCGTAGCATCACGCAGGTTAACAAAGATGACCACCTTTCCGGCCCGGGTTTCACTCTCGATAAAATCCAGGAACGGTGTTTCCTGCAGTTTTTTTTCCAGCGTATCCGTCACTAACTGCATCGTGTCTTCCACCGTGGCACCGGGCCATTGTGCGGACACGACCGCCGTTTTGATGGTAAACGCCGGATCTTCATTACGGGGCAGATCGATGTAGCTCAGTACGCCCGTCGTCATCACCAACAGCATGAAAAACACCACCAGTTGCTGATGTGCTAACGCCCAGGCAGAGAGATTAAAGCGGGCCCTTTCAGCCGATCTTCTCATTTTTCATCCTCCCCGGGCTGTACCCGCTCTCCCGGCAAGAGCGTTTTCACGCCTGAGGTGACTATGCGCTCACCCGGTATCACGCCGGCACTGAGATAGATATGTTGGGCATCGAAGCGCGCCAGCGTGACCGGCCTGAGTGAAAGCTGATGGGACTGGGTGTTCACCACAAAAACGGCGGGACGATCGCCGGCACGCGTGAGAGCGCTGGCGGGCAGGGTGACAACCTGTTCGGCTTTACCGGGAAAGGCCCCCACGACGGTCGACCCCAACGCCATAGCGACCGGCGGTTGAGGCAGCATGATACGTAGTCGCCAGGTGCGGGTCTGCGGATCGGCCTGCGGACTGATATCGCGAAAATGCCCTTGTGTCTTTATCGCAGGGTTCGATAACAACGTAATGCTGAAGGGCGTGGAGGAGGCGTACTCCGCCAGCGAGGGTTCAGCAAGGTCAAAGACAGCATCGCGATCGCCATCAGCGGCAAGCGTCATTACGGACTGCGCAGCGCTGACCACCTGACCCGGCTGGACATTGACGGCGGTAATAACACCGGCGCGCGGCGCGGTAAGTTGCGTCCAGTTGAGATTATCCTGGGCATTTTTAAGCGCGGCTTCACTGCTCTGACGCCGGGAAACGGCCGCCTGCCAGTCACCTTTTGCACTGTCTAACTGCGAACGGGAAATGGCCCCTCCGGGCATCAGCTGCTGCATACGACGCAGCGTTAGTGCGGCAACATGTTCTGAGGCGCGCGCACTCGCCAGATCGGCAGTGGCACTGCTGAGCTGGTTTTGAGCGGCATTACTGTCTAAGGTCGCCAGAACCTGACCGGCATTCACATGCTGTCCAATGTCCGTGGTGCGGGTAATGACGCGGCCATCCAGCCTGAAAGCCAGCGAAATTTCTTCATGGGCACGAATTTCACCCGTCTGCGTCATCAGTCCACCGCTGGAGAAGGGAGGAACCAGCACTGTCCGGACGGGACGAGGCGCCTCACGCGCAGGCGGCGCTTCCTCCCGGCAGCCTGACAGGATAAGCATGCCTGCCACGACAAACAGTGACGGTAACACATAACCCGGAAAGCTCAGATGACGCAGCGCCTGGCGGGCAAAAGCGGGAATAAAATCTGTCATAACCGTATTCCTGAAATGAGACAGGCTCATTTAAAGCGGGTTATGTCCAGAAACCTTCGATGAATTATCAAGAAATGGTCAAGGCAGACAAAAAAGCCTGTGCAGGCCAGTACGCACTCAGATTGAGCGCGCGTCGTCAGATAAAGGCAAAACGATTGTAATCTGCAGTCCGCCGTCCGCAGGCAAACGTGCAAATATCTCCCCACCGTGCGCCTCAACGATAGCCTTCGCAATAGACATGCCGAGACCGCTTCCGCCGGAATGCCGTGCGCGCGACGATTCTGCCCGGGTGAAACGGTCGAAAATGACAGGCAGAAACTGAGGATCCACGCCCGGCCCATAGTCGCGAAACTGCAGTGTGACAGCGGCGGGCGAGGTATGAGCGGTCACAGAAAACCGTTTCCCCTCTGCGGCATAGCGCAGTGCATTTTCCGTCAAGATGGTTACCACCTGGCCCAGCCGGGAGGCATCGCCAGTGAAAGAGAGTTGGCCGGGCGACTGCACCTCAATCACCATCTGTTCGGCTTCAGCCTGAGGCGCCAGCCACGCTGTACGTTCGCGTAACAGCTCGGTAAGGTTAAACCGGCTCAGGCTGAGCGTAAGCTGGCCAGCTTCCGCTAACGATAATAAGTGCAGTTCATCCGTCAGGCGGCTCAGCTGCGTCAGCTGCTTCATGATCATGGAGAACTGCTGAGGTTCCGGCGCAAATACGCCGTCGACAATGCCTTGTAAGCGGCCAATGGCTGCGGTGAGTGGCGATCGTAGTTCATGAGCAATGGCAACCTGCGAAGCTTTAAGCTCGCGTTCGTAACGGGCTAACTGCTGGGTCATCAGATTAAAGTCTTCCGTAAACCGCACTAATTCCTGTGGCGCGCCTTCGACCTGACCGACCGATGTGCCGAATTTCCCCTGTGCCACATCGCGTGCCGCATTCGCCAACTGACTAAACTGTTTCGCCAGCGGTCGGGCGAAGCGCAGCCCCATTACAATAAAGAACGGAATCACCACGGCGACCAGTACGGCGACCGTCAGCCAGTCAGCCGAGGCGATTGACGGGTCGGAAAAGCCGACGCCCCACCATTGATCGACAATCTGATGAAAGCGAGCCGGTGCCTGCTCCGGGTGTAACCGTATACGGGAAAACTCCGCCCAGACGTCCGCAGGCATGCGAGAGTAAACCCAGAGCATTTGCAGCGCGAAACGCAGCCACATGCAAAACGCGATAAGGATGACGCTTCCCAGACCGATTATCAAAATACGGATGCAGATCCAGCGCCACATTGAGTCGTGCGTTTTTAGTTTCATGGTTGTCTGAACCTGTAACCCACACTGCGAACCGCAGGTAAAATATCTGACATGCCTGCGGCTTCCAGTTTGCGTCGCAGGTTATAAACATGGGTATCAACTACGCGCTCAAGCGCATCACTTTCAGGCAGGCAGTGTTCAAGCAAGAATAAGCGACTAAACGGGCGGGTTGGGGCGCGCATCAACGTCACCAGAATCGAAAACTCCGTTGGGGTCAGATCGAGCCGCTGAATGCCCTGTTCATTTTTTACTACTGCTGTCAGCGATTCAGTATCGACTTCCAGACCCGCCCAACATAATGTGCTGTCGGGGACGGTACTTTGTTGGGTGCGACGTAAAACGGCCTGAACACGTGCGACGACCTCGCCAGGATGGTAGGGTTTCACCACATAATCATCTGCACCATAGCGTAATGCGCCGATCCTGTCGGGGGCATCTCCCATTGCTGTCACCATAATCACTGGTGTATTTCCCCTGCGTCGAAGAGCCGCCAGAACTTCCGTGCCGTTCATAACGGGCAGCATCACATCAAGCAGAATGAGATCGGGCTGCCAGCGTTGCGCGTGGTCAAGTCCTGTCATTCCATCGCCAGCAATCATCACCGTGTAGCCTTCACGTTTAAGATAGGCTTCAAGTACGCTGGCTGCATCGGCATCATCTTCGATAATCAGTACACGTTTAGACTTCATTGGGGCCACTTTGACTTTTTCTCCCTCATTTCCCGTATGTGCCCGCACCGCTTTATTGGCATGTCAGCCGTGTCGTCTGCATTTAATGTGATTAAGCAAAACGATAATAACCTGAAAAAATCGGCAAGACATGGTCAGTTTAATGTCGGCTGGAGGAAGAGAAGGGAATGCGCAGGATGCCAGAGAGAGGAACAATACGCCTAATGAAAAAACGTGATGAAAAAGGGCGCGATCAGAAATAATGAACGGACATCAGACGCTTTTTCAGGTTGTTACCAAACGGCTGACCAGGCGGAGCCAGACGTTTACGTTTAAGGCATTACGGGGGTCTCAGTGTGAGAAATGTCTGCGATGCCGGTGCGTAGCGCTGGGCAGAAAACATGACACTGTCACTTTTAGGGTGAGCGTTTTGCTCAGGCAAGACTGGTATGGTGCCGGGCAGGAAGTGGTTACGGGCAGGCCAGGTAACATTCATACAAGGCTGTCCGACTGATTCGGTGAAAAACCGTCCGGCTTAATAACGCCGCCGCGTAATGTCTGGCGCAAACCTGATCGGTCGCGTGATTTATCGCTTCTGTGCAAGGCCGCCCCACAGCAGCCTTCATCTGCTACGGGGCGGCCAGCATGAATCCGTATTTACCCTTTATGGCACGCGACGCGATCGTAACCGGTAAGTGCGGATTTCGCCGTCGCTTTACGCTTTCTGCTGTTAACTTTGGGCAGCCAGATTTTAAATTGCTCCGCCAGTTGCTTCGCCTGTTGTTCATCCGTGGTACGACAGATAAACAGTTTACTCTTGGTTTGATTGGTCACATCGGTGGCATAAATTTCGTAACTTCCGCCACGGTGATCGTATTCAATATCCGTGAAATGCATGTGTGGCCACAGGCCCGTTCTGACCTCAAACTTGCTCAATTCCATAATTTTTACCGTTTTTGTTTTTTGCTGTGATGAATGTCGTTCCCCTGGTCGGGCCACTAAATGTAGAACAAATTCGGATTTGTGCCAGCCGACAACATTATTTTTCACTGCCAGTCTTAATTTTTTATAAAAACAGCGTGTTACCATGACATTACGTCATTAAAAGGAGAAAACGATGATTGTCAGAACCTGGCATGGTTGTGTCCCTCAGCAGCACGCAGAGGCATTTTTTACGCATCTACAGAAGACGGGCGTGCAGCATGCAGAATCGGTACCCGGTAACACAGGCGCTTTTATTCATCAGGTTGCACAGGGAGAGTGGCAGCATTTCTTTCTGGCCACATACTGGCGGGATCTGGCGGCAGTGAAAGCGTTTGCTGGCGAGGATTACCCGGTGGCAGTTACCTATGCGGATGATGAACAGTTTGGGTTGATCTCCGATCCCTATGTCTTTCACCATCAGGTCAGCGAGGTGGTCGCGCTGTAATGTTTTTTCAGTCTAAGACCTGACAAAAACGCAGCAGGTAGCCATCTGGATCCTGAACCAGTAACGCCTGCTGGCGTTAATATTTCTCACCCGTATAGTAGGCGTTTTCGCTAAGTGGTCGGAACAAGGGCGTGCCCGTTTTCACCAGGCGCGTGTGAAGCTGCTGAATATTGGAGACTTCTGTCTGGAAGTTAATACCGCGTCCCAAAGGATACTGCATCTCTGCGGTGTGCCAGCCCGCGTCATGCTGCTGTTCAATCATTAATTGCGCTTCACCATAACAGAGATAAGCGAAGTCTGGGTGAATGCGTCTTATTCTCACAGTAAACCCCAGTTCATCGACATAAAACGCAAAGGATCTGGCAAAATCAGTGACAGTCAGTTCCGGCACCATCGAATTCCAGAAGCGAGAATCAGCAGGTTCAACTGACAATGTAGTGACGCGTAATTCCTTGTTCATAAGAAAAAAATCTAAAAGTTAGAAAAGTGATCACCGTCACTTTATGAGTGCAACGCGTGTATCAAAACTCCGAATTTCCCTTAGAAAATGCTATCTGTCAACAATGTAGATACCGCCTGGCAGCATTTGCAGAATGTGCGGTAATCTCTTCATGAAACTGTCAAACATATCTGTTTATTTAATGTGATTAATCTGGTAAACCTAATAAAGATCGTGTCAATTTGTGAATTGAATGAAGCGTTTAATGTTTGGTTAAGGTTACGAGCGTATCATTTGGCATCGTTATGAAGTGAATATTTTTCTAATATTTGACTTCACGATCAGAGGTCAGTGTACTTTGCCTCTTTTCGCGGATTTTAACGGAAAAAAATGAGCATAAGATTACATTTTGGCTGTTTTCATATTTCAAACTTATCCTCTTTCTTCTGGAAAAAAGGCAAAACAGTTTAAGGACATTACTTAATGGCGTTTCTTCCGTTTTCTCGTCCTTCTTTAGGCGAGACTGAATTGTTTGCAGTGCGTGAGGTCTTTGCGTCTGGCTGGATTACGACCGGGCCGAAGTGTGCTGAACTTGAGCGCGCATTTTGCCAGTTAACCGGCAATCAACACGCTATTGCCGTCACGTCTGCTACTGCCGGTATGCACGTCATGTTAATGGCGTTGGGCATCAAAGCCGGTGATGAAGTCATCACACCTTCCCTGACCTGGGTTTCTACGTTAAATATCATCACGTTACTTGGTGCGACGCCGGTGATGATCGATGTGGATATCGATAATCTGATGGTGACCCCTGAAGCTATCGAAGCGGCGATTACGCCGAAAACCAGGGCGATTATCCCTGTCCATTATGCGGGTGCGCCTGCGGATATGGACGCGATCTATGCTATCGGCCAACGCCATGGCATTCCGGTCATTGAAGATGCCGCGCATGCGGCCGGTACCCACTACAAAGGTAAACACGTGGGTGGCCAGGGAAATGCTATTTTTTCCTTCCATGCCATCAAAAACATGACCTGCGCAGAAGGTGGCCTGGTCGTCACCGACGACGCGGCTCTGGCCGATCGCATTCGCAGCCTGAAGTTTCATGGTCTGGGCGTCGACGCGTTTGATCGTCAAACACATGGCCGTCAGCCGCAGGCAGAAGTGATTATGCCGGGCTTTAAATACAATCTGCCGGATATCAGCGCGGCCATTGCGCTGGTTCAGCTGGAGAAGCTCCCCGAAATCAATCAGCGTCGCGCGGCAATAGCGCAACGTTACCTCGATGCCCTTAAAGATACGCCGTTTAAGCCTCTTGTTCCGCCCGCCTGGCAGCATCAGCACGCCTGGCATCTCTTCATTATTCGCGTTGATGAGCAGGCGTGCGGTATGACCCGTGATGCACTGATGCAGGCGCTGAAAGAGCAGGACATCGGCACGGGGCTGCATTTCCGTGCAGCGCATACGCACAAATATTACCGTGAGCATTATCCGCATTTATCGCTGCCTGCCACTGAGTGGAACAGCGAGCGTATTTGTTCCATTCCGTTGTTTCCCGACATGACTGACGATGACGTTGAACGCGTTATCAGCGCACTACGTGGACTGGCTGGGGTTTAAATGTTCGACGATAAAAAGATTGAAAAAGTATCGGTAGTCATCCCGGTTTACAATGAGCAGGAAAGCTTACCGGCATTGATTCAGCGTACCGATGATGCCTGTAAGAGCCTGAACCTGGACTATGAAATTCTGCTGGTCGACGACGGCAGCCAGGATGCGTCCGCGACGATGATCGCCGATGCAGCCTCACTGCCCGGCAGTCATATTGTCGCCGTTTTGCTCAACCGTAACTATGGTCAGCACTCCGCGATTATGGCGGGATTCAGCAATGTCAGCGGCGATCTCATCATCACGCTGGATGCCGATTTGCAAAACCCACCCGAAGAAATTCCCCGTCTGGTGGCCGCCGCTCAGGAAGGCTATGACGTTGTCGGCACGGTACGCCAGAATCGTCAGGACAGCTGGTTCCGTCGTCAGGCATCACGCACCATCAACCAGATGATCCAACGTGTGACCGGTAAATCGATGGGGGATTACGGTTGTATGCTGCGGGCTTATCGCCGTCACATTATCGATGCCATGCTTAACTGCCATGAGCGCAGCACGTTTATCCCGATCCTGGCTAACACCTTTGCGCGTCGTACGATTGAACTCCCGGTTACTCACGCAGAACGTGAACACGGCAGTTCGAAGTACAGCTTTATGCGCCTTATTAACCTGATGTACGACCTTGTCACCTGTCTCACAACCACACCACTACGCATGCTAAGTGTACTGGGTAGCCTGATTGCGATTGCAGGTTTTGCGTTCTCCGTGATTCTGATTCTGCTGCGGCTGTTTCTGGGCGCAGCCTGGGCTGGCGATGGTGTTTTTATGTTGTTTGCCGTCCTGTTTATCTTCATCGGCGCGCAATTTATCGGCATGGGACTGCTGGGTGAATACATTGGTCGTATCTACAACGATGTACGTGCCCGTCCACGCTATTTTATTCAACGTGTTATCAATCCTCAGAAAGACCGTTCTGTACAGGAAACCGAGTAATGAAAACTATCGTCTTCGCTTATCACGACATGGGTTGTGCGGGCATTAATGCGCTGTTGAAAGCAGGCTTCACTATCAGCGCCATCTACACCCATGCCGACACGGCGTCAGAAAATCACTTTTTTGGCTCAGTGGCGCGAATTGCGGCTGAAAATTCAATCCCGGTTTATGCTCCGGATGAGGTTAACCATCCGCTGTGGATCGATCGCATTAAATCAGCAGAACCTGATGTTATTTTCTCCTTTTACTACCGCAACCTGTTGTGTGACGACATTCTGAACTGCGCGAAGCAGGGCGCTTTTAACCTGCACGGTTCACTGCTGCCAAAATACCGCGGTCGTGCGCCATTAAACTGGGCGCTGGTGAATGGCGAAACGGAAACCGGTGTGACCTTACACCGCATGGTGAAAAAAGCCGATGCGGGTGAAATCATCGCGCAACAGCGCATCGCCATTGCTGAAGAAGACAACGCGTTAACCCTGCACCGCAAACTGGTTGACTGTGCCAGTGAGCTGCTGGAAAGCATCTTGCCCGCGATGAAACAGGGCAATATCGTCGGCAAGCCGCAAAACGAAGCGGAAGCCACGGTTGTGGGTCGCAGAACACCAGAAGATGGTCGCATCAACTGGAGCCTGCCTGCTAAACAAATCAATAATCTGGTCCGTGCCGTTACCGATCCATGGCCGGGCGCGTTTGCGTTTGCCGGCACCACAAAGTTTGTGGTCTGGAAAGCTAAAGTTTTAACGACCGCGCACAATGCTCGTCCGGGAACCGTGCTGTCAGCCGATCCGTTTGTTGTGGCTTGTGGTGAAGGCGCGCTGGAAATCCAGACGGGGCAAACCCCGAACAGCGTTTACATGAACGGTGTCCAGCTGGCGCAACATCTGGGCATGGTAAATGGCGCACTGCTGTATTCTCAGGCTGTGGCCGCCGTGAAGCGTCGCACCCGCGTGTTGATCCTGGGTGTTAACGGCTTTATTGGTAACCATCTGACCGAGCGCCTGCTGCAAGACGACAACTTCGAAGTGTTTGGCCTGGATATTGGTTCCGACGCGATCAGCCGCTTTGTTGGTCATCCGCGCTTCCAGTTTGTTGAAGGCGATATCAGCATCCACTCAGAGTGGATCGAATACCACATTAAAAAATGTGACGTCATTCTGCCGTTGGTCGCTATCGCCACGCCGATTGAGTATACCCGCAACCCGCTGCGCGTCTTTGAGCTGGATTTTGAAGAAAACCTCAAAATCGTTCGCGACTGCGTGAAGTACGGCAAACGTATCATTTTCCCGTCAACGTCCGAAGTGTATGGGATGTGTACCGACAGTAACTTTGATGAAGACCACTCGAACCTGGTCGTCGGTCCGATTAACAAACAGCGCTGGATCTACTCGGTTTCCAAGCAGCTGTTAGACCGGGTTATCTGGGCTTACGGTGAAAAAGAAGGTCTGCGCTTCACCCTGTTCCGTCCGTTTAACTGGATGGGCCCGCGCCTGGACAACCTCAATGCCGCGCGCATCGGAAGTTCGCGTGCCATTACCCAGTTGATTTTAAACCTGGTGGAAGGTTCGCCTATCAAGCTGTTTGATGGTGGTCGTCAGAAGCGCTGCTTTACAGATATCAGTGATGGTGTTGAAGCCCTGTTCAGAATTATTGAAAACAAAAACAATAACTGCGACGGGCAGATCATTAACATCGGTAATCCAGACAACGAAGCGAGTATCAAAGAGCTGGCAGAACGTCTGCTGGAGAGCTTTGAGCGTCACCCGCTGCGTGCCAGCTTCCCGCCGTTTGCCGGTTTCCGTGAAGTGGAAAGCAGCAGCTATTATGGCAAGGGCTATCAGGATGTTGAGCACCGTAAGCCTTCAATCCGTAATGCAAAACGCCTGCTGGGCTGGACACCTGAAGTGCAAATGAATACGACCATCGATAACACTCTCGACTTCTTCCTGCGCACTGTTGAGCTTCAGGACGATCAGGCATGAGGAAAGTCGGTCTACGTGTCGATGTCGATACCTGGCGCGGGACAAAACTTGGCGTGCCCGCGCTGATTGAGGTCTTCAAGAAACACGATGTCCAGTCATCCTTTTTCTTCAGTGTCGGGCCTGACAACATGGGACGCCATTTATGGCGTCTGATGAAGCCGCGCTTTCTGTGGAAAATGCTGCGCTCACGCGCAGCATCGCTTTATGGCTGGGATATCCTGTTGGCCGGGACCGCCTGGCCAGGAAAACAGATTGGGGCAGGGATGCGCGATATTATCCGCATGACGGCCGATTACCATGAAGTTGGCCTGCACGCCTGGGATCACTTTGCCTGGCAAACGTGGGCAGGCGTCTGGAATGAAGAACAGCTTATTCAGCAGATTGCGAAAGGACGGGATGCGCTGGAGGCCATTATCGGCAAACCTGTCACCTGTTCCGCCGTGGCGGGCTGGCGCGCAGATGGTCGTGTTATTCAGGCCAAGCAAACATTTGGTTTTGCCTACAACAGCGATTGCCGCGGTACCGCGCCTTTTCGCCCACAGTTGAGAAATGGCGAGCCGGGTACGGTACAGATCCCCGTGACGTTACCCACCTGGGACGAAGTGGTCGGTCCCACGCTGAGTGCTGAACGGTTCAACGATTACATCCTGGAACAGATCCACGCCGATCAGGGCACCCCGGTGTATACCATCCATGCTGAAGTCGAAGGTATCAGTCAACTCAATGCGTTCGATACGTTGTTACAGCGTGCCCGCGAGCAGGGAATACAATTTTGCCCGCTGAGCGACCTCTTGCCTGACGACCTCGATACATTGCCTGTCGGCAAGGTTGTTCGTGGGCACATTGCTGGCCGGGAAGGCTGGTTGGGTTGTGAGAATTTAACAAGGTAAGCACCATGACTGCCACCAAAAAGACGGTACTACTGGTTTCACTTTTCGTTCTTTATTATTTACTTCCTCTGGAGTTCCGCAATCTCTGGCAGCCTGATGAAACGCGTTATGCCGAAATCAGCCGTGAAATGCTGCAAAACGGCAACTGGATTACGCCGCACTTCTTCGGTCTGCGTTATTTCGAAAAACCCATCGCCGGCTACTGGTTCAATACTGTTGGACAGGCCATTTTTGGTCACAATAACTTCGCCGTCAGGATTGGTTCGGTCTTTTCAACCCTGATGAGCGCCATCCTGATTTACTGGCTGGGTTGTCGCCTGTTTGCTCGCCGTACCGTTGCTCTCACGGCCAGCGTTATCTTTATGACCTCACTTCTGGTCTACGGTATTGGTACTTATGCCGTGCTGGATCCGATGCTGACGTTATGGATGGTTGCGGCGATGTGCAGCTACTGGTTCGCCAGCGAAGCGCAAAATGTGCGGCAACGTATCCTCCGTTATCTGATTTTGGGCTTAGCCTGCGGCATGGGCTTTATGACCAAAGGTTTCCTTGCCCTGGCGGTTCCTGTACTGGTGATCCTTCCATGGGCGATCTGGAACCAGCGTTTTCGGGAACTGGTTATTTATGGCCCACTGGCGATTGTCAGTGCGGCAGCCATCAGTGCCCCCTGGGCGATTGCCATTCAGCAGCAGCAACCTGATTTCTGGCATTATTTTTTCTGGGTTGAGCATATCCAGCGTTTTGCCGAAGACAACGCACAGCATAAGGCACCTTTCTGGTACTACCTGCCAGTGCTGATTGCCGGCGCGCTGCCCTGGCTGGCGTTGTTACCGGGCGCACTGCGTTCAGGCTGGACCCAACGCCAGCAGTCCTCAGGTGGTGTTTATCTGTTGAGCTGGGTCGTGATCCCCTTGGTGTTTTTCAGCATTGCGAAAGGGAAACTGCCGACGTATATCCTGCCTTGCTTTGCGCCGCTGGCGCTGCTGATGGCTGACTATGCCTGGCGTAAAGTGGGTGAGAACACGCGCGTCTTTAAAGTCAACGCCTGGATCAATATCCTGTTTGGCGCGATCTGTGTGGTTACGTTGCTGGTCGTGCTGGCACCCTGGGGATTAAGCCATCGTCCGCTCTATGGCGCACATCAGCTGGTTGCACTCATTATGGCCGTGATCGCGTTTGCGGGCTGGGCTGTCGCGGGGGCTTTCAGCCTGAAATCGCCACAACGCAACTGGCTGGCCGCCGCGCTTTGCCCTTTGGCGCTGGCGCTCTGTGTCGGTTCGGCAATTCCGGAAAGCGTTGAGAATACCAAGCAACCCCAGGTCTTCATCCGCAGTATTGAAAACAGCCTGGCGAACAGCCGCTATATCTTAAGTGATAATTCCGGCGTGTCGTCAGCCATCGCCTGGACGCTGAAACGCAGCGATATCATTGCCTACAGTCAAAAGGGCGAGCTGCAGTATGGTCTTAGCTATCCCGATGCCCAGTCTGCCTATGTCAGCAGCGAGGATTTCCCGCAATGGCTTCAGGCGCACCGTAAGCAGGGCAATGTCTCGTTGATCATGATGCTGGAACGCGGTGAAGCGACACCCACAGATTTACCGCCAGCGGATGCGGTCTATCGCAACGGCCGGATGCTGTTACTGCAATACAATGCGGCTAACTGATCGTGAGTTTATTATTGGTGCTGCTCACCAGTTTACTCACCTGCGCAGGCCAGCTCTGTCAGAAACAGGCGGCACGGCAAACAAACAGGGCTAACCTGGCCGGCTGGCTGCTGGCCAGTCTTATCATGTTAGCGCTGGGGATGGTGGCCTGGTTGCTGGTGTTGCAGCGTTTGCCGGTAAGCCTGGCCTACCCGATGCTGAGTATTAACTTTATTCTGGTTGCCCTGGCCGCACGGTTTATCTGGCGTGAAAAAATGTCGCCTCTGCAATGGGCTGGCACGGTACTGATTGTCGCAGGCGTCGCCCTGATAGGGAGCTACGCATGAAGGGTTATTTGCTGGCCTTATGCAGCGTTTTGCTGGTGACACTCGCTCAGTTAATGCTGCGCTGGGCGATGCTTCAGTTGCCCAGTTTGCAGGCCGTGTTGATCCAGCATCCCGTGAACTGGCTGCCGCTGCTGATTCTGTGTGGCGGACTGACTGCTTACGCCTGTTCGATGGTGAGCTGGTTTCTGGCACTGCGTCATCTGCCGCTCAGCCGGGCCTATCCGTTGCTGAGCATCAGCTATGTACTGGTCTGGTTGATGGCAATCAGTCTGCCGCTGTTCGCTGAGCCTTTTCATACAGGCGCGATGGTCGGCGTCATGTTGGTGCTGGCAGGATTACTCTGTATGTGCATTAAGCCGCAAAAAACCGACTGAAATGACCAGCCCGGAACCGGCATCGTTATAAAGCAGGGCAACAAAATCAGTTCAGGATACGTGTTGCACCGCTCTTTTCAGCCAACTACAGTGACGCCGGCAACTTGCCGGCGTCACTGTTTCCGGTATCAGAACGTTTCCCAGTTGGCTTCAGTTACGCTGGACTGGCGTGCAGACACCACGACTTTAGGTGCCGCGGACGATATAGCCTGACTGGCCACCACACTTTTCTTATTACTGGGTACCCGGAATACAGCAACCGTTTTTTCCAGCGCTTCTGCCTGTGATTCCAGTGAGCTGGCAGCGGCTGAGGACTCTTCAACCAGCGCGGCGTTTTGTTGCGTCGTGGTGTCCATCTCTGTCATCGCCTGGGCGATCTGCGATATGCCACGATTCTGCTCGTCCGAGGCTGCCGCGATTTCGCTCATAATATCTTTAACCTGGGTCACCGACAGCACGATCTCGTCCATTGTCGTTCCCGCCTGATCCACCAGGGTCGAACCTTCATTGACGCGATTCAGTGAATCGCGGATCAGCGTCTCAATTTCCTTAGCCGCAACAGCGCTGCGCTGCGCCAGGTTTCTGACTTCGCCAGCGACAACGGCAAAACCACGCCCTTGTTCGCCGGCACGGGCCGCCTCCACGGCAGCGTTCAGGGCCAGAATATTCGTCTGGAAGGAAATACCGTTAATGACACTGATAATTTCGCCAATCTTACCTGAACTGGTCGTAATGCCTTGCATGGTGGTGACAACGCTTCGGATGATTTCACCGCCGCGTCCGGCATTGGCAGAAGCCTTAGTAGCGAGTTGGCTGGCGTGATGCGCGTTTTCCGCATTCTGTTTCACGGTGGAGGTTAACTCTTCCATACTGGCCGCAGTTTGCACCACGGCGGCAGACTGTTGCTCGGTCCGGGAAGACAGATCCATATTGCCGGCAGCGATCTCTGAAGAAGCCCGAGCCACGCCGTTCACGCCGTCGCGTACATGGGTAATGATGTTTTGCAGGCTGTCGTTCATCACGCTGACGGCCTGCATCAATTGCCCCAGTTCATCACGACGAGCCGTGGACAGCGAGGCGGTCAAATCGCCTTCCGCTATGCGTTTGGCTACGCTGAGCGTTTCTTTCAACGGAACCGTAATGGAAAGCGTTATTCGCCAGGCGATCAGCAGACTAAGCAGCACACAAATCGCGGCGACAATCGCAATCTGCGTTTCCGCTTTGTGTAACGCATTTGCGGATTCGGACGCCTGATAGTTAAAAAGCTCCGCAACGGACGTATTCAGTTTTCCGGCGGTGATGTTCAGTTGTTTGGACGCGGTTGTCTCTACCGCCACGGCTGACAGATAGTCAGTAAAGGCCTGCCTGAGTTGCGCCAAATCCGTTTTCTGCGTCGCCAGCACCGCCTGGATATCCGGGACAGACAGCGCGAGCAACTGCGCGCGCAACTGGGTAACGGTGGAAATGTTGTCGCTGATTTCACTTTTACTGGATTCGGTCGGTTTGTCGACAAAACGCTCTACATCACCGGCGATCTCTTTCAGTATCGATGCTAAGCGCAACACCTGGAGCATGGCCTCAGGCTGAGCGGGAATCGTGATACCATCAAGCCGTTGACCGACAGCCAGCAGATCATTGTTTTGAATGAGGGAGGCGGCAGCAAACGTTTTTTGCGAGGCATTATAAAAAACCTCGCGGTGCGTCTTATAGTTTTCCAGTTCGTTTGCGGCAGTAGTAAGTGTGTTTTCGCCCTGACTGTCCCAGCTAAACGTTTTAAGTTTGTTTACCTGTGCTGTTAAATCGTTCAGCGCTTTTGCGTTAACCTGCGCATAATGTTCGTCTTTCGTGTACTGATAAAGCAGCCGGCTGGTTCGTGCTTCACCGAGTGTGTTGACAAAATCGACAGTAATGTCCTGTTTTTGCGCATTCTCTTTAATGGTTTCAAAGCCTTTAAACGCTAACAGTGCGATGGTCAGGGTTGCAACTATCAGCACAACAAAACTGAGCCCCAGCTTTTTCCCCATTTTCATATCGGAAAACGTACGCGTAATAAACATGATTCCACCCTGATAGCCGGTAAGGGAAATAATTTGCAGCGAGAAACAGGCTTCTACTGCTTAATAAAACTTATCGACTGTCACGTTGAAAACTTTAGAGACGTTTTGAAATAAAACTTCACAAATATGGAGGTGATGCATTTGCACTGTTTTAAAAGAAAAATTAAAACTTTAAACGTCATTAATAAAAGGCATGATAATTAGCTTGCGAATAATAAGAGGCGAGTTCTGTCTGACGTTTTTTTACCTTTTCTGGCGTTATGAGAACAAAAATTTTACTGTTTCAAACTTCCATAAATTTATAATTTTATAAAAATATTCAATAGCTTAATCAGTAAGCTGATTGATTTCTCACTGATTGTCCGCTCAACTTGTTGACTAAATATTAACATTGAAGCGGCGCGGTTAAGGTGGCCATAATGTTAGTGTAGGTATTCTAATGATTTATGATCTTCAACCCTGGGTGTGTTTATAATTTGTATTAGTTAATTACAGAGATTAACTAATGTTTCACAGACACTTCATTATTGAGAGGTGCGTTTAATATGATTAATCTTTTTCAACTATTTGGAAACAGGCTAACCAAACATGCAATATATGACCTTTCTGCTGGCCGCCCTTATTTTTAGCGGCTCCGCTGCTGCTGCGCCTGCAGCATCTCAACCTGTCTCTCTGCTCTCACGCGCACTGCATGAAAGAATGCTGCTGATGAAAGACGTCGCAGCGTTCAAAAAAGTGCATAACAAGCCAGTTGAAGACCTGACCAGGGAAAAGGATGTGCTGGCAGAAGCGCAGGAAAAATCGGCTCAGGCCGGGCTGGATCCCCAATCTGTTACCGTCTTCTTTCAGGCGTTGATGGATGCCAGCAAAGCGATTCAGTATCGCTACATGGCGGACTGGCTGGCCAAACCTCAGTCGGTCCCACCGGCTAAAGATCTGGCTGAGTTGAGAAAGCAAATCAATCAGTTAGATGAACAAATTCTGCAAGCGATTCATCAGCAACTGTCGCAGGGCAGTTTTTCGAAAGGCGATTTAACCTCTCTTCATCACCAACTGGATGTGCAACATCTGAGTGGGGATGATATTAATAACGTTTTACAGGGACTTGAGCAAATTAAACTAAAGCGGTAACGTGCCGCCAGCGTACACGCGATAAATAACGAACGACTTCTCATTATATCTGCATTGCAACATCACGCCCGTCCTGTCAGGCGGGCGATGCTGTTTTCACTTCCTGGCTGTTATGCCGGAAATCCCCTTTTGATACGCGCAGGTAATGCACTCATTCTGCTCGGCGCACGACTGTTTCTTCCGACAAAACTGCTACCTGAATCACATACGTAGCCAATACATGCTTCCTGAAAACCTTACAGATGATAAGGTTTTTGGCGACTGAATTCAGGATTGTTACTGGTCAACAGGCAAAACCTGAACGCGATATGGGATAACCCATTAAGCGTTCAGGTTTTTTTTGGCTTAAAGAACAGGCAACACCCTAACAAACTGAACATTCCCCATTTTCACATATGTATGTTTATCAGGATGTAAAGAAAGATGATAAATGCTCGCTACAAACAGTATGAACTCGCGCTTTTGCTGGTTTCACCGCTATCAGTCGGCCAGGAATGGAATGGCACGGTATTAGGTTTTGACGCTTCTCCCGCTCCCATGCTGGGCGATATGTTGGGTATTCGTAACATCCTTAATGATAACGGTTTTACCTACAATCTGGGTTATCTGAACGAAATCGGCTGGAATGCTGGCGGGGGCTACCATCAAGACTCGCATGTGGCTTATATCGATCAGTTTGCGTTGACCTTCACTCAGGATTTGGCGCGCTGGACAGGTATTCCCGATGCACGAATTGAGGGGAATATCGTCAATCGTAACCACAATGATGACCTCACCACCAGACGCGTACAGGATCCGCGAGTGAATATCAACGACCTGACGCAGGAAAGCTGGGGCGGCCAGTCCATTACCCGTCTGGGCTGGCTGACCTTTGCGCGCAGTTTTGACGATCGCCGCATCACCTGGCGAATCGGGATGATGAATAAGGTCCAGACCTTCGATCAGATCATTCCCTGTGACTTCCAGCTACTTTCCCAGTGCGGCGGCAAGTCGGCTAACGCGCTCACCTGGCATAACTGGAACGTCCACACCTGGGGCACCACGCTGGCGTATAACGTGACGCCGGCCATCACATTAAAAGGGGGTGTGATGGAGCAGAACCCGGATGCCTCCAGCCGTCATCATGCCTGGAGCGGGTCGACGAAGGGCAGCAAAGGCATATTACTTCCGGTTGAAATTGAAGCGCGCCCGATGATCAATCATCTTCCCGGAGCGTATAACCTGGGCGTGGTATTCACCAATGCGCCACAAACGGATCTTTATCACGGAAGATCGGGTGGGGCAGGGGCAACAGACCCAGAAGGTTATACACAACGCAATCGTACCTGGTTTGTGTACGCCGGAATGAATCAGCAACTCACGCAGCATAAGGACGATTCGAATCGTGGGTTAAGTGCCTCCGCCAGTATGAGCCTTGCCGACCAGCGTACTAATTATATTCATCAGGTTTATGCCGCCTCAGTGCGCTATCGGGGACTGTTTGACGCACGACCGGAAGACTGGATGGGTCTTGGTCTCAGCTGGATTGATATGAGCACTGGCTATGCCCGAAATCAGCGCTATATGAATACACTTAGCGGGCTGAGTGATCATAACAATCCGATGTATCATCCGGTACCGGGCCATTCCCTGAACGGGGAGTTTTACTATCGCTTCCGTCCTCTGTCGTGGCTGGAGCTACAGCCGGGCATACAGTACTGGCACCATCCGGGCGGCGTATCGCGCACGCAGGATGCCTGGGTCACCACGCTGAAAACCGCGGTAACTTTCTGACCCCACAGCAAAAGTACGATATGTGTCACGTTTTTTACGTATGATACGGATAGGTTGCAATTGAAACTGATAGAGTTCCCTCACTGGATTGTGACTGCTAAAAGCAGGCAAAACCTGATTTTCTGGCTTCTGCCGGATGTCAGGTTTTTTTGTTTCTGGGGTTCCGATGAAAATCGCCAAAATTCTTAATAACAATGTGGTGGTTGCTCTGGATGAGCGTGGGTCCGAACAGGTTGTCATGGGACGTGGGCTGGCCTTTCAGAAGCGCGCAGGGGACACGCTGGAAACCGCACTGATTGAAAAGGTGTTTGCGCTGCAGAATGACGTGCTGGTGCGTCGGCTAGGGGAACTGCTGAGTCAGATCCCACTTGAGGTGATGACGACCTGTGACCAGATCATCAGGCTGGCAGGACAGCGGCTGGGAAAGCTGCAGGATAGTTTGTATATCACCTTAACCGACCACTGCTACTTTGCGATTGAGCGGCAAAAGAAAGGGCTGGCAATCAAAAATGTGTTGCTGTGGGATATTAAACGTCTCTATCCCAGAGAATTTGGGCTGGGTCAGGAGGCGAGGGCCATTATTGCCCGACGTCTGCATGTCGATTTGGCCGAGGATGAGGCGGGATTTATTGCTCTGCATCTGGTCACGGCCCAGTTGGACAGTGAAATGCCTGAAGTGATGCATGTCACCAGGATCATGCAGGAGATCCTGCAACTGGTGAAGTATCAACTGCACCTGGAGTACGACGAAGAGTCGCTCAGCTATCAGCGTTTCGTTACTCATCTGAAGTTTTTTGCCCAGCGAATGCTGACCCGCACGGTGGTGCAGGATGACGATGTGTCTTTGCATGCGGCGGTTAAAGACAATTACGGCATGGCCTGGAAATGCGCCGGAAAAATCGCTCAGCACCTGAATAAAAACTATCAGCGCGAGCTGACAACCGAAGAAATCATGTTTCTCACCCTCCATATTGAGCGGGTGAGAAAAGAGGGGCGTTAAGCCTCAACACGGGATTGTTACTGCATTACGCAGGCAAAACCTGAGTGCGGCCTTCTGACGAAGGACGCCCTCAGGTTTTTTTTAATTCAACAGGTGGCTACAGGCACCGGATGTAAGGAAAACGAGATGGAATACCAGGCTTTAGCGAAGGATATTCTCAGCCACGCTGGCGGAAAAGAGAACATCATCAGCCTTGTGCATTGCGCAACCCGGCTTCGTTTTAAACTGAAAGACAAGCAGAAAGCAGATGCCGAGGGGCTGAAGAACAACCCGGATGTGATTATGGTGGTAGAAAGCGGCGGCCAATTTCAGGTCGTCATTGGGAACCACGTCCATGACGTCTGGCAGGCGGTGCGCAACGAGGCCGGGCTGACTGATGACGCGCCTGTCGTGGAGGAAAAGGGCGACAAGGGCACCTTATCTGGCCGCCTGATCGACATTGTCTCCGGAATTTTTACGCCATTTATCGGCGTCCTGGCGGCCTCTGGTATCCTCAAAGGGTTACTGGCGCTGGCAGTGGTCTGCGGTTGGCTCACCACGGAAAGCGGCACCTATAAAATATGGTTCGCCGCCAGCGACGCGCTGTTTTTCTTTTTTCCATTAGTGCTGGGCTACACCGCTGGGAAAAAGTTCGGCGGTAATCCTTTTATCACCATGGTCATTGGCGGCGCGCTGACCCATCCGATCATGATCGCTGCGTTCAACGCCAGCCAGCAGCCGGATGCGGTGACCGAGGCGTTTCTCGGCATTCCGGTGACCTGGTTTAACTACAGCTCGTCCGTAATCCCGATTATTCTTGCCGCGTGGGTAAGCTGCTGGCTGGAAAGACTGAGTACGAAGCTGCTGCCATCCTCGATGAAAAATTTCTTCGCGCCGCTCATTTGCCTGGGCGTGACGGTCCCCCTGACTTTCCTGGTGATTGGCCCACTGGCAACCTGGCTCAGCCAGATGCTGGCAAACGGTTATCAGTGGATCTATGCACTGGCACCGTGGCTGGCGGGCGCGGCAATGGGCGCGCTCTGGCAGGTCTGCGTCATCTTTGGTCTGCACTGGGGGCTGGTACCGTTGATGATCAACAACGTGGCGGTGCTGGGCCACGACTCTATGTTGCCGATGCTGCTGCCTGCGGTCTTCGGTCAGGTGGGTGCGGCGTTAGGGGTCTTCCTGCGCACCCGCGATGCGCGTCAAAAAATGCTGGCCGGATCGTCCGTGACGGCAGGGATCTTCGGCATTACCGAACCCGCGGTCTATGGTGTCAATCTGCCGCTGCGCCGCCCCTTTATCTTTGGCTGCGTGGCGGGAGCTGTCGGTGGAGCTATTGTTGGCTTCAGCGATACCCACGTTTATTCGTTTGGCTTTGCCAATATTTTTACCCTCGCCCAGATGATACCGCCGGGCGGCGTGGATGCCACGCTGTGGGGCGGCCTTTTCGGCACAATGGTGGCACTGGTCCTGAGTTGCGGCCTGACGTTGGTCGCCGGGATGCCAGCGCGCGCAACGCCTAACGGGCACGCATCAGCAGGCAAAAACACGGTGTTATCGCCGATGACCGGCACCGTTCTGGCACTTGACCAGGTACCGGATACCACCTTCGCCAGCGGCCTGCTGGGCAGCGGTGCCGCTATCATTCCGTCTGATAACAACGTCGTTGCCCCTTTCACCGGCGTTGTTGCCTCGCTTTTTCAGACCAAACATGCCATTGGCCTGCTCAGCGACAGCGGCATTGAAGTATTGATTCACGTGGGCATCGACACCGTGAAGCTCAATGGCATCCCCTTTACCGCTCACGTGAAGGTAGGTGACAGCGTGCAGCCGGGCGATCTGCTGCTGGAGTTTGATCGTCATGCAATTATCGATGCCGGTTACGACCTGACGACCCCGATTATTATCAGCAACAGCGACGAATATCGCGAGGTAGCGACCGTGGCGGCAACATTCGCCAATGCCGGTGTACCGCTAATCTGCGTAAGCCATCAATAACAGGAGAACATAATGAAGACTTTCCCGGATGATTTTTTATGGGGTGGGGCGTTAGCCGCCAACCAAACAGAGGGTGCTTATCTGGACGATGGAAAAGGGCTGTCAACTTCTGACGTTCAGCCACAGGGGGTTTTTGGTCCGGTGGTAGAGCGCGTCGCGGGAGACAGCAGTATCAAGGATGTGGCTATCGACTTCTATCACTGCTATCCGGAAGACATCAAACTTTTTGCTGAAATGGGTTTTAAATGCCTGCGCGTCTCGATTGCCTGGACGCGTATTTTCCCGAACGGTGATGAGCAGCAGCCGAACGAGGCAGGGCTGGCTTTTTACGACAGGCTGTTTGACGAGCTGGCCGCGCACGGTATCAAGCCGCTTGTCACGCTGTCACATTATGAAATGCCATGGGCGCTGGTAAAGCAGTACGGCGGCTGGGGAAGTCGTCAGACTATCGGTTTTTTTGAACGCTACGCCCGCACTGTGTTTGCGCGCTACAAAGAGAAGGTGAAGCTGTGGCTGACTTTCAACGAGATCAACATGTCCTTGCACGCGCCGCTGACTGGCGTTGGTCTGCCGGAAACCAGCAATAAAGGCGAAGTGTACCAGGCAATCCATCATCAACTGGTCGCCAGCGCGCTGGCGGTAAAAGCCTGTCATGACATTATTCCTGATGCCAGAATCTGCAATATGCTGTTGGGCGGCCGGGTATACCCGCTGACCTGCAAGCCAGAAGACGTGCTGGAAGCGCTACAGGAGAACCGCAGCTGGCAGTTCTTCGGTGACGTGCAGTGCCGCGGTGCCTACCCGGGCTATATGCTGCGCTTCTTCCGTGACAACGGTATTCAGATTGACATCACCGATGCCGACCGCGAGGCGCTGACATCAACGGTCGACTTTATCTCGTTCAGCTACTATATGAGCGGCTGTGTCACCACCGATGAGGCGTTAAATCAGCAGGCACGGAGCAACATCCTGAGCATGGTGCCAAACCCGCATCTGGCAAGCTCCGAATGGGCTGGCAGATAGATCCTGTCGGTCTGCGTACGCTGCTCAACGTGCTCTGGGATCGTTATCAGAAACCGCTGTTTATCGTGGAAAACGGCCTGGGTGCGAAGGATAAACCTGACGCGGACGGCGTAGTGCAGGATGACTACCGCATCAGCTACCTTAATGACCATTTAGTACAGGTGCGCGAGGCGATTGACGACGGTGTAGAGGTGATGGGCTATACCAGCTGGGGGCCCATCGATCTGGTCAGCGCCTCCAGAGCCGAGCTGTCCAAGCGCTATGGTTTTATTTATGTTGACCGCGATGACAATGGGAACGGCACGCTGGCGCGCAGCCGCAAGAAAAGTTTCTGGTGGTATAAAGAGGTTATCGCCACCAGTGGTGCATCGCTGGCACCCTGATCCCGCGCGAAAGGGTGAGTCAACTGAACTCGCCCTGACGTTCCTGTGCCGCTACAGACCGGAACGACGGTGCTCATGCGGCCCGCGCGCAGGCGTTGATGACGGTGTCGTTTTTGCTGAATGCGGCCAACAGATGAATCCGTTGATAGCGCCACTGACAGGGATCGTAGCGTAGATGATGAGGCTGCCTCATCGCCGTAAGGGTGAGTCATAAAGCCTGTCTGAGGTATATCGACGAATGAAAAACGTGGGTTAAGCGGGTGATGGCGTTGGCCGCTTAACCGTCCGTCACTGCTCTGTCTTACTGCAGGCAGTCTATATATTTTTGAGCTGAGCGGTTCACCACCTGTTTCGCGTCAGACGCAATATCGCGCCCTTCAAACGCACTATAAAGTCGATCAAAGGCAAAGGGGGTCAGACGCTCGGTTATTGTCCTGATGTTGTCCGCCGGTAAAGGCAGCATGTTGGGATAACTCCACATGAAGGACACAGCATTTGCCCCCGGCGCAACCTGAATAATATCGCCAGACAACAGGATGCCTTCATTTTTTGCCCAGTGCAGTACCGTGCCGCCCGCGAAGTGGCCACCCAGCCGCAACAAACTTATGTCAGGGAGCAGAGTCAGGACATCGCCATCCCATAACTGCAGATGTGGGCTGTCACGCACAATCCATTCGCTGTCGCTGGCGTGGATATACAATGGCGCATCAAATATTGCTGCCCAGTCTTGCATGTTGCTGTAATAGTGGGGATGTGAAATCGCAATTGCGTCGATACCGCCCAGCGCACGAATGATATCGACGGTGGCGGCATCAAGGTTAGGTATGCAGTCCCACAGCACGTTGCCCTGTTGTCCTTTAATCAAAAACGCGCGCTGGCCGATGGCAAAATCAGGCACAGACTGCAGGCTAAACAATCCCGTTTCAGGTTGCTGCCATTTGTTGCTGTGCGCGGCATGGAGCGCTTCACTGGATGTCCATTGTTGCCCTGAAGCCGGCACGTACTGACGTTCATCTTCGCAAATTATGCAGTGGGTTGTTTCCATCTGCGAGTAGGCGGTTCCGCATGTGACACAGATCTTTGTCATCCTGTTCTCCCCCGTTAATGTCTTAGATTCATTGTAGAATCTGCATCGGAAGCAGGTTTCCTTTTGTGCTATGCGCGGCGGTTTTGAGGTTGCTAACCCTGATGGCTATAGACAAAAAAATCTTCATCTTGCATAGCAAACTGTGCCACCGGGTACATGCCAAGGCGTTGATGGGCCGGAATTGAACGGCTGTTTTGCGCCTGAATAAATAACACAGGTGCGCCCTGATGATACTGGCACATGTGGTGATAAAGGCGTTTTAGTAATCCCTTTCCCCGTTCAGCCTCACTGATACAAACCGGGCCGTAGAGCCAACGGTGCCACCCCGGTGGCCACGCATGAAGCATCGCGTTAATCATCTCGGGTTCGTGCTGAGTGGGAATGGCGCTAAATAATACGCCGGTAATCGCCTCATCGCGCTGGGCAACCACTGTCCTGGCACCGGCACGACGCAGCATCCCTTCAACTTTATCGGCAGGAAAATCCCCATTCAGTGTGCCGCCGCGTCCGGCCGAGTTTGCCTGAAGCAGGGCTGTAATTCCGGCCAGATCGTGCAGGGTCGCCAGTCTGATAACCGAGCGGTCAGAATTCACCACAGCTTACCCCTTCGATTCGTCACGGCGGTACAAGGTCCATTCCTCGATATGTTCACCCGAAGGCAGCGTACAGTAGTCCACTTCACCCGTTGGCGTTTTTACAATATCGCTTTTTCCGCCAACGGCCAGACAATGCTGTGAGGCAGGATTGGCGAGGCCTGATGTGCGGGTGCGATGATCCGGCGCACAGCCCACGACCAAAATTGATGTTAAAACCAACAAAAATTGCCGCATAACCACTCACTTTTAATCCGTCAGAAACGCCATATTATATTCCAGACGTGGCGTGAAAACGCACTTAGCCATCGAAAAGAGGAACGACAATGTCAGACAAGCCGTTAAAAATGGTTACCTTACTGGGCAGCCTGAGAAAAGGATCGTATAACGCGATGATTGCGCATGCGCTACCGCAACTGGCACCGCAGGGCGTGGTGGTAGAAGCGCTGCCGTCAATCCGGGATATTCCACTTTATGATGCGGATATCCAGCAGGAAGCAGGCTTTCCAGATACCGTCACGGCGCTGGCTGAACAGATCCGCCAGGCTGATGGCGTCATTATCGTGACCCCTGAATACAACTACTCCGTTCCTGGCGGACTGAAAAATGCCATCGACTGGTTGTCTCGCGTGCCCAATCAGCCTTTAGCCGGTAAGCCCGTGGCGATTCAAACGAGTTCAATGGGGGCTATCGGTGGCGCACGCTGTCAGTATCATCTGCGGCAGATTCTGGTTTTTCTGGATGCGATGGTGTTAAACAAACCGGAATTCATGGGGGGCGTTATCCAGAATAAAGTGGATGAGCAGGCCGGAGAGGTGATTGAACAGGGTACAAGAGAGCATCTGGCTAAGCAGTTAGCGGCATTTAGCGACTTCATTCGAAAGGTGAGCTGACAAACCGCCGCTGAGTGATAAGAACCACGCCTGTAACAGGCGTGGTTCCTGAATTGGCTCTTAACGCAGTAATGACAGCATCGTCTGTGGCACCTGGTTGGCCTGCGCCAGTACCGAGGAACCTGCCTGCTGGAGGATCTGAGCACGTGACATATTCGACACTTCCGTCGCGTAATCCGCATCCTGAATACGGCTGCGGGCAGCAGTCAGGTTGGTGACAGTGTTGTTCAGGTTGCTGATGGTGGACTCAAAACGGTTCTGAGACGCACCCAACAGGCTACGCTGACTGTCAACGGCTTTAATCGCTTTATCAATATCTGCCAGCGGTGTGCTGCCAGATGCTGTACCGCCCGATCCACCGGTAACGGCACCTTTCAGTACGTCAAAGCCGATAGCCGCGGTGCTGCGGGCTGTACCATTCACTGTCTGACCGGTTGTTGAACTGGTGTTTTGCACGTTACCAGAAGAGGCGTTACCTGCTGCGGCCAGGTCAAAACTGTCACTTGAACTGATGGTAATTCCGATCGTTTGGCCATCCTGCGCACCAACCTGGAAGTTGTAGGTGGTGCTGCCTGAACCGGTGTTCAGTACTTTGAGTCCGTTAAAATCGGTCTGCTTGGTATCGCGGTCGATTTCCTGCATGCGCTGGTTAACTTCAGCCTGAATCGAATCGATATCCGAAGCAGAGTTGGAGCTGTTCTGCGCCTGAACGGTCAGATCGCGGACGCGCTGCAGATTGTTGTTTATCTCATCCAGCGCACCTTCCGCTGTCTGAGACAATGAAATACCGTCGTTCGCGTTACGCGCAGCAACGGTCAGACCGTTGATGTTTGACGTAAAACGGTTAGCAATCGCTTCACCCGCGGCATCATCTTTTGCGCTGTTAATACGCAGGCCCGATGACAGACGTTCAATAGCGGTACCCAGAGAAGACTGAGACTTATCCAGGTTATTCTGAGTGATGAGCGACAGAACGTTAGTGTTAATCACTGACATGATAAATTCCTTCTAAGGAGAACGTATGATTTACGCATTATTATTATCGAAACGAAACCACAGAACTTTAATTAAAAATCGCCAGATAAGATTAATTCGTGAATAGCAGAAGTGCCGTTTTAAGCGAAAGGAAACGCCTGCGGTATCCTTGTAAAAAAGAATTATTGCCACACATCAAATACAACCAAATTACTTAATTCCTTAACCTTAAAAACTTTTTGTTACAGCATTTACTGTTAAATAGCACGGATAATTAAATATCAGAAAAAGTCCCTGATGCCAGGCGGTTGCCTTATTTTCTTCCTGTTTATGCATTGATAAGAAAACCTGTATTAAACCTGTCTAAAAAAGCCCGCCAAGATATATCATTACTTCCGTGTAACACTTTGAAATAATGAAAGTTATGCGAAAATCGTTTTACGTCCTGGCGCAACGTGGTCAGAGAGGATGAGTGGTATTGCATTGCAAAGCAAGTGGGCAGGGTAGCACGGCCCAATCACTGCCGCTGGTTTCACAGAAACGGAAGAAATTAATCTAAACCTGTATTACGTATGACTCAGCTCTGAAAGAGAGTGGTAAAGCGTTACCGCTATTCAGAAACAGTAAAGCAGAACGATGGAGGGAAGATAATGACCAGACAGATATCTTTTACAAGATATCTGTCTGAAGAGTAATAAGATAAGGCAGCTATTACATTTTTGCGAATTGTGCAGCCAGATAGTTACCGGTCTGCGTCATAGAAGAAACCAGCGTACTCAGATTGGTAAATTCCGTTTTATACTGCGCCATAATCGTTGTGATTTGGTCGTTAACAGTATTGTATTGATCTGAGAGCTGCTTCAACGACGTATTAATCCCTGTTGTGGCGTTCGAAACGGTACCATTACTCGCCAGCATTTGGTTGAGATTATTCGTCACCTCTGTCGCAAAGCCGGTTGTCTTTCCATCGCCGGTCAGAAACGCTAAAACATCGGCGGGCTGATTCGTCAGCGCATTATTCAGTTTCGTACTGTCCACGGTCAGATCACCTTTATCATCCTGTGTAATGCCCAGTTGAGACAGCTCCTGAATATTACCCGACTGAGGATCAGAAAACTGACTGCGCAGGCTGGTCTGAATATTCATTAACGTGTTATCACCGAGCAGATCGCCATTGTCAGCACTCTGCGCCTGTCCGGCTTGTACAGGCGTATAGTTTGTTTGATCGGCAATGGTTTTTTGCAGCGAATTATACGCATCCACATATGTCTGGATTGCTGTCGACATCGGCGATGTATCTGACGCGATGGATAACGTTTCCGGCGAGCCGGTATTCACTTTATTTAAATTCAGGGTTACACCTTCCGGTGCATCCGTCACAATGTTGCTGCTGCGGGTAATTGATAAGCCATTCACTTTTATCTGCGCATCCTGAGCGGCAACCTGTTCTGTCATACCATTATTACTGCCACCACTGCTGTAATTGACATACTGTGCCAACGTTGAGTCGTTGGTACTGACGGTCATTTCATTCGCCGTCCCGCTGTCACGTGCGGTCAGGGACAAATAATAGGTATTGTCGTTCGCCATAATAACGCTGGCGTTTACGCTGCCCTGTTGCTGGTTAATCGCGTCACGAATAGCAGTCAGGCTTGTCTGGTTCTGGTTTAACGTCACGGTCAGCGGGGATTTCTGTCCAGGCTGGCTAATCGTGATCGTGCGGGAAGCCATGCTGCTGTCGCCAAGCTGCGCTGTTTCACTACTGGCTGATTTAGAGAGCAGTGACTGTGACGCGGCCAACTGATCCACTTCAACGGAATAGTTTCCGGCAGCGGCATTGCTGGCAAGCGTGGCGGTAAACGCCGTATTCGTACTGGTGACCTTCGTGGTCGCTATGCTTGATGCGTTTTGCAAAGCCGCAGCGGCTGTCTGCAATTTTGACATTGAACTTTGTACCACGCCCCAGGCGGTCAGTTGCGCATTGTATGACGCCTGCTGTGTGGTAATTGGAGTCAACTGCGCTTCTTCAGCTGACTGTAAATTATCATATAACGTGTTGAGGTCGAGGTTAGTACCAGCGCCAAGTGAGCTTATGCTTGCCATTTTCTTGTCCTGATGAAGTGACACCAGACATGAAGATACAACGCATTAATCAGGCATTTTTCTGATTTTGCGCGTCGTTGCAAATCGGTTTATGGTCATTTCATGACCATCAATTTTTCGTTAAGCTGGTAAAAAAATGTTAACAGCAAAACAGATTGTCATTTTTTTTAGGTCTTTTTATTGAGTGTATTCGTAAACGGGCAAATTAACCCTTTGCTAATCATGAAATTAAATTGCAGTCGTGTTGGCGGTGTCGCTAAACCTGTGCACTTTGACGAGACAAGTACGGTCGTGCAGCTGAAACCTGCTGTGAATAACCCCCACCTGGCGTGACCAGAAGGAAATAGGGCGCTAACTCAAATTATTTATTATTAAAAAATCATTAAATCCTAATCGATGCATTTGCCTTTTATCTTTCTTTTAGCCCTAAAGTTTTTATTTTTACGGCACTGCTCACTCAACAAAAAAGAATTTTAAAAATCGTTAACGCTTACGTTTGAAATATTTATTTACATCCCCTGGTGAGGATAAATCGAGGGACGGTTTCAGATAAGGTACCACAATGATTTTGTCAGACGTCGTCAACGCCTTTCAGCTGTGGTTCTGGTTGGTGAAAAATCACTGCCACATTGCCCATGTATATTAGCAGGACCAGCCTTTACTGAAGACGGGCTTGATCCGGTAAAAGCCATGTCAGCGCGCGGTGTCATCAATAACTGTTATTTGTCAGCGCATTGAAGGTTGCTCAACAATGGGGAAGTCTGTGATACATTGCCGCTCTGCCAGCGCGGCAATGATGCAGGCCTGGGCTTAACCGATACGGACTATCTTTCATGAAACGACACGATATTAACTCTTCTTTATTTCGCAGCGCAGGATTCGATCCCACTTCGGGTGTGCTCGAGCTTGAATATCGCAACGGAAGTTGCCGGCGCTGGCTGGCCGTTCCTGCCCGGGTTTACCAGGGATTTTGTGCCGCGGTGGATCCCGATAGCTTTTTCCGCGAAAGCATTGATAACCGTTACTTTTCTATGCATCACAAGCGGGACTCACAGTAACGGACACGCAGAAAAGGCCGCGTTGAGTCTGGAGAGTTGTGCGAAATCCCGCGGCCATATTCAGGTGCGGGTTGAGTAGGGCCGGGCAGGGGTTTTCATGTCGGATAAATCAGGCGGCGCTACAGCGCTAAAAACATGCCTGAGCGGGCTGTTTGTCATTCGATAACGGCCATGCGCTGTTCGCATGGCCTGTCTGTTATCAGCGCGGTTACATCATTTGCGGTTGGCGAATCGCATTGCCTTTCTCGAAGCGTGAGAGCCGGTAGGGCGTCAGGTCCGTATAAACGGGCTTATTCGTTAACATCTGTGCACACATCAGTCCCGCACCGGGTCCGATGGCAAAACCGTGGCCACTAAAGCCTGAGGCAATAAACATGCCGGGGAGCTGGCTCACCTGATCAATCACCGGCACCAAATCCGGTGTGGTATCAATCCAGCCGGCCCAGGCATAATCGACTTTGATGCCCTCCAGTTCGGGGAAGACGCGAATCAACTCGGCCAGGCCATCGTGAATGATGCGCTTGTCCGGCGTGGGATCAAGCACCCGGATCTTTTCAAACGGCGAGGGTCTGTCGGGCGACCAGCTTCCAGACGCTTCAGGACCAGAAAAGAATGAACCGTTCAGGCGGATTTTCAGTTTTTTAGCGACCTTGCTGCGGAACATGGGATAAAACTTTGCAGCATAACGGATGTTCTGCGGTGCTAAATCAATCTGGCCAAGGCCCGGAACGGCAACGGTGTAACT
The DNA here is from genome assembly GCF_043546245.1 of Pantoea sp. SGAir0180. Lineage (NCBI taxonomy): Bacteria > Pseudomonadati > Pseudomonadota > Gammaproteobacteria > Enterobacterales > Erwiniaceae > Pantoea > Pantoea sp. SGAir0180. Next base: position 132,878 of record NZ_CP028072.1, on the reverse strand, counting down.
GCCGTCCAGACGGCGGCGAAGGCAAAGATTAGGCGTGCTCAGACAGCCTTTGACGACCTCAGGAGCGGCGGTTGTTTTAAATACCGTACCCAGAATATTGGCGGCGGGGAGTTCTACGCCATATTGTCTGCAGAAACGCGAACTCCACGCACCGCCGCAGCAAATTACCCGGCTGGCTTTAACCAGTCCGCGTTCTGTCCAGACGCCAGAAACACGGCCCGCGCTGATATCCAGTGCGCGCACCGCGCAACGCTGAAAAATGCTGGCTCCCAGCTTTTGCGCGCCTTTCGCAATGGCCGGTACCGCCTGCGACGGTTCTGCACGACCATCTGTCGGTGACCATACACCGCCTCGCCATGGAGTTTTGTTCCCAATGCGCTCCTGTGCTTCACGCGCGGAGAGCAACTGGCTGGTAAAGCCAATCTGTTTTGCCTGCTGTCCCCATTTTTCCCAGCGCGCCAGGTCAGCTTCATTTAGCGTGCCATAGAGGATACCGCTGCGCCTGAAGCCCAAATCCATCCCGATTTCACCACTCAGCTCATCCCAGCGCTGCAGGCTTCGCATCGCCATTGGTAACTCATGCAAATCACGGTTCTGTTGACGAACCCAGCCCCAGTTTCGGCCTGACTGTTCACCGGCAATCACACCTTTCTCAAACAGCGCAACAGAAACCCCCTGTTTTGCCAGTTCATATGCCGTTGACGTCCCCACAATCCCACCGCCTATCACAACAACATCAACAGAGGTGGGGAAGACGGAACTGTCACTGACGCTATCGACCTTAATTCGCATGGGTTAACCTTGTTTCAAATATGATGTCGGGGCGGAATATGCATAATCCACAACACGCGGGCTTCAGTGTCGCTGTCGTTAAAAATGTTATGCGGAAGATGACTTTTAAACTGAAAACTGTCGCCCGCTTCGATGAAAGTCGCCTCACCGTTCACCTCCAGCGTGAGACGGCCTTCCATAACTACACCTGCTTTTTCACCAATGCCTGTCAGCATTTCTTCCGAACGCGTGCGGGGAGGGATGCTGATATACATAAACTGAATATCATGTTCGCCAGAAGGCGATAACATCGCCTTGGTTATGCCCTGCCTGCCAACTTCAAAATGTGGCCGCTCACGCCAGCGCCGGACATAATGTTCAGCACCGGGGCGCATCTCTTCATTTTGTTCAAGAAAAGCGGTCAGTGGGACATTCAGGACCACGCGAAGTTGCTCAAGCACCCGTACCGTGGGGTTAGCCAGATTGCGCTCAATCTGGCTGATGGCTCCCGCCGACACATTAGCCTGTTCCGCCAGTGCCTTGATGGTCATATTGCGCGACTTGCGTATCTGCTTTAGCCGTAAGCCAATCGTCATCTCGACGGCACTCAGATCCTCTGAGTGCATTAACGCTGTTTTCATCACCATGTTCCTTAAGGTTGCGTGCCTCCGTGCATCAACACGCGATTAAGGCATTCCCCACTTCGCTTTGATTTTTTGCAATGTGCCGTCGGCCTTCATTGCCGTCAGGGCAGTATTAATATCGGCAAGTAGCTTATCGTTCCCTTTTTTCACGCCAAAGGCCATAGGTGCGATATGCTCAGGCTTGTAACCGTCCACCACATGCATGCCTTTGTACGCGCCAGATTTTTCCTGATATTTCATTATCGGGTAATCGTTCATCCCCGCAGCGATACGGCCCAGGGACAGATCGCGCATCATATCTGCCGGACTGTCATACACTTTCACCTCTTTCGCGATACCGCTCTTAATCAGCGCCTGCGTATAATCGGTGCCCGCCATGGTGCCGACGATGTCGCCTTTCAGATCCTGCTGCGAGCGATAGACTTTTTTATTGTCATCACGCACGACCAGCCCCGGTCCAAACGCAGTGACTGGCTGCGAGAACGCAATACGTTTTTCGCGCTCTGGTGTGGGTGTCATCCCGGCCACAATCATGTCGATTTTGCCCGCAATTACAGACTGAATCAGCGTCGAGAAAGGCACCGCGGTAAAGTTGATGTCAAGCTTCTGACGTTTGGCCACTTCCGCGGCCACGTCCGGCATGAAGCCTTCAATTTTACCGGTTTTGGTATCCAGAAACGTGGTAGGCGCGCTGGAAGGCGGAGAACCTGCCGTCAGTGGCGCTGCCTGTGCACTGCAAGTGAGGCCAAGGGCAACAGAGAATAAAGCCATGGTAACGTGCGACCGAAGAGACATCACTTACTCCTGATTGACATGTGAACAATTAATTTCACTATAATGAAATTAAATTCCTGCCTGTCAATCTTTTCTTTTCTAAAAATGTTGCGCCTCACAAATTAACATAAAACCCTTTGATTTCCCCAGTCAGTGGGCTTTCAATGCACTTTATTACACTAATAAGTTAATGCTATGACGTCATCAGATGAAAAGTTTGACAGTATTTACTGATAAACATATTCATTTAAATGAATTTGAAGCATGACACTCAACACCGGCGGGAGCGCATAATGGATTGGAGCAGCATTCATGTTTACCTTCCCTTTCTTTTGCAAGGGGCTGAAATGACGATTTATATCACGCTACTGTCCTTGCTCATCAGTACGCCGCTGGGGTTGATCTTCGCTGCCGCAAAAATGTGTCCTTTTAAAATCATTTCCTGGCCCGTCAGCGTCATCATTAATATCACTCGCGCACTGCCGATGATTGTGGTGCTGTTCTACATCTATTTCGTTTTTCCCGATATCGGCATTACCCTGACATCCTTTCAGGCCAGCGTCATCGGTATCGCGTTTTGCTTTTCAACCTTCCTGGCCGAGATTTTTCGTTCCGGTATTGAATCGGTCGATCGTGGTCAGCTTGAGGCGGCGCGCTCTATGGGCATGAGCTTCTTTAAAGCGATGCGACGCGTCATTCTGCCTCAGGCTTTTCATGTCGCGCTGCCGCCATACAGCAATACCCTGGTCATGATGCTGAAAGACTCAGCGCTGGCGTCAACGATCGCGGTTACCGAAATGACCCGCCAGGGCCAGCTTCTGGCGGCTTCGACCTTTGATAACACCACTGTGTATACGCTGGTGGCGTTGCTCTACCTGACGTTATGCATGCCGTTGCTGGCTTTTACCAGGCACCTTGAAAATCGCCAGAAAAAAGGAGCATGAGATGATTGAAATTCTTGATGTCCATAAGCGCTTTGGTGCAGTTGAAGTGCTGAAAGGGGTGAGTTTTCGCGTCGAAGAGGGCGAAGTGGTGTGCCTGGTCGGCCTTCAGGCTCCGGGAAATCGACGGTGCTGCGCTGTATCAACGGGCTGGAAACCTATGAAAGCGGCACCATCCGCGTGCTTGATCAGCATGTTGACAGTAAAAGCAAACGTATCAACGCGCTGCGTCGCCAGATCGGTATGGTTTTTCAACGCTTTAATCTGTTTCCTCACCGTAGCGTGCTGGAAAACGTGATGGAAGGGCCGATTTACGTCAATGGCGAGACACGCAGTAAAGCCGAAAAGATGGCCAAAGAGCTGCTGGAAAGAGTAGGGCTGGGCGACAAAGTTTCCGCCTGGCCGTCGCAGCTTTCCGGTGGTCAGCAGCAGCGCGTAGCAATTGCCCGCACGCTGGCCCTGCAGCCTAAAGCCATTCTTTTTGATGAGCCGACATCCGCGCTGGACCCAGAACTGGTCGGCGAAGTGCTGCAGGTTATGCGCAACCTGGCCCAGCAGGGAATGACCATGATCGTGGTAACGCATGAGATGCAGTTTGCAAGAGAGGTCGCCGATCGCGTGTGTTTCCTGCACAGCGGACAGATTGTAGAGCAGGGTCATGCGGATGAGGTGCTGCTGCGGCCTCAGGAAGCGCGCACGCAGGATTTCCTGCGCCGCGTACTGGGCAATACAGGCGTACAGAGTCTGATGAATACCTAATTCAAACGACCCGTTTGATCGGGCTTCGCTAGCCATTCAGCAGAGATGAGCGGCCTGCATGTCACCCGACGCTGCGTCGAGCAAAATCTTTGGCAACCTTTCGCTTAGGCGTCGGTACAAACGCCCCCGCCAGGCGGATTAAGCCCGCATCTGAATGCCTTCAGTAATAATGTGCTGAAGGTTTTTTACCGTCTGGTCGAAAAACGCCGGATCGCTGAGCGTTTTACCGGTGATTGCCTCAACCTGCACGCTAAAATCGGCGTAATGCTGCGTCGTTGCCCAGAGCATAAAAATCAACTGCATTGGATCGACGGGGGCAATGCGCTCATCTTTAATCCAGCCCCGAATGACATCGCATTTCTCTTCTACCAGGGTTTTCAGGCCGCCCCCAGCTCCTGTTTCAGCAACGGCGCGCCCTGAACCATCTCCAGGCAAAAAAGACGCGAAGCCTGCGGATGATCGCGGGACACACAGAGTTTCAGGCGAATATATTCTCTAATGGCTTCCAGTGGATGCTGATCGGGCTGTAACGCCTTTAACGGCGCCAGCCAGATATCCAGCAGTCCTTTCAGCACATCAATATAGAGCGCTTCTTTTGTCGGGAAGTAATAAAAGAGGTTGGTTTTCGAGACGTCAGCCCGTTCTGCAACCTGCTCCAGCCGGGTGCCGTGAAAGCCATAGAGTGAAAAAAATTCCAGTGCGGCGGTCATGATAGCGCCACGTTTGGCAGCAACCGCCCGCGAGCGTCGCGTTGTGGTTTTGGAGCCTGGGCTAACGGATTTTTGCTCTCCGGCGGCAGCGTGCGGGTGTTCGACCAATGGCTTCACAACATCTCCTGAGACAAACAGCAAGGCGTGAATCATAACAAATGGGGGCAGGGGCGACCATCGCAACGCTCATTATTCACGCGCTCTGAAATCAACAGTTGAGCGATTTGCACCCTTTTTGCTCAATCTTGCCTGTTATCTGTGCAGTTATTTTTGAACAATGGGTCCGAAACGGACCGTTTGCTCCAGTTATCTTCCATTCAAACTTTCAACCCTATGAAAAGGTTATTTATTTTAAAACTGGCACCCGCTTTGCAAAGACTCTTGCGTCTGGAGATTTCAGCACGGTGCAATTCGGAACCCGCAGGACGCACTCAAGCCGCGCAGAGATTTTCGTAAGCCCTTGTATTGGTACTTATTACTTTTAATCGAGGTGAGCGATGAAAATCGGTGTCTTTATTCCTATCGGCAACAACGGTTGGTTAATTTCAGAAACTGCACCGCAGTACAAACCGACCTTCGACCTGAACAAAACCATCGTGCAAAAAGCGGAGCACTACCATTTCGATTTTGCGCTTTCCATGATTAAACTGCGCGGCTTCGGTGGTAAAACCGAATTTTGGGAACACAATATGGAGTCGTTCACGCTGATGGCCGGACTGGCCGCCGTGACCTCTCGCATTCAACTTTACGCCACGGCCGCTACGCTGGTGATGCCGCCGGCGATCGTCGCGCGCATGGCCGCCACCATTGATTCCATCTCTAACGGCCGTTTCGGTGTCAACGTTGTCACCGGCTGGCAAAAACCCGAGTACGAGCAAATGGGCATGTGGCCGGGCGATGACTATTTTACCCGCCGCTATGATTACCTGACCGAATACGTCAGCGTGCTGCGCGATCTGTGGGGCACCGGCCACTGCACGCTCGACGGCGAATTCTTCAAAATGGACGACTGCCGCGTCAGCCCGCGCCCTCAAAGCGAGATGAAAGTGATCTGCGCCGGGCAAAGTGATGCAGGCATGGCGTTTTCTGCCAGACATGCCGACTTTAATTTCTGCTTCGGCAAGGGCGTCAATACACCAACGGCCTTCGCGCCAACCGCCGCCCGCATGAAAAAAGCGGCAGAGGCTGAAAACCGCGACGTGTCTTCTTATGTGCTGTTCATGGTCATCGCTGATGAAACCGATGAGGCCGCGCGCGCCAAATGGGAGCTGTATAAAGCCGGGGCTGACGCCGAGGCGCTCGCGTGGCTGACCGATCAGAGCAGCAAGGACACCCAATCCGGCAGCGATACCAATGTCCGTCAGATGGCGGATCCCACCTCAGCGGTCAACATCAATATGGGCACACTGGTCGGCTCCTGGGCCAGCGTCGCCAGAATGCTCGATGAAATCGACACCGTGCCCGGCGCCGGCGGCGTCCTGCTGACCTTTGACGACTTCGTTGAGGGCATCGAAAACTTTGGCCGCTACATTCAGCCATTAATGAAAACCCGCCAGCACATCGGCATTGCGCAGAAAGAGGTCGCATAATGAACGTTGTTGAGAATCCGTCAGTGGTCCGCCGCGAACCCCACAATACCGGCGAGGAAACGGTCCTCACAGCCCGTCCTGAAGCCATCGCTTTTACCCCGCAGCAAACCGCGCTGATTGTCGTGGATATGCAAAATGCCTATGCGTCACAGGGCGGTTACCTGGATCTGGCGGGCTTTGATGTCTCTGCCACCGCGCCGGTGATCGCCAATATTAAAGTGGCGATTGCCGCCGCACGCGCGGCGGGCATCAAAGTGATTTTCTTCCAGAACGGCTGGGATAATCAGTATGTCGAAGCCGGCGGTGCGGGGTCGCCGAACTTCCATAAATCCAATGCGCTAAAAACCATGCGCAAACGCCCGGAGCTGATGGGCAAACTGCTGGCAAAAGGCGACTGGGATTACGACCTGGTCGATGAGCTTCAGCCGCAGCCGGGCGATATTGTGCTGCCCAAACCCCGTTACAGCGGTTTCTTTAATACCCAGCTCGACAGTCTGCTGCGCAGCTATGGCATTCATCATCTGGTCTTTACCGGCATCGCCACGAATGTCTGCGTGGAATCCACCCTGCGCGATGGCTTTTTCCTGGAATATTTTGGCGTCGTACTGGAAGACGCGACGCACCAGGCCGGCCCGGAATTCGCACAGAAAGCCGCGATCTATAACATTGAAACCTTTTTTGGCTGGGTCTCTAACGTGCGTCAGTTCTGTGACGCTGTAGGTTACAAAACTGAACAACACGCGGCCTGACCGCTTTTACAAAGGACAATCAACGATGCCTAAAAGCGCCATTATTCCCGCTGGCAGTGGAGTGCCACTGGCACCTTTTGTTCCGGGCACGCTCGCCGATGGCGTGGTGTACGTTTCCGGGACGCTGCCGTTTGATAAAGACAACAACGTGGTGCACGTTGGCGATGCCGCGGCACAAACCCGTCACGTTCTGGAGATCATCAAAAACGTGATTGAAACCGCAGGCGGCACAATGGAGGACGTCACCATGAATTCCATCTTTATCACCGACTGGGCCAACTACGGGGCAATCAATCAAGTCTACGCCGAGTATTTTCCCGGTGAAAAACCCGCGCGTTTCTGTATTCAGTGCGGGCTGGTGAAGCCGGATGCCCTGATTGAGATCGCAACGATTGCCCACATCGGCAAGTAATCTGTTTACCGGCATCTGTTCTGATAACCCTGAGGAAACAGCATGTATTACAAGGTATTAGGTAAAGATAATGCCGATGCAGACACGGTCGTGCTCTCTTCAGGGCTGGGCGGTTCCGGCAGTTTCTGGCAGCCGCAACTGCCTGTACTGACACAGTATTTTCGCGTCGTGATTTATGACCAGCACGGCACCGGCCTGAGTCAGGGCACCGTTCCGGCCGGTTACCGCATGGAGGATATGGCCGATGAGCTGGCGGGCATGCTCAATGGGCTGGATATCCGCCGCTGCCATCTGGTCGGTCACGCACTCGGCGGCATCGTTGGCCTGCATCTTGCACTGCGTTATCCGGCCTTACTGCAAAGTCTGGTGGTCATCAACGGATGGGCAACGCTCGACAGCCAGACGCGTCGCTGCTTTGAGGTCCGTCAGAACCTGCTGCTTAACAGCGGGGTGGATGCGTATGTTCAGGCGCAGCCCCTGTTTCTGTATCCGGGCGACTGGCTTTCTGAGCATGAGACGTTATTGCAGGAAGAGCGCCAGCATCAGGTGGCGCATTTTCAGGGAATGGAAAATCTGCTGCATCGCTTACAGGCGCTGATGACGTCTGACCTGACCGCCTCGCTCGACGGGGTGATCGCACCGACGCTGGCGCTGAGCTGTAAAGACGATTTGCTGGTGCCCTGGCAGCGCTCGGCCGATCTCGCTGCCCGTCTTCCTCTGGGGGAGCACCAGCAAATGCAGTATGGCGGTCACGCCATGAGTGTGACCGACCCCGATACGTTTAACCCGATTTTACTGGACTGGCTGCGGCGGCATGCTTTTCATGCAGCTGACATCGTGTCCGAGCCCTTTTCAACGGAGATATCATGGCCGAAGCCTTAACCGCCAGCGCCCTGGCAACCCTGTTCACCGACGCCCGCACCCATAACGGCTGGCTGGATAAACCGGTGACCCATGAACAGCTGGAAACGATTTACGCGCTGGCGCGCATGGGGCCAACATCTGCAAACTGCAGCCCGGTGCGCATTGTGTTTATCCAGAGCCAGGCGGCCAAAGAGAAACTGGCACCGGCGCTGTCCAGCGGCAATCTGAAGAAAACCCTGACTGCACCGGTGACGGCGATCATTGCCTGGGATCCTGCGTTTTATGAATTACTGCCCGAACTGTTTCCCTCCGGCGATGCGCGTTCGTGGTTCACCTCCAGCCCGCAGCTGGCGCACGATACGGCATTTCGCAACAGCAGTCTGCAGGCAGCCTATCTGATTATGGCCTGCCGCTCACTCGGACTGGACACCGGACCGATGTCTGGTTTCGACAATGCGAAAGTGGATGAAACCTTCCTGGCGCAGACGGGCTGGAAATCCAACTTTCTCATCAACATCGGTTACGGCGACAGCAGCAAACTGTATCCGCGCGCACCGCGTCTTGACTTTGACCGCGCCTGCCGCGTGCTGTAAGCACCCTGTTTCATTATGAGGACACGAGCATGCAATCCACTCTGAACGCCACACAGCCCGCAACCGCTGCTAAACAGGCTGCCGTTGAAAAGCAAGAGTTCCGCGATGCGATGGCGCACCTGGGTTCCGCCGTCAACATCATCACCACAGACGGGGCAGGTGGACGGGCCGGTTTTACTGCCTCTGCGGTATGCAGCGTGACCGATACGCCACCGACGTTGCTGGTATGCCTGAACCGCGCGGCCTCTGTTCATGCGGCGTTTACGCAAAACCAGGTGCTGTGCGTTAACACGCTCTCAGACGGTCATGCGTCGCTGTCCAATCTGTTCGGCGGAAAGACACCGATGGATGCGCGTTTCGCGGCCGCTGACTGGGCCAGCCTTGCCACCGGATCGCCGATCCTCACCGATGCGCTGGTGTCGTTTGACTGCAACATTACGCAGATCACCAGCGTCGGCACCCACGATATTTTGTTTTGTGAAGTCGTTGCTATTCAGCGCAACGACAACGGCCATGGACTGGTGTATTTCGACCGGCGCTATCACCCACTGATGCGTCAGACAGCCTGTTAACTCACTCCTCTCAACTTAGTAAGGGTCGTGCATGGCAAATACCTGGTTTCCGCAATGGCGTAAAAGAGAAGGCAATCTGGAGGGCGTCGTCATCGCGCCGGATGAACGGCTGCCGTCAGGCACGACGATCATTATGGGATTGCAACATACGGTAGCGATGTTTGGCGCCACGGTCCTCATGCCCTTACTGATGGGCTTTGACGCTAATATGGCCATCCTGATGTCGGGGATCGGTACCTTACTGTTCTTCCTGGTGGTAGGCGGCCGCGTACCAAGTTACCTCGGGTCCAGTGCCGCCTTCGTCGGACTGGTTATCGCGATAACCGGCTACAGTGGTCAGGGTGCGAATCCCAATATCGGTGTGGCCCTTGGCGGGATTATTGCCTGCGGCCTGCTCTATATGGTGATCGGTTTTATCGTAATGGCGGTTGGCACGCGGTGGATTGAACGTCTGATGCCGCCCGTCGTGACCGGTACCGTGGTCATGGCGATTGGGCTAAACCTCGCGCCGATTGCGATTCACAGCGTCTCCGCCTCCTCGTTTGACAGCTGGATGGCCGTCATGACCGTGCTTTGCATCGGTTCGGTAGCCGTATTCACCCGCGGTCTGGTGCAGCGCCTGTTGCTGTTACTGGGGCTGGTGGCCGCTTATCTGATTTATATGGTCATCACCAACGGCCTTGGACTGGGCACGCCAGTGGATTTTAGCGCGGTCGCTCAGGCACCCTGGTTTGGCGCACCAACCGTTACGACGCCGGTATTCAGCGCGCATGCCATGCTGATGATCGCGCCGGTCGCAGTAATCCTTGTCGCAGAAAACCTCGGCCATATTAAAGCGGTGGCCGGTATGACCGGTAAAAACCTTGATCCCTACATGGGCCGCGCGTTTGTCGGTGATGGCCTGGCGACGATGCTGTCCGCCTCCGCAGGCGGAACAGGCGTGACAACCTATGCAGAAAACATAGGTGTTATGGCTGTCACCAAAATTTACTCCACGCTGATTTTCGTCGCCGCGGCGGTCATTGCCATTGTGCTGGGCTTCTCACCTAAATTTGGCGCACTGATCCACACCATTCCCGGCCCGGTGCTCGGCGGCGCATCCATTGTAGTATTTGGGCTGATTGCCGTGGCAGGTGCCCGCATCTGGGTACAAAACCACGTCGACCTGGGGCTGAACGGCAACCTTATCATGGTCGCGGTCACGCTGGTTTTAGGCGCAGGCAATTTTACCCTGACGCTCGGCAGCTTCAGCATGGGCGGGATCGGCACTGCGACCTTCGGGGCGATTTTGCTGAATGCATTTTTGAGCCGAAGCAAAATGGCAAGCGCACAGCCAGGGGTGAAGACGGAGGCGGTGGTGAAGGAGTAAACCGGGATCTTTTCCTCAGCCGGAGAAGCAGGAAGGGCGGAGCGGGCCGGAACGACAACCAGGTGTTTTTTACGTACCCGTAAAGCATCATTCAGGAAACAAAGAGGCTAAGCGGAAGAAAAACGCTCTGCCCGCCAGTGAAACAGGGCTGTGCTCCGTACACGGTAGCATCAGCCCAACTCCATAAGAGGTTTTCGCAAAAAAACCGTGGGTTTTCAGGCAATTTACCTTAGTCGTCACGTTGAATGCTTTCCTCATGGACATTACTGCCCACCGTTTTCCCGTTTTGATTCTCAATGCGTTACCCGTGAATGATGACTGGCGGTTCTCACTCGATCTCGCCGCGTGTGAGACAGCAACCAATATCATTCGTCATGCGCTAAACGAAGACAGTCACCGCCGGTTTACAGTGGAATTTATTGCGTCAGACATCAGCATTACGCTTCGCTTTATGGACGAGGGGAGTGTATTTCCCGCTGAACGCCTCCAGGCGGCACGTTGTGATGCTTTTTCTGACCAGACAATGACCCAGGAAAGCGGCAGAGGGCTGAAATTGATTTTGTGGTATGTGGATAAATTTCGGATCGAATACTCGGCGGGCAAAAATATTACTTTGCTGGAAAAGTCGTTGGTATGTTAGTGCCGAATGCCTGTTATGAGCTGATGTACTGGACTGATAAGCTGTTGCGCCGGGCGAACGCAGTGTCACCCTACGTATGTCCATGCTGATAACAACAGACTCAACGATACGTTCTGAGCGGCACACGCACTCAACCTATGGCATCGCAGTTCTGTGATATTTTTTGGACAGGCACTTATGCACCTGTCTCACGGCGCCTACTTAGTCGTCAGTATGTGGTGGAACCGGCAAACCTAGCGCGCTTACCAGTTCATCGATACCGAGAGGAACGTCAAACCATTTGTCGTTAGACAGAACGACGCGGCAACCTTTTGAAAATTCTTCTTCACGGACCCAGGCAATAAGCTCTTTCTGGATCATCCATGTTTTATTATTTCTGTCCCTGAGGGTCACCAGGTTAGTGGGTGAGCAGGAAACGCCGGTGGTTGTTTCTGAGGTGTGATATATGCTGGTGTCTAACATGCGGTGCTCCAGTTAAATGGCTAGCTTGAAACTTTTTTATTGTGTATGAGTAACCACGGCAGACGGACCACCAGGACGAGCTTTTTGCCGTCCCTCTGCTCTTGCCGCACAACGAGAGTTAAACCTGCACTTACATTAATCCGCTTCCTGCATTCACCTTCCTTCCTGTCGCTGAAAGGTTTCAACAGAAAGCTATCCGCTTCAGAAACGCGGACAAGTGGTCAGCTAGTATATCGTCACCGTTTCGTTTTTCTTCACGGCTATCTGCTTTGGCCCGTGCAAGACCGTAAACAAAGTGGCCACTTATTCAGAAAGAGCCTGTTATCTGAGCAGACATTTTTCTCTGGGCCAGTGCGATCGTACATTCAGGGTCATAAGCAGTCTGACAAGCTGAACAACGCTTTTCGGGCGGGTCAAACCAGGCGCACGTGAAAGCAAAGTACACCTAAAAATCGTTCCTTGCTGGTGTGTATCAGCAGTGTATACTTATAACTCACACTTCGGAGGTGCACATGAAATACAGAACTAACGTCACCATTGATAAAGAAGCCTACGAGATATTTTCATCTGCGGGTTTAAACCTTTCTAAAATGGTTAACGAGCTTGTCACTACTGAGGCTCGCAGAATCCGGGCTGAACGCTGGAAAGAAGAAAACCGTGAAAGCATGAAAGCCTTCTCTGACTTTGTGGGAGAAGAGGGATCGCTTTCTGATATGTACAGGAACTGGTAGGGATGCAATTTGACGTTTACTCACACAAGAATGGTAAAAAATATCCTTATCTTGTTGAAATACAAAGCTACCTGATAGACACACCAGGCCGTTTAATGGTTGCCCCCCTTGCTCTTCCGGGCGAGTTCGTGGGTTCAGGTGAACTTTATCCTGAGGTACTGGTTAACGGCAGCAAGTACCGCGTTGTGACAACCGACATTGCATCTGTCCCGGTGAAAGCGTTAGGGGATAAAGTGGGTGATGTCAGTCAGTATGAAGCAGCAATAAAAAACGCCATTTTCAGGCTTTTTTGGGGTTTCTGACAGGTTTTCTTAACCCACCGATGCCGGTCACCGGCAATGACGGGGCGGGTCGGCCAGCTATGAATGTCGCATTCGCTGGCGGTTTTCGTTAGTCTGCCGCGAATAAACGTTCACGGCAGTAAACCTAAAACACAGCACCGCTATTCTGGCTTTCTTAAAAGGCAGGAATCACGTGATCAAGTTTGGGTCGTTCCAGAGACGAAATCCACCTTCGAATGCCAGCGTGTTGTCGCCTTTCCGGCAGTTGGGCGGAAGTGAATCGAGTTCACCTACGTTTCCGCCGCCTAAGACGACGTACTCAGGCTGTAACGCGGCGGTCAGCATCTCCACTACATCAAAAACACGCTCTTGCCATTTTTTGTTGCCCTTTTTTATCCGATAGGCTTCACCCACATAATGTTCATAGCTATTGCCCTTGCGATAAGGTAAGTGAGCAATCTCCATGGGCTGAGCGACATTCTCAACGATCATCGCAGCACCTAATCCCGTGCCAAGACCGAGAAAGAGCATGCGTCCGCCCTGATAGGAACCCAGCGCCTGCATCAGGGCGTCGTTGACGATACGAACAGGGCAACCGAATGCGCCCGCATAGTCAAATCCCACCCAGCCCTCACCGAGGTTGGCGGGTTCCCGAAGCGGTTTGTTGTGGGCGACCGGACCGGGATATCCCATTGCAATCACATCGTAGGTCATGCCTTCAGCCAGGCTCTTAACCACAGCAACCATTTCAGCCGCAGACATTGTCTTTCCACTGTCCGCCTTCTTTTTCACCCCGCCAGCGCTGGAGAGGATTTTTACATGGCTTCCGCCGATGTCGATGGCCAGAACGATTTCATCTTTTTTCTTTTTAGGTTGCCGCGTCATTGATAGTGCTCCATAACTCAATCGGGATCGACCCAGCCGCCGGGGGGCGCAAAGTCTGCCATCGTATCCGGCCCCCAGGTTCCGGGCTTGTAGGAAAGGGGGACGGTTTTCTTATCCAGTACTGGCTCAACGATCTTCCAGGCCAGTTCCGCTGCGTCTTGTCGGGTAAAAAGATGACGATCGCCAGCCATCGCATCGCCTATCAGCCGCTCATAGGGCGCCATATCGCCGATGCCATCGTCAAGCGCCGTTAGCTCAACGGCCTCACCTCGCATCTTTTCGCCAGCCGCCTTGCGTCGCGCCCCAATGCCGATCGTAATATCCGGACCAAGGCGAAAGCGGATATAGTTAGCGGCCTCGTTGGCAATGTCATCGAAAAGTGTAACGGGTGGTCGCCGGAAGCGCACGATCACTTCCGTCGCATGCGCAGGCAGATTTTTTCCGGCACGGATAAAAAAGGGAACACCACTCCAGCGCCATGTCGCAATCCGGAAACGAACCGCAGCGAACGTCTCTGTCGAAGAGGAAGGGTTGACACCGGGTTCATCGGTATAGCCTGCAAACTGTCCACGAACCACATCATCGTCTGACAGGGGAGGAATGGCCTTCAGCACCTGAACTTTCTCATCAACCAGATCGTCAGACGCGCCGGAGGCGGGAGGTTCCATAGTCAGCAACAGAAGCACATTCACCAGGTGATTTTGGATCACATCGCGGAGGCAGCCAACTTCATCATAAAATTTGCCACGTCCTTTAATACCAAAGTCCTCGGCCATAGTAATCTGAACGCTTTCGATATGATCGCGATTCCATATTGGTTCGAGGAAGCTGTTGGCAAAGCGAAAATAAAGGAGATTCTGGATGGCTTCCTTCCCCAAAAAGTGATCGATACGGAAAATCGCGTCCTCATCGAAAACGTTGTGAAGCACGTTGTTCAGCTGTTTTGCCGACGCGAGATCGCGGCCGAACGGCTTTTCCACCATCAGGCGGGCACCTTTCGCGATACCTGCCTCTTGCAGACCTGTGACGACCGTTTCAAACAGCGAGGGGGAATAGCCAGGTAATAGAGCGGGTGATGATGGTCCCCCAGCGCATCGCGCAATCCATCGAATGTTGACTGAATGCGATAATCGCCGGAAACATAGGACAGCCTGTCCGCCAGCGCAGCAAAGACTGCCTCATCGAACTCATCAACGTGTTTTTCAACCGACTCTTTTGCACGCACAATCAACTGGTCGCGCGTCCAGTCTTCAAACGCCACACCGATAATGGGCGTATTGAGCGTGTTACGCTCCACCATTGCATAGAGTGAAGGGAAAATCATTTTATAGGCAAGATCGCCTGTGACACCGAACACTACCAGTACGTCTGAACGTTGCTGTACCATCGCTGTGTCCCTCCGCTTTAGCGGTTTTTTTCCAGATGGCCACCGAAGGCGTGCCGCATGGCTGAAAGAACTTTTTCAGCAAACAGAGCTTCACCACGAGAAGAGAAACGCCCGAAGAGAGCAGACGCGAGAACCGGCGCGGGAACGCCCGTTTCCACCGCTGTCTGCAGTGTCCAGCGGCCTTCACCGGAATCTGACACACGACCATCATAGTTTTTAAGATGCGGGTCCTGCTTCAACGCCTCGGCGGTCAAATCAAGCAGCCAGGAACCGATAACCGAGCCATGTCGCCATACCTCCGCAACGGCGGGAAGATTGATGTCAAAACGGTAATATTCAGGATGGGACAGAGGCGCGGTTTCCGCATCTGCCTCCCGTTCGCCGTTTCCGGCATTGGCGGCTTTCAGTATATTCAGGCCTTCGGCATAGGCGGCCATCACACCATATTCAATGCCATTATGTACCATCTTGACGAAGTGTCCGGCGCCCGCTGGCCCACAATGAAGATAGCCTCTCGGCGCTGTGCCTACGGCCGCATCTTCCTCAATGTGCTGACCGGCACCGGGCGCGAGCGACGCAAAAATCGGATCCAGACGCTTAACAGCCGCCTGCGGGCCACCGATCATAAGGGAATAGCCACGTTCCAGGCCCCACACGCCACCCGATGTACCGACGTCGATATAGTCGATCCCAAGGGGGGAAAATTCTCCAGAGAGATCGATCGCTTCACGATAAAAGGAGTTGCCCCCGTCAATGATGGCGTCGCCTTTATTCAGCTTTGATGCGAAATCCCGCGCAATCTTCGGTGTGATCGCGGCAGGCAGCATGAGCCAGACCGCGCGCGGCGCCGCCAGTTTAGCAATAAGATCGGCTGGCGACGACGCGCCGGTTGCCCCCTCTTTAACCAGTGCGTCAACGTTATCGGCATTCACGTCGAAGACCACGCAATCATGGCCCTGTTTAAGAAGACGACGAACCATGTTTGCGCCCATACGGCCGAGTCCTACCATTCCAATCTGCATATCATTCCTCTCTGTCAATGCGCATTTGATTTTCCGGTTCATTCACAACCTGAACGGTGAAGTCGGTGTGTTCCCAGTTTTCAACATCAGGCCAGTAGAAGGTGAAGACAACGCGGGTTCCTGCGTCCTCATGCTGTAAAGGCAGGTCCACATAGTATGTGCCAAGTCCGGAAGGGATCGCCGGGCTGTCAGAGATGGTCGCCCAGTTATCTGTGCTCCAGTGCACCAGTGCGTTCGCTTCCGTTTCCAGCCTCAGTTGCTTCCCGACAGGAACAGAAGACAGGCGGTTGTTAAAGCGCCATATACGCAAGTGCGATGCGGTTTTATTCCGGATATAGCGCTCAACGCCCTGCGGTGGCATATCGAAGACCACGCCATCGCGGAGCGACCGCACGAGTTTAATATGCTCGGAATGCGCCCAGACAAGTGGCATGGCGCTCCCGGCTGGCTGGCCGAAGAACAGCTCCCTTTCAGGAATATCGGGCCCGTCCCAGGTCTGTTCCGGTAACAACCCGCCCGGACCTGCCGACTTCTCCAGCGTGGATAAGAGCGCCTCCGCGACCTCGCGCCTGCCCGCTGCCAGCTCGTAATGCGCGCGTTCGCCCGCCAGCAAGGGCCAGGGACGTCCCTGGCCAATACCATCGAACGGCGCGCCGTCTTCGTGCTCACCATAGCCATCGCCGGTATACCGATACCATAGTGGCCCCTGAGGGAGTTCGACACGCAGACTATGGTCGATTGCTTTTACCGTATCCACGATGTGCGGGTCGTCGGCGGCGCGCAGACCAAAACGCACCAATGCCAGAGCATCCGGACTCAGCACATCGGTGGTTGACAGAATCGCCCGATCCGGCGTCTGGTTGCGGATCTCGGTTTCGCCGGATGCGCTTGCTTCATCCGTTGCGCCGGGGGGAGCGATGCGGACGTAGTGACCGGCAATACCAACCGATGCGCAAAAATCGGGCTCTCCGGCAAAGGTCCATTTTTCAATCTGCTCATTCCAGCAGTCGGCGGTTTCGCGCAGATGGTTTGCAGCCACCTCATCGCCGTCTAGCGAAAGCAGGTCCGCGGCAGTAAGAAGGGCGGAGACTTCGACCGCCAGGGTAAACGGGCTGTAGCCCGCGTCTTCTTCCCAGCGATCCTCGCCGGTCGCCGGGCCGTTGGTCAAAATATAGCGGGCCGCACCGCGCAGCATGGGCATAATGTGTTTCAGCGCTTTTTTATCGAGATGACCAAGTCGGTGCAGCATATCGGCTAGCAGAACAGGGAAGGCACACTCATCCATCTGGATACCTGACCAGTATGGTTTTCCATCGAGCCACAGGTTCTGTGGCCAGCGCCCGGAGGGCTCCTGAACGCGTCGGAGATAATCCAGTATGGCGAGTGCTTCGTTGGCATCGCCAGCTGCCAGGAATCCCCCAGCCGTTTCGACCAGGTCACGCGGCCAGACCAGATGATAGCCTCCCAGATCGTCATCGCCCCTGGAAAATCCCCACGGAATCGTCAGGCTCGCGACAACGGCACCGGGGCAATCGGCTGCTTTATGCGAGGCCAGAACTGCGGTTGACACCCGGTATGTATTCACACCGTTCCGCTCGGGTTGATCGAGTGGAATGAGCGTGTTCTGCCATGCTTGCCAGTTACTGATGTAGTGCTTGCGGGCTTTGTCAAAGCCTGCTTTCAGACTGGCGGTTGCCGCCGCTGCGGCTTCGGATTCCGTCTGGCCGAACCCGATTGCCAGCATGGCTTCACGGCAGGCACTAGTGAATGCCAGCTCACCGGCAAGGGCGACATTGCCATCGTCCGCGCGCTGATACGAGTTCGCGATGCGCCCGTATTTTTTCAGCTGTTGCCAGCCGTCTGACGTGCCGACAAAGCCCACGCTCATTGCCGTCCAGGGTATATCGCAGACGAGCGCTAAGTAACGAGAGCGACCCGTGGCGAAAAGCACGGGCCTGTCTTCAAATTCACTGATCCATGCGGTGTTCATTTGCCCGGCATTCACCAGATGGGGAGCGAGCAGGGCGGTGATCTTGTAATCCGCAACATCCCCCTTTAGCGCGGTGAAACGGATGCGTTGCAGGATACAGTCACGGGCAGGATCGGTGATGATATCTTTTTCGAGCCGGTAGCGACCATCCCGGGCCGTGTTAACGATCGAAAAGGCCGGAATGCCTGGCGAGACCGTATGGGTTACTGTGGAGCAATCGCGCTTCTCTTCTGAAAAATAACCTTCAGGTGCGGTGATGATGAACCCGAAATCGCGGGTGCAGGCGCTGTCAACGCGCGGATAATAAATTTCGTTGAGAATGCCGTGGCTTAAGGTGAACCAGACGCGGGAATCAGGTGAAAGGGCGGTGCCAATTCCGCTCTTGGCACTCGATGTCCAGCGGGCTTCAATCCCTGGCTTTCCCGGCGCTACGTCAATGATGGCGCGCTGTTGTTGGGCGTCCTCGCTTGCGCACGTTTGGAACGGTAGGGCGTCGCTGTCAGAATTTGACATATTCAGAATACCTTGGCTGTGTGCAGAAAAAATCTTAACAACGAAGATGCGGATAACATCCTGACTTATCGCGGGCAAGAGTGAAATATTTCTATACCAAAGCAACTTGGTTAAACTTAAAATCTTATGATTTTAGTATCGAACCTAATAGGGTTATAGCCGCTGTAACATTTCCGGTCAACTCTCTGAAAAGTTTCAATACACTTGAAAGTGTAAAAAATAAAATTTTTTTAGCGGTTAAGGATAACGGCTGAGTTAATTATTATCCGGGCATGACGCTCTGGGGCCAACTGCATGGCAAACAACCAGTTTTTTTATTTGACGGCTTTTGCCAGGATATGGCTCCGGGAGAACGTTATACGGACATGACAGAATCTTTACGGGAGGATGGCTTGCTGTGTGCCTGTACAACCCCGACCTCAGTTTGCGTGGTGTTTTTATTTCGCTGAAGGTTGATAATAACTGCGTAATCGCTTCCACATCAAATCCAGAGGCTGGAAATGTATTTTCACGCTCAGCATTCAGAGCGATTAAGAATGCGCAGCTTCAACATTGCAGAGACAGAATTTCGTGCATGAGCGTTGATGCCAGGTGCTAAATTAAGCGGGAAAGCCTGAAGCAATAATCGGGGAGGCAATGCATTCGGAACAGGGGAATAACGAATCACAAGAGCAGGGGAAATGCTGACTTGTGGCATCGTTAATCGTATACCTTACTATTAACCTATTTTGTACCAGAATCAGATGCTCCTTTAAAACATCAGCGTTATTCACCAAATTAATATGTCCTGTATTTTGGAAGGTTCAACAATTTTAACCTTTCAAAATTTAGCACTCAATAATGTTAATGCATACGACGAATAACATTGGCCTCTTAATTTTCACACTTTTGACGTACTCAAATTTAGTGGAACGCATGATGCACTTGCCTGTATATCACGCGTACACGGCGTGGAAAATTTTTACGGCCTCCGCATATTTAAATCCCGTCCATGCCGATGCAATACCTGGTGTGATGCCTTACTCTTTATCCGAGCGCTCCCGCTTTGGCTGCCCGCTTATAGCAGAGATATTGTTAGCGAGATCAATTACAAAAAAGTTGTAAATTAATGATTAATCAGAGTAAGTCAAAATTATCACGTCCGCCTCTGTCGATGCTTTCCTGCCTGCCTGGGAATGGCTCAGTATTTTTAAAGAATCTGCGCTGTTAAGAATGAAAAAACCGCCTTTAGGCGGCTTTACTATTTCTGACTCCGGGTCAGCAGGTCACGACCGGAAGATTTAAGCGCTTATGATGCATCATCTGTGATGTCGTCATGTGGGCACGGGCCGCCATCGTCGCAGGCAGAGTTGACGCGCTGGCCACTCGCCAGGGTTGGCTCTTTGGCCAGAATCATGTTTTCGTTACCTTGCGCAGTATTCTTCAGCTGTGAAACCGCACCGTTGTGGATAGGCTGTGTAGATGCTGAAGGGGTTTCAGCCAGTGCTGCACCCTGGTTTAACAAAAACGCAGTGAGAGCGAATGCTGTTGTCTTCAGTACCGATTTTGTTGAGAGCATGTTCATGATTTATCCTTGGTCAATACATTTTTTAGGGAAACGTTTTAGCTGTGTGGCAGATTTTTTTGGCTGAGTTCCAGCAAACTGAAAATTTATTGCCAATGCCTCAGTGTGCTGATGGCCTTATAAAACGGCCTTTGGCCGTGACTCGCTAGCATCGGCTTAAGCCTTCTTGTCATCGATTCGGCATTTTTAGTTTGTGTTTTCAGCCTGACCGACCGATTTGTGCCAGAAGCGGACGTTATGAGCATTTTTATTCTCAAATATTACTCAGTAAACAATTTGCGCCCTAGGCCAGCATTGCAAATGATACCGAGGCATTAAGTTCTTCGCCTGTTATGCCATCACGCGCTTCAGTTGACAGTCCTATCTCAAAGCTGTGCAAATACATGGCCATGTCTGCGGCCAGTTCGCCTGAATCAATTGCTCTTAGGACACACTTAAGGAACCCCTCGCGAGTACGGGTGCGTTGTGCTTCAAGAATCTGGCCAATATGCTCGTGCCCGGGCGAGCAGGTATCAATGGATAACGCGATAAGACAGCTACTTGGATGCCCCTGTTCTGTCTGCATCTTTACTGAACGGCGTAATGCCAGTTCAATAGCTTCACGCGGAGTGAGACTGTCGTCCCAAAGACAATCGTTAACGCCACCATAAGTTTTCAAATAGCAATCAATAACTTCTTTAAATAGCGCCTCTTTTGAACCAAAAGCCGCATAAAACTCGGTGCTGTTATGCCGTTACCGATATTTGCTTTAAGCAAGGCTAGCGAAGTCGACGCATGTCTGGTGACACTGTTGAGTCTTTGCTGGCTGTATACCGATAAGTCAGTTCCTTTTGAAAAATACTGCCTTAGCAATCTGCTCGTATTTTCATTGGAGCCGCGTTGCCAGGGGGATTGAGGGGCGCAGAAATAAATCTGAATATCTGTGGCTACAGTAAACCGGTTGTGGCTGGCCATTTCAGCGCCCCGGTCCCATGTTAATGTTTTATAAAGTTCAGCAGGTAATTTCCGGCCTTGTCTGATAAGTGCAGATTTAAACGTTATTGTCTTGTTGCCTCTGATTTTAGCCAGCATAACAAAGCGGGAATGGCGTTCTACGAGGGTGACGATATAGGAGTTTTTAGAAACCTGAATCTACACACGACCCTCCCGCTTCTGAGGCATGGCTGCAGATCTTTTCTTTAATGCACCCGGATTTGTATAAAAAGCGCTTTATATATCGTTTCGTGTCACACGTGCATTTCCTGATTATCCGGATAACAGCGTTCAGCCAACCAACGATTTGTTCCGGCGACCAGTCCTGATACATCTTCTCTGCAATGATTTTACACAGTGCGGGTCTTTCGACTTGCTTTTTACAGGTCAGTAATGAGTTACATGATGCATATCTTGGTTGTAAAAGGACCAGGACAGAGTGTCTCTCAGGCTGACCCAGGTTCAGATGCTTTTGATACCTCTTCATAGCACATATATCGCGAGCCGGAACTGACTGTTACATAAAAATCCTCATTAAAGAATTATCCCTGCCGATATTGAATTTATTCAAACCGATAAATCAGAACAGTTTTGTTGCTGAAATTTTAAAGGACGTTCGTGAATACAGGCACTTACTGTTCACCAGAAACAGTTGCACTGTATTTCGGATACGGCCTGGAGAAAATCATGTCCGAGGTAATTCCTTCTTTGAATGTTACTGCTCCCACTGACATTTCGGCTGAGTCTGCTCCTTATCCTTTTGTCG
The DNA here is from genome assembly GCF_043546245.1 of Pantoea sp. SGAir0180. Taxonomy (NCBI): domain Bacteria; kingdom Pseudomonadati; phylum Pseudomonadota; class Gammaproteobacteria; order Enterobacterales; family Erwiniaceae; genus Pantoea; species Pantoea sp. SGAir0180. The sequence continues at coordinate 110,918 of NZ_CP028072.1, read as the reverse complement.
CGCCCCCGGAACAACCGTCCATGACGGGGCCATGTGGTATTCGTTACGACTTCAACGACGGGGCACGGGTGCTGCTGCCGGAGGGGCGCTGGCGCGTCGCGCTGCTGGATGACGACTCCGGTAACGTTCTGTTCCGGTGCGAAACCGGCGCAGGCTGGGTAACTTCCGCCAAGAAATATTTTGTCCGCTTCCGTATTCAGGTGTGGCGCGGGGATGAGACCGCTCCCCTGCTGGACGAAACCCTGTCCCTTAAAAACCGTGACGTGCTGATTTCCTTTCCCACCGGCACCCTGGGTGACCTGCTGGGCTGGTTTCATTATGCCGAGCGCTTCCGCCAGCTTCACGGCTGCCGGCTTGAGTGCACCATGGCGCCGAATATTATCGCGTTGCTGGAAAGCCAGTATCCGGACATCCGCTTTTCGCCGCCCGATGCCGTCCGGAATTCCGCACCTTATGCGACTTATCGCGTGGGGCTGTTTTTTGGCGGCAACGACACGCATCAGCCCGTCGATTTTCGCCAGGTGGGGTTCCACCGCACTGCGGGGTATATCCTCGGCACTGACCCCAGAGAAGAGGCGCCCCGTCTCGACCTCTCTGCACCCCGCACCATCGCCGAACCTTACGTCTGCATCGCCGTACAGTCCACCTGCCAGGCCAAGTTCTGGAACAACGGCCACGGCTGGGCAGAGGTGGTGGCGCACCTGAAATCACTGGGCTACCGGGTACTGTGCATCGACCGTGAGGCAACCACAGGGCACGGCTTCGTCTGGAACCACATTCCCCGGGGCGCCGAGGACTTTACCGGCGCGCTGCCGCTGCAGGCGCGGGTCGATCTGCTCAGGCACGCCAGCTTCTTTATTGGCCTGGCCAGCGGTCTCTCCTGGCTTGCCTGGGCGGCAAAGATACCGGTGGTGCTCATCAGCGGTTTCAGCCTGCCGAACGCCGAGTTTTATACCCCCTGGCGGGTGTTCAGCAGCCACGGCTGCAGCGGCTGCTGGGACAGCACGCACGAGAACTTTGACCACAAAGATTTTTTCTGGTGTCCGCGCCACAAAGGCACGGAGCGTCAGTTTGAGTGCACACGACTTATCACAGGAAAACAGGTCAGCGGCGTCATTGACCGGCTCCACGCGCAGCTGCGCACAGAGTAAACCGGCGCCACACAGCAGAAGCGATACCCGGCACATTGCCCGTGCCGGAAAACAATAAAAAATGAGAGAGACAGGGATATGAACAGAGCGTACCGGATAGTCTGGAGTGCAGCGCGTCAGGCGTGGATAGTGGCGTCAGAAAAGGCAGGCAGCGGCGGGCGTCCGCCGCTGGCGGTGAAGAAGGTGGCGGGAGCGCTCCTGCTGCTGGGCGTGGCGGGCGCGGCGGCGGCGGCTACCTATAATGGCTCACATGTTACCTATTATAACCCCCTCACGCTTAACTCAGGGACACTGCCAACAGCGCCGTAGTATCAGGCGGGGGAACCCTCAATGTAAACAGCGGTGGGCTGGCGACCAGCAGCTATGTTGGTGGCTCCGCGTTTGTCGGCTATTACCTGCCAACGATCAGCGTCAATAACGGCGGTACTGCCACGGGCACAGCAGTCACATCGGGCGGTCATCTTTATGTGAGCAGCGGCGGCACGGCCACCAGTACCGCACTGAACTCTGGCGGCTTTCTCAACGTCGCCTCTGGTGGCACTGCCACCAGTATCAGCCAGGCCTCCGGCGGTGCACTTCAGGCGTATGCCGGTGCAACTCTCAGCGGCACAAATGCGCTCGGCGGATTCTCTGTCAGCAATGGCCAGGCGAACAGTCTGCTACTGGAAAACGGCGGATTTCTGTATGTGCAAAGTGGTCAGTCTGCCGTCAGTACCACTGTACGGTCAGGCGGTGCGCTGCGGATTTATGACGGTGGCACCGCGACACAGGTGGCGCAGTCAGCCGGGGGAGCATTGCAGGCATGGACGGGCGCAACGGTAAGCGGCACCAACACGCTGGGCGGATTTTCTGTCAGCAGTGGCCTTGCCAGCAATGTCCTGCTGGAAAATGGTGGCTTTTTGTACGTGGAAAACGGCAACTCTGCGGTCAGCACAACAATCAGGACTGGCGGAACGCTGACCGTTTACAGCGGCGGCAGTGCGAGCAGTGTGGCGCAGTCGTCGGGCGGCGCACTGCAGACCTACACGGGCGCGACTGTCAGCGGCACGAACGCACTCGGCAATTTCTCTGTCAGCAACGGAGTGGCCAGTAATCTGTTGCTCGAAAACGGCGGTTTTTTATATGTGCTGTCAGGTAACCATGCTTCGGGTACGACCGCTAACCAGGGCGGGATTGAGTACGTTGTCAACGGAGGCTCTGCTGTCAGCACCACTGTCAACTCTGGCGGCATGCTGGTCGTCTATGACGGCGGTTCTGCAGCTACAGTGGCGCAGTCTTCCGGTGGCGCACTCCAGACATACACGGGGGCAACCGTAAGCGGCACCAACGTTCTTGGCAGTTTCTCCGTGAGCGGCGGACAGGCAAACAGTCTGCTGCTGGAAAATGGCGGCGCGCTGTTCGTGGAGACTGGCGGCAATGCCTCCGGCACCGTCATCAGGCAGAACGGCGTTCAGTACGTCAGCAGCGGGGTTCTGCTGTCAGCACAGCCATTAACTCTGGCGGCATTCTGGTCGTCTATGACGGCGGTTCTGCCGCTACCGTCGCGCAATCCTCCGGAGGCGCGTTGCAGACTTACACCGGCGCAACCGTAAGCGGCACCAACGTGCTCGGCGGTTTCTCGGTCAGTGGCGGTCATGCAAACAGCCTCTTACTGGAAAACGGCGGCAGACTGTTTGTTGAAGCCGGCGGCTCCGCAGTCAGTACCACAATCAAAAGTGGTGGTTATGAACAGGTATACAGTGGCGGTACGACCAGTTCCGCTCTGGTTTCAGGAGGCCAGCAGTACATCATGTACGGCGGCACTGGTTACGGGGCAACAGTCAGCGGTTATGGTTACATTAACAACTACGGTTCAGTCATTTCTTCAGTAATCAACGGCGGAACGTTGTATGTCCAGAACGGTGGTGTCGCAAAATCGTCACTGGTGAATTCTGGCGGAACTGAATACGTCAATAATGGTGGTGTGACATCGTCGACAGCGGTAAACACAGGGGATACCAGTATATTAATGCGGGAGGCACTGTATCTTCGACCACGCTGTCCGGAGGGGCTCAAACGGTATACGGTAATGCTACGTCAACCAGTGTCACTGCCGGCGGTACGCAGAACGTTTACAGTGGCGGAGCAGCATCCGGCACAAGTGTAAGCAGCAGCGGTATGGTTAACGTCATGAGTGGCGGTTCAGCACTGAGTACTGCGGTCAACACGGGCGGTATCATGAATGTGTTTTCAGGCAGCACGGTGACCTCCACCGTTGTTTCTGGCGGCACGCAGTATATTAATAATGGTGCCGTTGCGACGTGGACAACCGTTACCGACGCAGGATTTGCTGTGGTTAATAACGGTGGTTCGCTCACCAGTGCCAGCGTAAATTCAGGTGGTACGCTCAGTGTGAGCTCAGGCGGTTCTGCAACCGGTGCCTCAGCTAACTCAGGCGGTACTGTTGCTGTTGCTGACGGTGGTATCGTGTCAGGCCTGACTCAGGCGTCCGGTGCAGCGTTACAGGCCAGCACCCGTGCGGTAGTGAGTGGAACAAATGCGCGCGGTACCTTCTCGGTCAGTGGCGGTCAGGCAAAAAATGTGCTTCTGGAAAACGGTGGGTTGCTGACCGTGCAGTCCGGCGATTTTTCCAGCGGCACTGTTGTTAATGCCGGAGGTACTGAGAGCGTATTCGGCAAAGCGCTGGGCACGGTTGTTAATGCTGACGGAAAATTATCCGTATTAAGCGGCGGCACAGCCTTGCAGGCGACGATTAATAGCGGCGGTTTGCTGTCGGTCAGTAGCGGGGGATTGCGTCAGGTACAACTGTTGCTACGGGAGGCCTGCTGAATATCGCCGACGGCGCCGTCCTGACCCTTGCAAATAACAGCTTTGTTAACGAAGGTGTCACTACTTATGACACCAGCACCAGTGCCATACTTAACACCAATCTCACCGGCAGCGGCCAGCTCACCAAGAACGGCACGGGCCTGCTGACGCTGGGTGGAACCCTCAGCCAGTCTCAGGTCAACCTCAACGCCGGCTCGCTGGTGATGGACGGGTTACAGGCTTTCACGAACATCATCGCCCAGGCCGGTACCACACTGTCGCTGATTAACAGCGCCACGCTGACCGGTATCATCGACCCCACAGACGTGAACATCGACAGCAGCAGTACCTGGAACATCACTGGCGACTCCCTGGTGGACACCCTGACCAACGCCGGCAGCATCGTGTTTGTGCCGTCGCAGGGGGCATTTACCCCGCATACCCTGACGGCAACCAATCTGATCGGCAACGGCGGCACCATCACCCTCAACACCGTAGCGGGCGACAGCAGTTCTCCGGTTGATAAAGTCATCATCGACGGCGGCCGGGCCTCAGGCAGAACGGGACTACGCGTGCTCAACCGCGGCGGTCTGGGGCACAGACCACCGGCAACGGTATTGCGGTTATTCAGGCCGTTAACGGAGCCACCACGGATGCAGGCGCGTTCAGCATGACGCAGCCCCTGGCTGCCGGTGCCTACTCTTACAGTCTGTACCGCAACGCTGACCAGAGCTGGTACCTGACGTCTCAGCAGACCGCGCAGAGTGGTTCAGCCAGTAACGACACTGTTCCGGCCGGGCCGGTGAATTACCGTGACGGCATGTGGAGCTACGCGGCGATGCCGTCACTGTCGATGGACTATGACCGCCTGGTGGCGGGCTCGGCCGACACCCGCTTCCACTACGCGCCGGACAGCCGCGTCTGGGGCCGCGTGGCCGCCGGCCAGCTCCGCCATCCAGACAGCGGCAGCCTCACGGGCGGCAGCGTACCGGAAAGCAGCAGCGCCTACAGCTTCTTCCAGCTGGGCGGCGACCTGTGGCAGCTTGACGGCGCAGACGCCGACTGGCGCGCGGGCATCTTTGGTGCCACCGGCCTGATGCGCAGCGACGTGTGGCGTGACGGCGGCAGTGCGGACGCCGGCACGGACCGTGACACGGTCTACACTGGCGGCGCTTACGTGTCAGGCCGCAGCCATGCCGGTCTGCATATTGACGGCCTGCTGCAGGCGAGCCGCCACAACCTGAAGGCAGCCTCAAATGACGACACGCGCCTGTCAACCCACGGCACGGGCTGGCTGGCGTCGGCAGAAGTGGGGCAGGCCTTCTCCGTCAGTCCTGCTCTGGCACTGGAGCCGCAGTTTCAGTACACGGTGCAGGGCCTGAGCCTGAACGACGGCCAGGACGAGGCAGCCTCGCTGAGCTGGTCTGACAGCCGCCGGCAGTCGGTGCGCGCCGGTCTGAAGCTGGGCACGCCGCAGGACGCGAAGGCAACGCTGGCCTGGTGGGTGACACCGTCGGTGACACAGTCGTACGCCGGACACAGCGGATTTACGGCGTCCGCGCCGGGCGTGGCGGGCTCAGAGGCATCATTCCGGAATAACCTGTCGGGCACCAGCGTGGGCCTGAACGGAGGTGTGAACGCGCGCATCCGTCAGAACGTGACGCTGGGCGTACAGGGCGGCTGGTCTGAGTCGCTGCACGGCGGCGAGGCAGGCGGCTACTACGGTCTGGTCAATCTCGGCGTGTCATTCCGGTAGGACGGCAAATAATAAGCCGGGCATCGTTGCCCGGCTTATTATCATGAGACTTAAGTTGCATGGTCCGCTCTGTGCCAAAAGCGGACATTGGTAGCTGGTAAAAGCTGTAGTGATACTTCGCCGGAGAGAGTAGACCTGTCCGGTTTAGATATCGAAGAATATTTATCTGATTTCGTTTTTTGCAAAACTGCTGTTTAGGTTTTTCAGCACTTCACTGATACCTCTGCTTACAATCCGGTCTTCCCGCATGACTGTCCCGAGAGTCCGGTGAAGAGAGGGCGTCACAGAGTAAAGATCGAGCCCCGATCTTTCCTCAATGCATGCAACGGACATTCTGGGAACAATGCTGTAGCCAAGACCGGCACGGACCATTCTTTTAATAGCTTCGATACTGCCAAGCTCCATGACCGGGCAGGCAATATGTCCCGTCTCCCGGAACCACTGGTCAATCAGGGCGCGTGTCCCGCTTCCCGGTTCAAAGATAATCAGCGGCAGCGGCAGCAAAGCGCCCGGATTCCATATTTTCGCACTCGGCTCTGATGCATCCTTTTCCATGATGACAACAAACTCATCCGTACCCAGCGGGATGATGCTCAGGTTTTTACCTGCAGCTGGCAGAGTCACCAGGCCAATATCAATACGATTTTCCTCCACGCCCCGCACTATATCGGAAGTGTTACCTGTGCGTACGTCCACCTTCAGCAGGGGATGGGCCTGCCGCAGTTGCTGTAGTAAGGGGGAAGTAAATGAATACAGGCCGTTGCGCCTGTGCCAACAGTAACAGTGCCGGTTATCTCATCAGAATGCTGGCACACCGATTCAACTGCTGTACTTACCACTGCATCAATTTTCATGCTGTGCTCAACGAGAGTCAGCCCGGCTGGCGTGGGCCTTACTCCCCGGCTGGTTCGCTCAATAAGCCGGACCTGAAGCGCCTGCTCCAGTTGTCTTATATGCAGGCTCACTGCCGGCTGCGACAGACCAAGTGCTTCAGCCGCTCCGGAGAAACCGCCCCGGCTGACGACCAGTCTGAAAGTAGCCAGGTGATCGAGGTTCAGGTTTGCCATGCCAAAATTTTCCTTATGCCGCTGATAAGTCCTGCTGCCTGTCTGAAATTATTCATTCCGGTTAGTCTCTGCTTATGACCGCAGAAGGAGCCGTAACGATGGAAATAACCGAAGCAGATGAACGACATATTCCTGCCATCCAGCAGATTTATGCTTATCACGTATTGCATGGCACCGCCACTTTTGAAACTGAACCGCCGGATCCGGCTGAAATGACAGCCCGCCTGAAAAAGGTGCGTGCAGCAGGACTGCCCTGGTTTGTGGCTGTTGAGGACGGCAATGTCCGCGGATACTGCTACCTGTCACTCTACCGGGAACGGTGTGCCTACAGATTCACCCTGGAGAATTCTGTATATATTGCCCCCAACTTTCAGGGCCAGGGGATCGGAAAAAAGTTGTTATTGAGTGCGGTCACATGGGCAGAGGACCGTAGCTTTCGCCAGCTCGTGGCCGTAGTTGGAAACAGCGAAAATAGCGCCTCTCTTGCCCTGCATCGCGCGGCAGGCTTCAGCATTACAGGAACGCTCAGATCTGTGGGCTTCAAGCACGGACGCTGGCTTGATACGGTCATCATGCAGCGTACGCTCGGGCAGGGCGACGCCACATTTCCGGAGAGCACGGGTTGACTGACGGGCATCTGACAGGCCGCACCATTTTCTGCATTGGCATGACGCAGCTAATCAACTGGGTATCACATTCTATATGCCGGGGGTCTTCGGGACCGCCATCATGTCGGAGACAGGCCGGTCACCAGTTGTGACATTCTCCGGGCTGACTATTGCCATGCTTGTTATGGGGCTTGTCTCGCCACTTACCGGCCCCCTTATAGCACGTACCGGCGGGCGTACGGTGATGATGGTGGGAACCTTCGTCATAGTCCTCGGTTGTTTTCTGATGGCTTTTACCCATTCAACAACATCGTGGGTTGCCGTCTGGCTCCTGATGGGAGCTGGCATGCGACTTGCCCTGTATGATGCCGCATTTGCGCTGCTTGTAGAAATTGCAGGCGCAGAGGCCCGCCGGGCAATCACCCTGGTCACACTGCTGGGTGGTCTCGCGTCAGTCGCGTTCTGGCCTGCTGGCGCTGCGCTACTGCACTTTACCGACTGGCGGCATGCCATTATCGTTTACGGCTGTGCAGGCATTGTCAGCCTGCTTTTTTTGACCACCGTTCCGGCAGGTTATCGGCGTCAACCTCCCGTTGCCGGGCAGCCCGCTCTTCAGGCGATCGGACCAGCAGAAGACCGGAAAGCCTTCATCAGCGGCCTGTGGTACGCCACGCTGATAGCGCTGATAAGCTTTGTTTCCACCGGCGTGTCCGCTCATTTTCCTCAGATACTGGCCGCTTATGGTATGCCCGCCGTAGCGGGTATGTTGTGGGGGTGGGACAGGTGAGCGCCAGACTGCTGGACGTGGCTTCCGGTGCACGTACTTCAGCGATCCGTCTGAGCCTGTTTACCGGCATTATTCTGCCATTATGCTTTCTGGTTGGCCTTGCAGGGAATGTTACCCCGGTGGCTACAGCCATCTTTATTCTGAGTTACGGGGCTGTAAACGGACTGAGTACGGTCATTAAGGCCGTCCTGCCTCTTTTGCTGTTTGATCCGCAGCAGTATGCCCGTAAAACAGGCTTACTGCTGTCACCCGCTTTTTTGCTCACGGCGCTCGCGCCGTCAGTTTACGCCATACTGCTGGAGCAATACGGCACACCCGGCACGCTGCTTTTATCTGCCATCCTTACCCTGTTCATCACGGCGATTTCCATAGTGATCTGGCGTCGTCATCCTTCCTCTGCTGGACCGAACCGGGATAAGGGCGAGCCATCCATTCCGGGGAAAAATATTTGACGCTGATTATATTTCTATTATTCTGGAAATATAGTTCAAGGAGGGCGTATGGATTTAAAAACAGCAGCAAATGCGCTTCGGGAGCTGGGGCACCCGACCCGTCTTAGCGTATACCGGGAGCTGGTGAGAGCGGGTCATGACGGCCTGCCAGTCGGTGTTCTGCAGAAGCGCCTCGGTATTCCGCCCTCCACGCTCAGTCATCATATTTCGGCGCTGATGTCCGCGGGCCTGATCAGCCAGGAACGGCAGAGCCGTACCTTGTTTTGCAGACCTTCCTATACGCAGCTTGAACAACTGATGGCCTTTCTTACAGAAGAATGCTGCGCAGGCAGTAGCTGCAGCCTGTCACCCGCGACGACTCACGAAGAGACCTCATTGTGAATGACATGAACGATACCCTGAAAAATGTTGATACTTCACTCCTGGACGTGCCGCTGACGGAAGATAAGCTGAGGGCTGCAGAAGTGGCGCACCCGCCCCGCATTCTGATGCTCTACGGCTCGCTGCGGGAACGATCTTATAGCCGGCTGACGACGGAAGAAACCGCCCGGCTGATGACGGCAATGGGTGCAGAGGTGAAAATTTTTAATCTGTCCGGTCTGCCACTGCCTGATGATGCCCCTGAAACGCATCCCAAAGTTGTGGAACTGCGTGAACTGGTTCTCTGGTCGGAAAGCATGATCTGGTGCTCCCCAGAGCGTCACGGCGCTATGACCGGCATCATGAAGGCGCAGATTGACTGGATACCGCTGACGTCAGGTGCGGTTCGCCCGTCGCAGGGAAAAACCCTGGCCGTCATGCAGGTCAGCGGCGGCTCGCAGTCTTTCAACGCAGTTAATCAGATGCGCATTCTGGGGCGCTGGATGCGTATGATTACTATCCCGAATCAGTCATCCGTGGCAAAAGCCTGGGCTGAATTTGATGAAGATGGTCGCATGAAGCCTTCGCCTTACTACGATCGCATCGTGGACGTAATGGAGGAGCTGATGAAGTTCACTCTGTTGACGCGCGGGCGCAGTGAGTACCTGACCGATCGCTACAGCGAAAGGAAAGAAAGTGCCGCGCAGCTCTCTGAGCGGGTTAATCAGCGCAGTATATGAAAAAAGCCGGCATCTGCCGGCTTCTGTTTTTGCGTCTCCCTTCCTGCCGGCAGCACACTGAAAAAATCAGTGGCTGATCCGGTTTCCGTGTTCATCAATGACTTTTTCGCCGTCCTCTTTCGTAAATGCTCCCTGCTGCGGGTCAGGCAGAATGTCCAGAACCGCTTCAGACGGACGACAGAGTCTTGTGCCGAGCGGCGTCACAACCACGGGCGGTTGATGAGGATAGGGTGAGCCAGCATCGCATTCAGCAGTTCATCATCGTTGAACCGGTCTTCTGCCAGCTCCAGCTGCTCATACGGCTCTGTATTTTTGCGCAGCAGGGCGCGTGCGCTAATACCCATATCAGCTATCAGCTTTTTAAGCTCGTCGCGGGATGGTGGCATCTCCAGATACAAAATCACTGTTGGCTCCACGCCACTGTTACGGATAAGCGCCAGAGTATTACGGGACGTTCCGCAGGCCGGATTGTGATAAATAGTGATATCAGTCATAAACGGTACTCCGTTAAGGAGCTGCACAGACGCAGCCCCGGGGTTAAGGTTGAAAAGACAGGCGCAGGGCCAGCGCCGCCAGCGTCACAAAAAGTACCGGCAGGGTCATCACAATGCCCACGCGGAAGTAGTAGCCCCAGCTGATGGTGATGTTTTTCTGAGCCAGCACATGCAGCCACAGCAGTGTCGCCAGACTGCCAATGGGTGTGATTTTCGGGCCGAGATCGCAGCCGATGATGTTGGCGTATACCATTGCCTCTTTCACCACGCCCAGAGCCGTGCTGCCGTCAATCGAAAGCGCGCCAATCAGCACGGTAGGCATGTTGTTCATTACGGAAGAGAGTGCCGCAGTCAGGAAGCCGGTGCCAAGTGTGGCGCCCCAGACGCCGTGCTCAGCAAAACGGTTCAAAGCAGCAGAGAGGTAATCTGTCAGGCCGGCGTTACGCAGGCCATATACCACGAGGTACATGCCCAGCGAGAAAATGACTATCTGCCAGGGCGCACCTTTCAGCACCTTGCGGGTGTCGATAACCTGTCCTTTTTGGGCAACCAGCCAGAGAACAAACGCCCCAACCGCTGCCACCAGGCTGACCGGTACTCCAAGGGGCTCAAGGCCGAAAAATCCGACCAGCAGCAGAAGTAAAATAAACCATCCAGCCCGAAAGGTGCGCATGTCGCGTATAGCTTCCGCTGGCGCTTTCAGCTTCGCCAGGTCATAGGTTGCCGGTATCTCTTTGCGGAAAAACAGATGCAGCATCACCAGGGTAGCCACCACGGAAGCAATATTCACCGGCACCATGACGGAAGCATACTCACTGAAGCCCAGCTTAAAGAAGTCCGCCGTGACGATGTTGACCAGGTTCGACACGATCAGCGGCAGGCTGGAAGTGTCCGCGATAAAGCCCGCTGCCATTACAAATGCCAGCGTGGCAGCCGGACTGAAGCCCAGCGCCAGGAGCATGGCAATAACGATTGGCGTCAGGATAAGCGCCGCGCCGTCATTGGCGAACAGCGATGCCACTGCCGCGCCCAGCAAAATAATATAGGTGAACAGCAGCCTTCCTCTGCCGCCTCCCCAGCGGGAAACATGGAGTGCTGCCCACTCAAAAAAGCCGGACTCATCTAACAGCAGGCTGATGATGATGACCGCGATAAACGTGGCCGTCGCATTCCAGACAATCTGCCATACCGCAGGAATATTACCGATATGCACCACGCCGGTCAGTAGCGCCAGAGCGGCCCCGATAACGGCACTCCAGCCAATACTCAGTCCTTTCGGCTGCCAGATAACCAGTACCAGCGTCAGAACAAAAATCGCACCCGCCAGAAACATATACTCTCCTTTGATACTGCACCTGTCAGACCTGGCGCAGAGAGCTTAAAGATACACATACGTTAAAACGCATATGAATAATTAAAAAATTTAAATGCAGATTGGCTTGCCGTTGGTGGTTACATTGTCCAGCTCAGCCTGCTGGCTGAGCTGCAGGATGTCATCCCGCTGGCACAGATAAGCCTGTTCAATTACAGCTGCCGCCCAAGCGGGCATATGAGGTGACAGCCGGTAATGAATCCACTTGCCATCACGCCTGTCGATAAGCAGACCGGCGTCCCGAAGTAATGCAAGATGACGAGAAATTTTGGGCTGAGATTCTCTGAGAGTAGATGTGAGTTCGCAGACGCAAAGTTCTCCCTTTTCCCGCAGCAACAGCACCAGACTGAGCCGTGTTTCGTCAGAAAGCGTTTTGAAAAGCTGTAGAGGATTGAGCTGGAGCATTAAAACTCCTGTTTAACAAACAGTGAGCAGTATCGCTAAGTAGGGGGTAGCGAGCAACTATACATTCGTTAAAACATATATATTTTTGGTGGTTTTTATCTTGCAGGTCAGATATAGAGTACGTCGATAAATAAGTTGTAATCGATCAAGGTCCGCTCCTCGCTCAAAGCGGACATCTTCCATACGTCCAAAGAAGCAATTAAGTAAGTTCAAGACTGGATATGACGTGCTTCAGCTCAGCAAACCTTTCACCCCGAATAGGCAATAGTGGACGAGGTAGGCAGTTTTCATCAGCCACTCCAAGAATACTGGCAGCAGCTGCGATGATTCTAAAACCACCTCCGTACTGATGAAAAAGCGCCCAAAGTGGGCTGAGTCGTCCGTGATGTTCCCTTACTGCCGTGTGGTCACCTGCCACTGCCGCATCTGTTATTTTCTTTGCCACATCAGGGAAAAGACCACCAAATACAGAATACCAGACCTCACAGCCGGCTATAAGGCCGTTAGCAGCAGAGCTGTCACCACTGATGCCGATTGTCACGTCTGCAGGCAATATACCGCGTAGGTTCCTGACCCTGGAAGCGGCAGCTTCCATATCCGAAGGAACGGGCGGAATTTTGAGCGAATGTACGGCTGGCAGAGTTGCAATTTTACGGTGCAGGTTATCTGAGAAGGTAAAATGGGTTTTTCCAGGATTGTCATAGACGCAGAGGGGAACCGAGACATTGCGGGCTACCATTTCAAAGAGTTCGTATACTTCTTCTTCATATAGTGCCTGGTATGAAAGTGGAGGCAGGAGCAAAGCACTGGCGCCAGCTTCCTGCGCATCATCAGCCAGCCGTAACACTTCATCTGCGCTTACTGCTCCAACACACACCATTACTGGAATATTATCGGCATTGTCTACAGCCAGTCTGGCTATCTGCTCACGTTGTTCACGGGTCATATAGGCGTAACTGCCTGTCGACCCAAGCACGCCGAGAGAATCGACTTTCGCATCTGTCAGTCTTCTCAGTATTCTCAGGAAGCTTTTCTCATCAGGAGAGCCTGATATAAACGGAGTGAGTGGAAACGCGCTTAGACCTTTAAACATAACTTTTCCTCTTAAGTCTGACTTATAGCCTGATTGATAAACGACAAAGCTGTCACTGAGAAAGTTGCAGTAAGTCAGAGTCTGCTTAAATCCCTTTTACAGTAATATTTCAGATTCATTGCGTCTGGCGAAGCAGATATTGTCTTAAGCCTCTGAATTACTTGTCGTCGATTAATACATAATTCCGCCAGTAAAATCATCATACGGACCCGGACCACATTACTTGCTAAAACAGCATCAACCTGAGTTTTACGGACAGATATCAGATTACCTCAGAAGGGCTTAAGAACAACCTCAAACGTCCGTTCTTCGCTCATAGCGGACTCCGCAGCTACCATGTTAAGTTCCACATCCATCGCTGAAAATTTTGATGCCCCCCCAGGCTGCCGACGCCAAGGCCCCGGAAATCACCCCCTTCACGTCGCACCGGAAAACCGCTGAACTCACCAGATATGTCTAAATGGCTGGATAAAGGTGGCACGGTCTGGCAGGAAACAGACGGCAGGGCGTGGGTTTATCAGGACTGGGAAGGGAACGTCGTCCGTTACCCTGACGGTTACCCGGACTTTACCCCATACGAAAGACAGAGCGTGGACGTTCCGGATTTGAAGGGCGACCACAGTAAGTCTCCGGGGGTGACTTTGGCAAAGCGGATGCTCAGGCAAGCAAAGGCATGGCGAATTATGACGTGAATACCTGGCATCATCATGAAAATGGCGTCACAATGCAGGAAGTTCCAAAGAAAATACACCGCCGGTTCACACACAGGGGTAGTGTGTCTCATATCAAAGCTAACTGTTAACAGAGCTTAGGAGGCGCGGGTGGCTATTTTAACGGGTGCAGGGCTTGGTCAGTCAGATATCGATCTGCTTGCCAAAAACTTTGCGGTTACTTTTCCTGATGATTACAGGGATTTTCTGGCGAAATATAACGGACTGAGAGTCGAGTCACCCGACTACTGTGACTTACCTTTTGATAAAGTTGATAACGGTTACGTATCATTTGATGCTTTATTCGGTCACGATGTCAGCAAAGAAAATTATGATATTTCCGTTATGAATGATGAGCTCCTTGATGAGCTTTCTTTCGTCGAGAATGCTGTCATTATCGGTATTGATCCGGGTGATAACGGTTATATTCTGATTACGGAAGGTGAGCAATCCGGGGTTTATTACTGGGACCGGTCATGCCTGCACGTCGATGATGCAAAACAGGATTATGACATCGCAGGTGATGAGGATTCCCAGCACCTGTACTTACTTGCCGGCACTTTCCATCAGTTCTTTGACATATTGTCGGGGCTGACAATCCAGAAAGGAATGAGCGTTTCTCAGGGGTTATAACGACTCTGTGCCAGCACCCTTATTACTGTGCTAAAGGGATGCTGGCAGTGTAAGAGATGGACTATAAGAAGGGGTGAATCAGTAAAGGCGTAAACGGTCTGGGTGAGTGCGTAACTGGAAACCTTATTTAACATAAGATGTATTATGCGCATTTTGGTTATCATGGCAAAGTTTACCTCGCCGCTACTGTCGACCTTACCAGGATCCTGTTATGACGGCTTCTGGTGAGGAATTTTTCAAACTGAATGAAGTAAACCGTCTCAGGATCCTGCAGGTCTTCACGTATCGGTGACATTCTTTGTAGGGTATATGATAGTATAAAATACATCATGCATTAAGGAAATGGCTATGAATAAGAATAACAACGGGTTTTTAACGCCTATTATTACTGATTTTACTTTTCTACCTAAAGGGGTTGGTAGTTATTTTGTTTTTTATGATATTAAATTTTATCAAGACAAACTTTACAACGATTATAATATACACCTCCCCGAAAAAATAAGGGAATCCGTCATTAAAAGAAGGGCTGAGTTTTTTTCTGGCCGACTGTGCGCAAATATGGCAATGAATTTACTTGGTTTTTTTAACAAACAGGTTGCAGTTTCATCAGCCAGAGTTCCATTATGGCCTGAAGGGCTGATAGGTTCCATCTCTCACACTGATAATCGTGCAATCGCCGTTGTCGCACATGTAGATAATTTGACCTTAATCGGGGTTGATTTGGAGATTAGAAATCCGGAAGTGTTCATCAGTATTGCCGATCAATTCACATCGACGCAAGAACAAATTTATTTGCAAACAACAGAAATGCCTTACGACCTTGCGTTGTTAATTACTTTTTCAGCCAAAGAGAGCTTGTATAAGGCGCTTTGGCCTGAAGTTAATGCTTTTTTTGATTTTTCTGCAGCAGCCATAATTAATATTGATATTAACACTCAGAAATTTCACTTAAGATTGACAACGTCGCTAACAAATAAATTCCAATCCGGCACAGTATTCTCAGGAAATTATTGCCTATTTGAAGAAAATGTAATAACTCTTATTGCAAATTGAACTGCCCCAGGCTAAAAGCGCTGGGGTACTTCACTATTTACTTTTTGATCCTTCTAAAATTAATTGATGTTTAGCTTTTCCCGGCAACATTGACTGAGCATACCCTTGCGTCCAGTCAGAAAAATTATTTAGCCACCACGGACTCAGCGGATTACCACTTTGACCCGAGGGTAAATTGAGGATTGCGTGCTGCTCATCACCAGGTGAAACGACCATTCGCTCAGAAGCGCCAAATGAAGGTCGACTTACATGAATAACATTATTATCCCCAGACAACGCCACGGCAGGTGAACGCAAGTAACGCCCCACTAATGGCAGGGATTTTGCCAGCGGATGCGCATAATTACTACGATTTATATCACCCCAGGTCGTATGTCCTGCTGCCATCTCGTGCCAAGTAATACTTAATGTAAGACGCGTAAAATCTTCCCAACTGCGTTTGCCTTCTGGCATCCATTTTCCCGCATGCATCAAGGTAAATAAGGTTTCATCCCAGCGAGGATTAGCACGCCGGTAAATAGCCTGCGGCCACTGGCTTGACATTAGGCTGTCCAGCCCACTGAAAAGAGTTGAGTAGAGATCATCTCGCCATCGGGCGATGAGTGCATAAGCGGCCGAACCGTCGCTGGCATTGCCATCCCATGCAGCCAGCAGGGCGCGCATCTGTATGAGGTCAGAGGCTTCTCCTGCCTGATGCTGGCCCAGACTATGCAGCAACCAGTCACGCCATGACTGCAGCAGCAGTGCCTGATTATCCAGTTGCAACTCATTCATGCTTCGGACGTTGACAGAAATTTTCGATTTCAGCTTCTGTGAAATAGCAAAAGAACGAACCCCCATGTCCGCGCCGCCGTCACCGAGTTCATCTCCTGTATTATCAAACAGCAGGCGATTATTCGCCGTAACAATATCACCTTCCGCTGGATTAACGCGCTGTGGGTGGCGATCGGGGGCAAGAGACTCTGCACGCCACCGACTCTGCGGCGTAGCTTGAAGCGGAAATGTGTTTTGCTGTCCAGGAGACAAACGTTCGGGTAGTGCTCCTGCCAAGGTCCAGCCAATATTACCATGACTGTCGGCAACCAGAAGATTCTGCACCGGGATCCCCGCGCGTTTCCCTGTCTCCAGGGCTGCATCAACACTTTTCTCTTCACCGATTTCCATCAGGTTAAGGTTAAGCGATCCGGGTAGTTCAATGACCCATCGCATCGCCATATCACCTAGGGGGTTGATACCACAGGTCCCCAGTCGCTGGTGCGAGCCGTGAATGTTTGCGCCGGGCCATGGCTCACTGCCAGCATAAACTGTTTTGAGCGTACTTTTACGCTGCTATCCAAGATGACCCAATCGAATGTGTCAACATAACTATTAGTAAAACCCAGGCAATATTGCCATTACTGCCACTGATTAAGAAAGGCACACCGGGAAGCGTGATCCCGGCCTGCTTTATCTTTTCATTTTGCTGCACATATTGAATCTGCGCCTGATAC
This sequence comes from Pantoea sp. SGAir0180, assembly GCF_043546245.1. Classification (NCBI taxonomy): domain Bacteria; kingdom Pseudomonadati; phylum Pseudomonadota; class Gammaproteobacteria; order Enterobacterales; family Erwiniaceae; genus Pantoea; species Pantoea sp. SGAir0180. The sequence goes on along the minus strand of NZ_CP028072.1, from coordinate 93,939 downwards.
CAGATTCCGGGTAACGTCAGTCCGAGATGCATGTCATTTGCCAGAAAAGCTTTGCCATCCCGGACGATCAGCCAGCCGTTACTTCCTTTCATATCCTCCCCGATTTTCATCCCGCCAGTATCCCCAGGTTTTCCCCACCAGTCCGGTGCAGTGTTGGGAATTACCGATGATAAGGGCACGTTACCAGAAAGCGGCATATCCCAGCGACTACCTGCAGGCAAAAGAAAACCGGCCTGTGAAGGATTGTTTCTGGCAATCCATCCACGTGCATATTCCCTGCCGGGCTGAGTCCCCTGGAGGTCGAAATACATGGCAGCGATGACCAGCAAACTGTCTTCATCACGCCAGGACTCCGGTGACGTACGTAATAACCAGTACTCGAATGGACGGCTTTTCAACGCATGTAAGCCGGCATTTACCCCGGCAGTGTAGGACGCTAAGCGTTGTCTTTGATCTTCTGGCAGCGCCAATAACTCACGCCGGACCCGCTCGCGCAGCTGAAATATCCGTCGCTGCCGGTCTATCCTGATCCCGCCTTTGCCCACCAGTGCTGCCAGCTCGCCTGCGGCGCTCCGCCGTAACAGATCCATCTGGAAAAACCGATCCTGACCATGTAAAAACCCGAGAGCAAAATAGGCCGATTGGCTATCTGCAGCAATAATATCTGGTACCCCCGTTGGTCCCTCGTGACCTTCACTTCTCCCGCCAGTCCGGATACTTTCAGCATACCGTCCAGCGAGGGCAGGCTCTGATGCAATGCAAGCCAGCCGGCCATGCCGGACAGCAGCAGCAATATAAAAATGCCAGCAACAAACCCCAAAACAATTTTGCCTGTACGACGATAACCCTTTGACATGAAAACTCCGTATCCCTCAGGCAAAAAGCACCAGTGATGCTGAAGACAGCAATAGAAACGCGCAAATCACATCGATCACTCTGCGTCCGCGTTCATTTCTCTGATTAAAACGTTTTGCCAGCGTCGAACTGGCCAGTGTATAGCCGAGTAACACCGGATATTCCAGCGCTATAGCCAACAGCCCGAGCAGAAGGATAGCTATCCCGCCCTGTCCGTCAGAAGCACCAATGAAAACCGGCAACAGCGCGCAGAAAAACAGGAGCGATTTAGGATTAGAAAGCTGCAACAGAAAGCTTTCACGAAACAGTGAAGATAAGGAATGCATCTCTTTACGTGCAATTTTCAGGGTAGATCCCCTGGAAGACTGCCACAAACGTTTTAACGCCAGCCAGACCAGATAAAGAGCCCCGGCATAGCGCAGGATCTGATATACATGAGGCCACGCCATCAACAATGCCCCCAACCCCACGGCAGAAAGCAGACAATACACCGCGTTACCACACAAAATGCCCAACACAGATAGTTGTGCCCGCTGCCAGCCCTGAGTAAACGCATGGCTCGTGACCTGGATCACCGCCGGACCAGGCGTTACGTTTAACGCTAAATTAGTGAGAACGAAAGTTAACAACATGTTCGACACAATCATGATGCGTTTAAAACCTCGCTGGCATTGTGATTCCCCGGCAAAACAAAGCCGTTAGTGATGGGGTAGCGCCGCTCTCTTGAAAGTGCTAACTCACTGACTTTAATGCCAGGTGCAGCCTGACGTCGTTTGTATTCAGCTGTCTCTAACAATCCCGCAACCCGATGGATATCCTCAGACGCAAAACCCTGAGCCTTAATTTCCTCCCAAGTCAGGTTTTCTTCGATCAGTAGCCGTAGCAAGGCATCCAGAGTTTCGTAAGGCGGCAGACTATCACTGTCCTGCTGACCCGGCTTCAATTCCGCGCTGGGCGCTTTGGTCAGAATTTCTTGAGGGATAACATCCCTAGCCCGCAGGTATCCGTGGTGAGGCTGGTGTTGGTTACGCCACTGGCAGAGGCGTAGACCAGCGTTTTGTAAACATCCTTGATGGGATTAAAGCCCCCGCACATATCGCCATAGAGCGTGCAATAACCTACGGCCACTTCGGATTTATTTCCCGTAGAAAGCAACAGAGATCCCCACTGATTAGATAGCGCCATCAGGAGCGTACCGCGGGTGCGGGCCTGAAGATTTTGCTCCATGAGATCTTTTAAGGGTTCATCACCCAGCACCCCGGAAAGTGTGTGTTCTAACGCGGTATGTGGCTCTGCTATTGGCAGTGAATAAAGCATGATACCGCTGCGTTGCGCCAGTTCCTGCGCATCCACCATACTTCCGTGGCTGCTATAACGTGAAGGTAACATCACTGCGCGAACCTGCCCGGCACCCAGTGCATCAGCGGCAAGCACCGCCACCAGAGCCGAATCAATACCGCCGGAAAGCCCTAGCAATACGCTGTCGAAACCATTTTTCACAGCGTAATCACGCAAGCCTGACATCAATGCATGGTACAAATCCTCCAGCGGGTCCTCAACGGGCTCCGGCACCGGCGACGGCAGACGCGGCTGACCACTTTGTCCGTCAAGATAAACGGTGAATGACCGTTCCTGCCAGGCGGGCCAATGCATGACCACACTCCCCTGCGCATTCAATACGGTGCCCCCCCGTCGAATACCAGTTCATCCTGTCCTCCCAGCAGATTGAGATAGATCAGCGGAAGACGGGTTTCGCTGACCCGCTGGCGCAGCACTTGCAGGCGCTGAGTACGCTTGTTTTGTGTCCACGGGCTGGCATTGAGAGAAATCAGCACTGTCGCTCCGGCATGTTTAAGTTGCCGGGCCAGACGCGGCAACCAGACATCCTCGCAGATCATCACCCCCAGTTTTTGCCCCCGGAACGTCACCGGACAAGGTGACTGGCCCGACTGGAACCAGCGCGCTTCATCAAAAACACCATAGTTAGGTAGTTCGCATTTGGCGATAACCTGTACAATTTCGCCCTTATCAATCAGCAGCGCGCTGTTGATCAGTTTTCCCTCTTCATACCACGGCGTCGTCAGCATTAACGCCGTCTCCGCTCTGACCGACAGCGCCATCAGGGTAGCGACTTCCTGCCTGATCTGCTGCATAAAGGCGCGCCGCAACACCAGATCTTCTGCCGGATAACCGGACAGCGCCATCTCCGGTAAGAACAGCAAGTCAGTATGACGTGCCTGCGCCTCCAGCCAGGCTTTCTGAATCCGCTGACTGTTGCCAGCGATATCACCAACACGGCTGTTCATTGCACAAAATTCGAAACAAAGATCTGCGTTCATACAGATATTTCCTTCAGTATGGGGAAAGGTAACAGATTGAATAACAATGAAGTCATGGCTTCAGGCTGATTCTGCAGGAAGAAGTGTCCGCCAGGGAGGCTGCCGCATTCGAAAGTGGCGCGGGTGCAACTATGCCATTCCTCAATCCCCGCCAGCGTCGTCAGCGGATCATCTTCACCGTAAAGTGCCACTATCGGGCAGTCCAGCGCGCCCTCAGAAGGCGGTGAATAGTCATAAAGCAAACGATAATCGGCCTGTATCGCCGGGGCAAACCAGGCCATGAGTTCTGTTGAGTTCAGTATTTCCTGCGGCGTACCACCGAGATCTGCCAGATAACGGGTCAGTTCAGGCAAATCCATTTGATGTACCTGCCGGGACGGCTGCTGGCAATGTGGTGCATTCATCGCGCATACAACCAGAGCCGACACCGGTTTATTCTGGCAGCGAAGGACCCGTGCCGTTTCATAAGCCACCAGCGCTCCCAGGCTGTAACCAAAAAGTATCACCGGTTGCACTACATCGATCTCTTGCGCCGCCTGGCGCGCCAATGACCCCAGCGAGACGGCGAACTCGGCCGACACACGACTTCCTCGCCCGGGATAGACATATTGTTGCAGCGATAATGCCCGTGGCCATATAGCCTTGAGCGGGATGAAGGCGTTGTCGCTGCTACCGGCATAACCGAATGCATGACATTTCATTCAACCGCTTCCTGTTCAATCATCCCGGCCAGACGACGACGCAATACCTTACGTTGAATTTTGCCGATGGATGTTCGCGGGATATTCTGGCTTTCACACAGGAATAAACGGTAAGGCACAGCATCTGTAATTTCTTTTGCACGCTTTGCTATTCGGCTTGAGACGGTCTGAGCATCGGCTCCTGCCTGGACGACGTAGAAGATACCGATAAGCCCGGCAGCCATACATACGGCGGTGTAGCCAGCACGGACGCCCGGAAGGCGTTCCAGCTCGGCTTCCATCTGATAACCGGGAATCGCGATCCCATCAATACCATCGCCCTCACGATCGGTGATATACAACCGCCCTTGCTGCAGAAATGCGCGGTCGCCGGTCACAAACCAGCCCTCAGGCAGGAAGCAGCTTTCTGCCTCACCATTAAAATATCCCCGGGTCACTGAAGGGCCACGGACATGCAAATCGCCCACCTCACCTTCCCGGAGTAACTCTCCCTCAGCATCCGTGATACGCAAGCTTGCGCCGGGGATTGGCATACCTGAATCAATGTAGCCTCTGATCCGACTGCCGTTTCCTGCTGACCAGGTCAGTCCAGAACACGTTTCTGACATGCCGAAGGCTGGACGCAATGCAGCAGCCGTTAAACCATAATCTGCGAATTTTCTGACAAAGTGATCCATCTGATCGCTGATACTTTCTCCGGCATTAACCAGAAAACGTAGGCTACTGAAGTCCAGTCAGATGCGGGCTGGCATTGGGCCAGTTGGCTGAAAACATGGTTAGGTACCCAGCCGACCGTAGCACGACTCTGCGCAATCTGACGGGGAAAACGACCCAGATCGTCTTCTACCCAGGCGTTGGCCAGATGGATTTGTTTCGCCGCGCAGCAGACAGGCAAAATACCAAAAATGCCACTGAACCGACGTGTTCCATAGGCATCCAGTTCAGGAAAACATCCTGATCCGTAAAATTATTCATCTGTGCGCTTCCTGCTGCCATTGCGAGCAGCGCACGGACACTCTGAGTTACCAGCTTGGGTTGTCCGGTAGAGCCTGACGTAGGGAAAATGATGGCTAAATCGTTCCCTCGTGCTGCCGTCAGAGGCAACTCATGACTGGCAGGCAGTGCGCGCAACATCGCAGCGTCAATAACAGGCATCTGTGCCTGTGGCATGTTTTGCTGAAGCAAACGAAAATGTGCCAGATCGCGACCCGCGCCAATCATTGCCGCAGGACGAATTAACTTCAGGGCTGCCAGTGCCTGTGTTAAAGCTTGCTCATCCTCCGGCCAAGGTTGTCCAGCGGCAATCGGCACCGCAACAGCACCGAGCAACAAACATCCCCAGAGAGAAAGCACAAAATCTGCCGGACAGATCAGACGTAACAAAACCCGTTCCCCTGGCTTTATTCCCGCTTCTGCCAGCGCATGACTGGCGGCGATAGCCTGAGGATAAAAGTCTGCGTATCGCCAGAACGTTCGTGCCCCTTCGGCATTCAAGGTTTCAATCCCATTATCCGCATGATGTGCTGCAAGCAGGAGTGCGTCTTGTAGCGAGTCTAGCGACCATAAACTATGCTGTGGTGATGCACCGAGGGACAATGCCAGGGTCATAAAAGATCCTCCAGAAGAAGAACATTGCCAGTCACTGGCGAGGAAAAATGCTGTCTCAACCACAGCAATGCTTGACGGTTGGGCAAAATCAGCTTGCACTGGTCTGCGTCAAATGCGTACTCATCCACCGGCAGCCGCCATTCACGTTTCCATGTAAAATCCACGCCGTTTTCGGGTGCAAGCGTGATGTGACGAAAGCGCTGATCTGCACTGAGGCATTCCGCTTCAGACAGAGGCTGATGGATGGTTTGCCGAGCTCCTCTGGCAAACATGGCATTGCGATCAAACTGCAACCCGTAAGGTGCAAAATTTAACCCTGCCGACCGGGCATTGAGTAGCAGTCGTGCAGCCTGAATAACGGGAATTTCACTAAAAGCAATGCAGCGGCGTTCTCCTAATATGTAGGGAGGAAGTTCACCTGTCAGCGTTCCGCGTCGCAGGATGCTCAGCAGCTCAGACAACGGCGAATTTTCCGCACCAGGTTTCATCCACCACACCAGCTTTTCGCTCAAATCGCTGCGCAACCAGTTAATCATTTGCCTGCTCCTCCAGCGTTGAACGTCGTGTTTTCCCCAGCCAGTAAGGCAATTCAACCCACAACAAAACGGCAGCAAATAGCGCGCAGAAAACCCAGCCTGTCGCGACCAGCCAACCCGGTCAGAAAGCGCACCACCCGCAACAATAGCCAGCACCATCCCGAGCGTGGAGACCGATAACGCACTGGATGAAACCGCCGCCATCGCCGTCTGAGGGCATTGAACAATCATATTTTTCTGGCAGAAGGTGAAAGCGATCTCGAAGAGGAACAGATAGAGTGTATAGCCGGTCAGACTCAGCCAGACCACCGGCGTCAATAGTGAGAACTGCATCAGCACAATGCTCAGTAACGCAATAAGCCACGGCTGATTACGCCAGCTTTGGTTTTCACCCTGCATCAGCAAAGCCACCACTAACGCACCAAAAAAGAAACTGGCACTGGCAATGGCCTGAAGCAACATGACGCCCTCTTCCCCAGCCCCAGCAGATTGATAGGCAGCAGGGTCCGAGCAACATTATGAAATCCCTGCAAAAGTGCCGTGGTCAGAATTACCCAGACAAATTGCCGACGCAGTTGGGGTTGCTGCCGTAATGCATCGAATGCCGGGCGCAACGCGTTGCCACTGCTAGCCGGCGCAGCGCTTTCCATTTCTCGATTACGTAGCCATAGCAGAAAATACAGAGTGCCTGAAACCACAAAAGTCAGACTGTCAATGAATGCCACCCAACCAATGAGACTTTTTCTACTAATACAGCGCCAAGTAAGGAACCGACGGCAATACCAATGAAAGTGCCGGTGCCGAACAACGAAGCGGCGCGCCCAAGTAAAGGCGCAGGAACACTGCCTTTCAACGCGACCACACGGGCCGCTTTGCTCAGGCTTTCTACCAACCCTCGTAAAGCAAGCAGTACAAATATCAACCATAAATGCTGATAGCTCAGGCCAATTGCCAGCGACACCAAGCCCCCCAGCCACTCACTTCCTGCCGCCAGTCTGGCAGCAGGAATGCGTTGCAAAAGGCGACTGACCAGCGGTGCGGAAAATATAATAGCTCCCCACTGCACGGCGAAAACTGCCGATGCCAGGAAATTACTGCCAGTGATCCGCCAGACATACACCGACAGCGAAAGCATCAGCAAAAAATTCCCCACCGTGCTGATCAAAACGGCTGACCAGATGATTTGCAGACTTTTATTACGCAGTGTTTCAGTCAGATTGCTCATTGCGCGGCCTCCCCGGCCGGGGCGAGATGGTAATCATTGGGATCAAGGTGATGCTCAGTCATCACACGCTTCAATTGCTTTTCTATCCACGGGCAGAATTCAGCAAGCAACTGCTGCTGACCGACAAGGTCATCATCCGGCGAAATGGCCCAGACCATTGCCTGGTGACACAGACCGGCCTGGTGGGGGTAATGAATGCTAAATACCTGACAACAAAGTGCAAGATCCCTCGTGTAGCAATGCTGTTGTTCCATCGTCAACTCGAACGCAGCACGTACTACAGCCTTCATCATCCATTCACACAAAAGCTGCGGCTTTGCCTGCCACTCAGGCTGGTTCAAACGCCGTTGATATTCAGCGACCCGTTGAGCTAACCACAACGCTTCTCCCATGATGGAAACGCCGGGGCGATAAGGCGCCAGCTGGCGTGCATAGTCGACCCCGTAAAGCAGCAGCGATTGAGTTTTAATAAAAAATGGCCATACCCCCAAGTAATTACCCAGCACGTCGTGTTCATGACAGGTGGTGAATTCCAGCTCTGTCAGACCGGGGAGTAATGTGCGTAATTCCGTGGCTAAAGCAGCTTCTATGATCAACGGTTCTGTCGGACACGCATCATCAAGGACGGCAAAGGCATCCAGATCGGACAGATGCGGGACAAACGTGCCGCGCGCCACGGAACCTCGCAGATAAACAGCCCGCAACCCGGACGGAAAAGCACGCTGGAACGCCCCGACCAACCTCTGACCAAATGCAGCCGGAAAATGGCTGGGTGAGGTATCATTGATAATGTATCCGTGCTCATCCAGCGGAAAGAAGCGACCATGTGTCTCAGCGTGTGTCATTTTTTCGCGTCTCCTGAGTGACAGTATCGAGTTTGCCGAAAGTCGCGATCACAGTCTGCATCGCTTCAATCGCCGCTGGCCAGCCGTTAAATAACGCCGTGAGTTCAACAGCGTTCAGAACTTGTTCCCGCTGCCAACCCTGCCTTAACGCCGCACCGATACAAAACTCCAGCAGTGCGGCAGGCGTACCCGCCGCGCAGGCCAGTACTAACGACAACAGGACGCGGGTTTTCTCATCGACAGCCTGTCCCGTTACAAAATGATCGCCCAGTTCCTGCAAAAAATGTTGCTTAAACTGAGGGGCATGCAGACGCATCCCGTGCAGAAGCCCATGCGGGTTACCCATCGGCAATGCCAAAGATTCAATAGTCTGCATTCCACGCATCAGGCGATCCGGCTGAGTGTTGCTCATGAGTTATTCCTTTGTGTCTGAACGGGAGTACGGCGTTCGCGAACCTGAGCCAGCGCAGCGCGGCGTTTGTTGGCATGCGTATTGATTTCAGAGAGCCCTTGTGGCCCGGTTATCTTTTGATCAAGGGATCGACCCAGCGCCCTGATGTTAGGGTTCGCAAACAGATCAACGACCGCCAGAGGACGGCCTAAGGCCCGGAGATCCGCTCGCTGGCCTGTACCATCATCAATGAATTAGCACCCATCTCGAAAAAGTTGGTATCACAATCGGGCAGCACGTTTAATTCAAGCAACTGTTTCCAGACTTCAGCGATAACCTGTTCATCAGAAGTGAGCGGTTCGACTTTTCCTCGTGATTGCTGCGGAATTTGCTGGGGTAAACGACGGCGATCCACCTTGCCGCTGGCCGTTAACGGCAGTTCGGGCAAAAGCGTGAAGCTTGACGGCACCATGTAAGCAGGCAGTTTTGCAATCATCGCCTGTTTAAGGGTATCGAGCCTTACCGCACCCGGTGAACTTTCCGCAATCCAGGCCGCCAGCACCGGGTTACGTTCATCACCAATAACATTAACTGCGCAATGGCGTATTTCCGGCAGTTGCCCCAGACAGGCATCAATTTCACCCAGTTCTATACGGTTACCGCGCAATTTAACCTGAAAATCCATCCGGCCAAGGAAGGTCAGCACACCGTCATTGTTCCAGCGTCCGAGGTCACCGCTGCGGTAGAATCGTCGGCGTTCGCCATCGGGTAAGGTGCGCCAGACAAACGCTTCAGAGGCATGTTGCCCAAAATACCCGTCTGACAAACCTGGTCCGGCGATGCAAATTTCGCCCACGGCCCCCTCTGGCAAAACCACCCCTTGCTCATCCATAACCAGCAATTGCGTATTGGGATTGGCAATACCTAGTGGCACGGTCAGGGCCTGCTCATCGGCGTGGGTCGCAACATGCGTGGCGCTGGTCATGGTGGCTTCGGTAGGCCCGTACTGATTGATCAGGATAAGCTGCTGACCAAAAGCACGCCGGGCATGAGTGAGATCGTCACCGCGCAGTCGTTCGCCGTTAAGCATGAGTACCCGTAGCGCGCCAGGAGCGGGGTTTTCTGCCAGCAATGCACGCAGTAACGTTGGAACCATCGACAGCACATGGCTGACGCGATGTTCGGCCATCAGGCTAAGAATACGTGCAGGATGCATTGCCGTATCATCATCAGGCAAAATGGCGGCAGCACCACAGGCAAGGGTGGCGAACAGATCGCGCACAGCGGGATCGAAACTGAAAGACGTGAGTTGTAGCACACGGTCGCCCGCCCCCAGCGCAAGACGGCGGATCAGGAACACCAAGTCGTGCGCCACGCCGCCGTGCCTGATTGGCACGCCTTTCGGTATACCGGTAGAACCCGAGGTGTACATCAGATAACAGCACATCTGCGCATCAATTTTCCGGTTGACCGGCGTGTCAGGCTGTCCTCCAGCAAGTAATGCAAGGCAATGCTCATCAATATGCAGCGCAGGTTGTGCCTGATCACGTACCAAAGATTGCCGTTCTGCCGGCCACTGCGGATCGACAGGCAGATACATCCCCCCTGCTTTAAGTACGCCATAAAGCACCGCAATACGGGCGGCACTGCGTGGCAAACACACGGAAACACAGTCACCCGAGGACACACCTGCGGCGATGAGGCCATGTGCCAGCCGGTTGGCCCACGCATCAAGTTGCGTGTAGCTGAGGCTGCCCTCAGGCCCTATGACCGCCGTCGCCTGTGGCGTACGCTGAACCTGTTGCTCGAATAGCCCATGCAATGTGCCCGTGGTATTGAGCGAGAGATCGGTATGACACAACCTTTCCTGCTGGTCAGCAAAATCTTCTGCAGATAGCAGGCTCAGTTTGCCCGTAGCTTCATGTGGTGTTGCAAGCATGGCGATGAGAAGCCGCTGCCAGGCCAGCGCCAGCCGGGCCATTGTGTCTTTGCCATACAAAGAGTTGCGATAAGCGAGATAACCCCTGAAGTTCTCGTCCTGCGGTTGGAAATGAACGTTAAGATCATATTTTGCCTGCTGCGACAACGCAGGACAGGCTGTTACATTTATCCCCTCAAGCTCCAGTCTGCTCAGACTGGCCGGATCTTCCACCACCTGAATCTGGAATAAAGGGGACTGGTGTGCATTTCGTACCGGGTTGACGGCATCAACAATCTCTTCAAAAGGAAGTTCGGCAGCACTCATGGCCTGGTCAAAGGATGACGCCACCCGCCGGACTATCTCTTCTACTGACAGGGCGCTATCGCACTGCACCCGCAACGGGAGGTTATTGAGCAATGGGCCGATGACTCGGGCACTGTCAGGATCATCACGCAATGCAACCGGTACGCCCAGAATCAGATCATCCTGCCGGCTGTATCGCTGCAACAAAATAAACCAACTGCTTAACATCACTATAAACGGCGTGACGTTCCATTGGCGCGCCTGTTGCTTGACGCGTTGCCATTGTTGTGGCGTCAGATTCAGTGTTTGGATCCCGGCCTCACGCCCCGGATATTGTCCTTCTGCGCCATCCGCCGGAAACATTGACGTTTGCGGCGCATCCGCCAGCCAGCGTTTCCAGTGCTCGCGTAACCCAGGATAATTGACCTCACGCAGGCTGATTAACCCGGAAAACTGGGGCGCCGGCTCTGCAGGCAGTGCGTTGTGCCATGCCGCCTGTAAATCCTCCATCAGCACTGGAAATGACAACCCGTCAGCGGCAATATGATGCAGGTTTACCAGCAGGTAGTGCCGTTTTTGTGCCGTATGCACTAGCGCAAAACGGATAAAACGATCCTTTGCCAGATCGACAGGTTCCGCATGAAACCGCTGACGGAACGCCTGGAAATCCTCTTCGTAAACATCGTACTCTTCCAGTGCTATCGGACCATCCTGTGGCGAGACAGAGTAACGAGGCCCGTGCTGATCCTCAATTAACCGACTGCCCAGGATTTCATGCCTCGCGACCACTGCGGCCAGTGCCCTCTGCAACCGGGAACTGTCCAGAACGCCCTCCAGTTGCCAAGCGGCACACATGGAATAATCGCTGCCCGCCCCACCGAGACGCCAAAGGAACCATAACCTTTGCTGCATCGCGGAAAGAGGATGTTGCGCATGGGGATCACGGGTGTTCAACGTCGCCGGTAAAAGTTGCTCTACGGGCAAACAGGCCAGTGCGTCGGCAAAATCGGCAAGACGCGGCTTTTGCAACAGCAGGCCGGTGCGCGCAGGCCGGTTTAGACGACGACGGACTTCACGCACCATTTCCATCGCCAGCAGAGAATGCCCGCCAAGCGCAAAAAAGTCGGCATCACGATCCTCAACCGCACAGCCCAGTAATGATTGCCAAATCTCAGCCACTTCCTGCTCCAGTCCCGGCTGTAATTCCCCTCCGGTGAAACATATTGGCCCGCAGGCAGAGTCTGCGGTAACGCGTTACGGTCAATTTTCCCACTGCGAGTCAGTGGCATATCATCCAGCAGCACGTAACGTGTTGGCATCTGATAATGTGCCAGCCGCTGACTGAGAGCATCTCGCAAGCTCCGCTCCGTCAAACCGGGTTGGGTACTGCAATAAAAAGCGACAAGAATGGCGTGACCATGGGTATCGTCACGTAAGGCAACGGCTGTTTTATCCACTAGGGCTGTGGCGAGTAATGCGGCTTCGATTTCTTCAATCTCAATACGATAACCATTGAGCTTAATCTGGCGATCACTGCGGCCTAAATAGTAAAAATTGCCATCTTCGCGCAATTGAGCGCGGTCGCCGGTTAAATAACGCCGTTGATTGATGCCGCATCCCGCGGGCAAAAACTGCCGTACTGTGATATCAGGCCGTTGGTGATAGCCCAGACCAACGCCATCTCCGTCTATCATCAGTTCACCAATGGTGCCCGGCGGCAGGGGTTGCCCGTGAAGATCGACTACCGAAAGAACAGCCCCCGGAACAGGCCGCCCGATGGGGACAGGGTTATCCCGAGCGTCCAGAGGATGAGTCAGCCGGTGCCAGGCCACCACATCGGCGCACTCTGTCGGACCATAACTGTTGATGAAATGGCATGGCGTTGGTCGTTTTTGTTGCCACTGGCGAAGCGGTGCCAGCAGGATCGGTTCCCCTCCGAGCACTACGTACCGCAGGGAGTCCAGTGCGACATAATCCCGTTCTCTGGACTCTTGCAGCAGGGAGATAAACGCGGTAGGCGTGCAGTTAATGACGGTGGCACGGAACTGCGTCAGAGCCGCCAGAATGGCTTGGGGATCAAACTGCTCCATCACTGGGAAAAGAACCTGCCCGCCACACATCAGGGGGGCAAAAAGATTTTTTTGCGTTAAGTCGAAAGACGTATTGCTGATTAGTAGTGCACGCATCGGCTCTTCCTGCGAAACCACCTGCACATACCAGTCCAGCAGCCGCGACACCCCGCCGTGATGCACAATCGCTGCTTTAGGCGTTCCCGTTGAACCGGAGGTAAATATCAACCAGGCAGGGTCTGCTGGTGAAGGAGAGCACAGCTCCCAACTCTCAGCGCACTCTCCCGCTGGCAGAGACTGAGGATCAATCACAAGCACTAGTCCGGCATCCGCAATCATGCCCTGCAATCGCGCCGGAGGTTGTTGATTATCGAGCGGCACATAGGCGCACCCAGCGGCCAGGACACCTAAAGTCGCGGCCAGCGACTGCGGTCCGGCAGGCAGACAAATCCCTACGCTGGAGCCAGGACGAATTCCCTCCGCACACAGCCATTCCACTATTCGGCCGACTCTTGCCCAAAGTTGTGCATAAGACCAGCATTGATCTCCCTGCGCGACGGCGATGTCCTGTGGCGTGCGCCTGACCTGGCGCTCAATGCGCGCCAGCATGCCTTCCGGTGCTGGCGGCAGCACCGGTAATCCGGCATCCGGCCAGAGACGGGTTGCCTGAAGCGGCGTGTCGGGCGCTTCTGCCGTTTGTTGCAAAAGGCGCAGGTAGGCCTCGCCCATTCGGCTCACTTCCTGAGACGTTAAGGCCCCCTTACGGAATTCGAACAGGCACTGCGGCTTTTTACCCGGAATGACGGTAAGCATCAAATCAAACTTGGGTTGCCGGGGCTGATAACGAATCAGACTGATATCAATGCCGGGCAAGGCAAAGCTGTCCGTCAGATCACTTTCAAGGCTGAACATAATATTACTGACAGCATTCGGGTGCCGGGACATCAGCCCCTGATATGAGGCGTGACTGTGAAGCAGACTTTCCTGCGTCTGCTCCGCCAGCGCCTGCACAAGTGAATACAACGTTTGTTCGGGTTTCATGCGCGCACGGCTGAAAAGCGTATTGACCAGAAACCCCACACGCGCGGTATCCTGGACGTCATTGCGGTTAGCATAAGGGGTTTGGAAGACGGTGTCGTTTTTCCCATACAGTTTACTGAGCAGCAGATGGAAAACCGCATTCAGCCAGTGGTGCAGGCTAATACCGCTCTGGCCAGATAAATCAGAAAGGCGCGCCCACAGCGCGTCGTCAATGGGAAATACCCGATGTTCAGCCTGCGATGGCTCACGTCCGGCTGACGCGAACAAAATGGGTTCGGGTGCATCTTGCAGGCAGTCATCCCACCAGGCATCAGCGTCGTGAGTCCTGGCGGCACGACGATATAAAGGCAGTTTTTTTTCCGCCGGTGCCTGCCCCTGATAGCGCTGAGCCAGTCTGCCAAGCACTATTCCTAGGCTCCAGCCATCAATCGCCGTATGATGGAAAACCATCAGCAACAGATGACAATTTTCGCTCTGCCGCAGTAATTGTACGCGCAGCGGTGCCTCTTGTGCTAAATCAAAAGCCGGAGCAGCCAGCGCATTCAGCCACTCCTGCGGCGTACCTACGGGCGCTGGTTGTAATATAATCTCCGCAGGTCCCTTAGCAAGGCGCTGGTATAAGCCTTGATCGGTTTCTGCCAGACGGGTACGCAGTACCGGGTGCGACGCGATTTCTTCATGCAAACTCCGGCAAAGCAATGCCGTATCCAGTGGCCCGGTGAGTTGCAACCCCAGTGCCAGATGATAGGCATCACCGCCCTGTTGCTGTTGCCACAACCAAAGCCGGGTTTGTCCTTCGCCGGCAGGCACACCATCACCTTCGCCGGTCAACAGTTGTAACAATCCCGTTTTATGCAACTGCAACCGGTTTTTCAGTTCTTGATTCATTATCCCTTTCGGCGCCCGGACACGTAACTGTTCCCCAGCCAGTTCTAAGGATACTCCCATCGCCGTTAACTGCTCATAGAGCGCAATTATCTGGTTCATAATGCAATTTCCTCAAGATCATCACGAGATGCGTTCTGTTGCAAATAGGTATTCAGGGCATCCGCCTGTTCCCCAAGCACCCGGTGATTGAGCAGCAAAGCGACTGGGATCTCGACATCAAAGAGATTATTTAACCGCTGACGGAGTTGCACGGCGAGTAGGGAATTCCCCCCGAGACTGACGAAATGCGCCTCTCGGCTCTGAGGGCGCTGCCCCAAAACCTGATGCCACAAATCCGCCAGTTGATGTTCATCCTCACGCAACAAAGGCTGCGATGCGGCGTCTACTGCCACGGGCTGCGGTAATGCACGGCGGTCAATTTTACCATTTGGTGTCTGTGGGAATGTATCCATCGCCAGCCAGGCCGAAGGCACCATCCATTCTGGCAGTGACTGCAAAAGGTGGCGACGTAACGATACAACACCTGGATCGCGCCCTGCGGGGATATACCACGCGGATAACTGCTTCTGTCCGGCGGGATTATCGATCACATCGACGACGACTTCGCGCAGACCCGGCGCACGTAGCATGCAGCGTTCAACCTCGCCGATTTCGATACGATAGCCGTGCAGCTTTATCTGATGATCCAGACGCCCCAGGTAAATCAGACGCCCGTCAGGCAGACGGCGGACGCGATCACCGGTCCGGTAAGCGCGGGTTTCAAGATGGCTCAGCGCTACAGGCAACATAAAGGCTGCAGCATTTAGTTCGGGCCTTTGCAAATAACCTTGCGACAGCTTCTCGCCAGCCAGCCACAACTCTCCCGGCATGTTTTCCGCAACGGGCTGCTGGAATTTGTCCAACACATAAGCCCGGGTGCCGGATAACGGAGTTCCAATCGTTTCTTCGCCGCCAAGATATCTCTGCGCACAGGTGGAATAAACGGTGTCTTCAGTCGGCCCATATAAATCCAGTAACCTTTGGAGCGATACGCGTCTCAGCAGGCGGTCAACCAAGGACTGGCGGAAAGGTTCACCTGCCACCAGCGCCACCCGAACGCCCTCAGGGAAAGCATTAGCCTGAAGCAGGGCTTCAACAGCAGAAGGGACAGTGTTCACCAGCGAAACATCCACCGGATGTACGGCCAGATCGAGGATGCGCTCAATTATAACGCAGCAGGTACCCAGACACAGCGGCACAAAAATTTCAAACACCGACAGGTCAAAGCAGACGGATGTTGATGCGAGTACTCGCTCCCGCTCCTCATCACTCAGGCAGCCTTGTGCCCAGTCAAGAAGCGCGGCGATATTGGCATGTGTGACCTGGACCCCTTTCGGTCTGCCGGTAGAGCCGGAGGTGTACAAAACATAGGCGATAGTGTCAGGCTTTGCCGCAGCCAGACGCCCTATGACTTCCGGCATTAACTCTTCCGGTGTGATGACCTGATGGTCTGGGAATCTTGCAGATTCGCGCGTCATCACGATACGACACTGGCTGTCTTCCATCATCATCGCAAGACGTTCTGCTGGGTAGCTGAGATCCATGGGCACATAGCAGGCTCCTGCAGCATGGATCGCCAGCATGGCCGCAGGCAGGTGACGATCGCGCGCCATGGCCAGGCCAATACGCTCGCCCGGCTGAACATTCTGCTTATGCAGCAGCGCCGAGTATCCTTCAGCCAGCGTCAGTAAATCCCGGTAAGAACAATCGCCGTTACGGTCTTCAACAGCTATCTTCTCAGGATGTTTCTCTGCCTGCTGGCAGAAACGGGTCACCACATCCTCCCGGCGCAAATCAGGCACGGCAGGCCTGCAGAGCAGTCCTAATGCTGCCTGCTCATGTGCCGGCAGATACCCTAACCGGTTAATTTCAGTATCCGGCTGACGTAAAGCCTCACTCAGCCACTGTTGCAAATGCCCTAATAACCGTTGTGCCGTGGCAATATCACAGCGAGTAGGATCAAATTCCAGCTCCAGCACAATCTGTTGCGGTGAAGGGAAAACCAGCAGTGAAAATGTGCTTTGCGCTGCCGCTGCGGGAATGAAACGCGGGGCATTCGGCATTTCGTTTTGGCAGGCGAATACAGCATGATAAAGGCTGTTCCGACGCGGCTGATGCTCACGTACTTGCTCAAGCAGCGAAAGGTACGGCAGAAAACGATGACGCAGCAGCAAATGCGTTTTTGCCGTGACCTGTTGTAGCAAGGTATTGAGGGTCGTCTCTTCATCCAACTGCAATGGCAATGGCAGCATGTTGACCGCGTTACTTACCCATCGCGTCTGCCGGGGTGTACGTACTGAAACCGGCACACCCAGCGTGATATGCGTTTCGCCACTGTAGCGTGCAAGTAATGCGGCAAATCCGCTGGCGAGTAGAACATGCAGCGTCGTTTCCGTCAGTCTCGTATGGTGTTTAAGCGCCTGAGTGTCAGACGGAGGCAAGATTTGGCGTACGCTGGCCATCGCCGCCGGTTGCGGCGGTACAGGCAGATTAAATTCTATTTGCTCAGGTGCCATGACCAGCGACGCCAGCCAGCCAGCATCGGCTTTTTGATTGCAGACAGCGCTGGCGTGAGAGGCGCCCAGCATGACTGGCAACGGGGTAGCCCCGGTCGTGCAATGCTCTCCGGAGACCACCCTAGCCAAATCCTCTAACAACGTCTGGGCTGCCATGTGGTCAATAACCAGATGATGAACCGCCAATGCCAGTTGACTGCCCTTTCCCTCTGAGGACAGCAGCGCACAACGCCACGGTGCGGTCACCGCCAAATCGAACGGTTGTGAACGGAAATTCATCAGCCATGCCGTGAGTTGCGCCAGTGTCCAGTCAGAGACATCCACACATTCCAACATCACACTGACGCCGGTGCTCCACCCAGTTTGTGTCAGCGTTGCCGCGAGCTGAGGATGGGTAATGGTCAGTGTATCCAGTGAACGTTGCACGTGTTGTGAGTTAACGCCGTCAGGAAGATCGACTATGGTCGCCAAATTGTAGAATGCGGTGTCAGGATTGGCCTGCTGGTGCAACCAAATCGCCTGCTGCCAAGGTGTGACTTCTGACATCTCCGACGCCTGCTCTTCGTGGACTTCCGGGGCTTGCTCCGCCAGCCCGGAAACAGGCTGCGCCTGAAGTTGCTGATCAATCGCGTCCAGAGTCAGATCGTCGAGTAACCATTCCAGCGGAATTGATCTGTTCAGTTTTTGTTCCAGAGAGGCGTGCAATTCAAGCCTTTGTAGCGAATCAATCCCCAGCGCGCTCAGCGTATGTTGTGGACGGACGCTGAGTCCTTTGGCCTCCAGCAACGTGAAAAGTGCCGAATCACGGGCCATTGAGGATGTTGCGCGGTGTGAGGTCCCGATCGCAGTAATTTGTCCCGCTTGCCACTGGCTGCACATAAAGCGCCGGCGCAGTTTGCCGCTTGACGTTTTTGCTACCGTGCCGGGTTTAACAGCGACCAGATGCGCCAGCGTCAGACCATGTTGCAGGGCAACGGCGCTGCGGGTTTGTTCCAGCGCCCGCTCAAAGTCAAAGTGGCGTATGGCACTGCGTCTGATTTCCTGAACGACCACCAGTTCGTCACCCGCCATAAATGCGACACCGCTGTCGCGGACAAACTCAGGGCAGGCACGTTGCACTGTGTGCTCAATGTCTTGCGGATAGTGGTTACGGCCACGGACAATTAGCACCTCTTTTAAGCGTCCGGTCACATACAACTGACCCTCATAGAGAAATCCCAGATCGCCGGTACGCAGGTAGCATTTGCCCGGGTCTTGCTTCAAAGAAGCCCACAGCGTTGCGTTGGCTTCAGGCGCATTCCAATACCCTTGCGTAACACTGTCACCCGATAGCCAGATTTCACCTACCTGCCCGTCTGCACAGTGAGTAAGGGCACGCGGATCGGCGACAATTACCTGCATTTCTCCCCAGAGTTGTCCGCTGCTCACCAGCGTAACGCCTGTACCCTCCTGACTGGCCTTCGCCATACCGACACTGAGCGCTTCACTGTCAATAAGTAACGTTGTCAGAGGCACCCCGCACGATCTCCGGAAACGAACAGCGTCGCCTCCGCCAGGCCATAGCAGGGATACATGGCCTCAGGCTGCAAGCCATAAGGGGCATAGGCGGCCTGAAAACGCGCCACGGTTTCGCTGCGGATGGGCTCCGCGCCGTTGTAGGCCACCGACCAGCGTGAAAGATCTAAACCTTCACGCTCTTCTTCGCTGACCTTATCTACACAGAGCGCATAGGCAAAATCCGGCCCCCCGGTGCAGGTCACCCCCGCCTCAGAAATAAGCTTTAGCCAGCGCAGCGGTTTTTGTAAAAATGCCATCGGCGGCATCAGCCAGCAGCTCACGCCCAGATACAGCGGTTGCATGACGTTGCCGATAAGCCCCATGTCATGAAACAGAGGCAGCCAGCTTGCAAAAACCGTATGGTCCCCATTACCCATCCCCTGACGGATGGCCCGCTGGTTGCTCATCAGGTTAGCATGCGTGACGATTACGCCTTTCGGATCGCCGGTAGAACCGGAGGAGTATTGCAGAAATGCGATATCTTCCCCCGTCAGTGCCGTCTCCTGCCACTCAATTTTTTCTACAGACAACGCATCTTCCAGGCAGAGCATCGTAAACGCTTCGCCTTCACTTTCTCGCTGAACTTCCGCCAGGGTTTCCTGATTGGTCAGAATTGTGGTGGCCTGACTGCTGGCAATTAGTTTTTGCAGGCGGTCCGTTTTCGACCGGTTGGTCCCTGGAGGATATGCAGAGACAGCAATCGCTCCCGCGTATAAACAGCCGAAAAATGCCAAGATAAAGTCAGTTCCTGGTTTGAACTGGAGCAGTACCGGCCGCTTATTCAGTCCCTGATCGCGCAGCATCTGCGCAACCTGACGCGACTGTCTGTCCAGTTGCGCATAGCTCAGGGTCGTCGTAACGCTTTCCCCATCCGGCAAATAATGGAAAGCGACAGTTTCCGGGCGCTTTTGCGCCCAGTATTGAATCACATGATGAAAACAGACGAGATGTTCTACCGGAGAAACCATATTTAAGCCTCCCCCGCGCCAAACTGGCGGCGGAATGCGGCGATCGCCGAAGCCGGTACACGCCAGGGTCCGCAGTGCAGGTTGGCAGCCTGATACCCTCTTTCCACCAGTGCCTGATAGTGCGTCACGGCATGTTGCGGCTCCACCATCCCCAAGGTGACCGGATAATCAAACTTACCGGAGAGCAGGCTGGAAAGAATACAGCCAGTGATATGATGAGCGTTGTCATCGTCTGCCGGGTATTGCAGTGCCCATTCCAGCCCTTTTGGCACATAAATGCGGTGGCGGATTTCTGCTGGCGAACGCAGCGCTCCGCCCTCGGTGAACAGAATATCGCCCTGCGTTTCCAAGCGCTCAATCGCCATGGCGGTATCAAAGCAATGCGGATCAGAATCGTCCACGATTAACGTCCCCGGACGCAGCAGCGAGACATCCACAACATCGGGGACATTGGTTGCGCCAACCAATGTCGTCGCCTCATAAATTTCATCTGGGCAAACACGCCCTGAGGGGACAAACCTGAGATTGCCTGCATAGCCCAGATCTTCACGAAGATGATGCATCAGTACATCCAGGGCTTCACGGCGGGAGTAAAGATCACACAATGTCAGACTGCGCGGATGGGGCAACACCTTCAACATCAGCGTGAGTGCCGCCGTGCCTACCGATCCCAGCCCAATGAAACTCAGATCTTCATAGGCCAGATTACGACCGGAAACCTTGAGCAGTTTTTGCAGTGACAGCACCACAGTCGATGTAGTGGTAGCATGCCCCGTGGTGATCAGAGGCTGGTCAGGCTGATGGCGAATATCCTGACCATAGCGGGTGGCCGAGGGGATCAGGCCAGTGAGTGAAACGGCACGCGCGCCCAGCGAACGGGCAATGTTCAGGCTTTGCTCAACCAGCCGGACGATATCCCCACTTTGGGAATATATTTGCCCATAAGTACGCGGCAACGTCAGCGTAGCGATCCGTCCTTCAGGAAGCTGGCGGATATTACTGAGCAGGGGTAAATCACCGCAAATACCGTGGGTGATATCCCGCAAACTAAAACCGTTACCCACCACGCGATCGTTGAGACAGGTAATGGACACTGCGTCGACAGGTTGCTCTTCCCCGGCAGCAAAAAGCGTCAATAATGGCCGCTGATCCAGTGTCAGCCAGGGTGCAGGTTGATTTTCCAGCATTTCCTGAACTTCATTGGCCGTTTTAGCGCGTCGGGATAACTGAGCCAGCAGCTTATTTTTCAATTCAGGGCTCAGGGCAGACAATGATGGAGTGACATCAGACATATCAGTTTACCTTTGGCTCTTGCCCTGCCGGGCAGGATTGAGTGGGAGCAAGCTCGCGAAGAAGTGCCAGACTCGCCAGCGTATCGTCGACACTGACGCCGAAATCAATCAGACAAGCGATCTCATTGACACCCATGGCGCTCAGGGTGTGGGTGAGCTGGCGGCATTTTTCTAACGGGCCAAAGAGTGCGGCCTGCTCGAAATAACGCTCGAAGGCAAATTCGAGGAACTGCTCTTTGTTGGCATTCACACTTTGGCTTATATCCGCGTCCACCAGACCATCGTATTGGCGTATATATCCCTCGAGATAACGCAACATCGGCTCACGAACCAGTGATTTAGCCCGGTCGATGTCATTGTCCAGATAGGTATGCAACATCACGCTGATGGTTCCCCCTTGCGGATCAAGGCCTGCTTTTTCCCTACTCTGGCGATAGCGCGTAATGTTCTCTTCCAGCATGTTCAGAGAATTGCCCATCATACAAAGCACATTGCAACCTTGCTCTCCGGCCCGAACCCAACCTTCAGGTGAACTGCAGGTTAGCCAGAAGCGCAGCGCGGGCTGTACCGGGCGTGGCCAGGTACGTACCTCGACGTCTTCCCCGTCAACGCCTGGCACGGTGACCGCTTCACCTCGCCACAAACGTTGCATTTGTTCCATGCCGCTGGCCACCCGCTCACGACGGTCATGCCAGGCTTCAGGGCGTAATGCAAAATCTCCTTTGTGCCACCCGCTGGCTAATGCCAGAGCAATCCGCCCGTTGGAGAGGTTATCAACGACTGACCACTCCTCGACAATCCGCACCGGATTGTGCAAAGGAACCACGACACTGCCCGCCCGCAGTTCCAGATTTTCTGTGCGCACGGCCAGTGCAGCAGCCAACACTGAAGGGTTGGGATACATGCCGCCAAACGGGGTGAAATGCCGCTCAGGCAACCAGATGGCTTTAATCCCGTTGCGGTCACCAAATTCGGCACAGCGGAACAACATGTCATATTTATTGTCTGCGTCGTCTTTATCACTGGCCGAGAAAAAGAACAAACTGAAATCGAGTGTACCGCTGGTCTCGGGCAATGGTTTCTTCGCTCTTTGCGCGCTGCGCTGACGCAGTTGCTCCCTTTGCTGAGGCGTCAGGCTCGCCAGCTTTTCTTTAAGGAATTCATTCATCCGTTGCTCCCTTTACCTTCCTGCAACAACGCCAGAATTTCACTTTCGGAAAGATCCCCTAACTCGCCGAGCAATGTATTCAGCTCTGCATCATCCACACTGCTGAACAGACGTTGTTCAATAAGCGCGGAGAGATCGGCTATCGTGGCGGCATGGAGCAATTCGGAAAGATGGATCTCGCAGCCAAAGTTGGCGTTAATCTTGCTGACAATCTGCAAAGCCCATAACGAGTTGCCACCGAGATCGAAAAAATTCTCATCTGACCTGATGGAAGGCAAAGCCAGCACTTCCTGCCAGATAACGGTAACTTGTGTCTGAATATCACTTTCCAGAGCAGGACTGTTGGCATCGGGTTGTTTCATCATGAGGTTCCTGACAGGGGTTGAGGTGTGAGAATCGACAGGGGGTACCATTAACTGGCTTAAAAGGGTCTGAATCTCTTGCTGGCTGTAATATTCTTTGCCATTAAAACTCAGCGCGGCACCGCGAGACGCTAATAACTGACTGATTGTGGTGGTATCCCCAACGGGATGAGGTTCCGCCCAGTGGTAGCTACGGTTAAATCCGTAGCCCGGCAGGCTGTAATGTTGAAGATCCAGGGGAGCAGTCATCAGTGCGCCATAATCGAATGCAACACCTTGGGTCCATAACTCCCCTGCGGCCTGCAACAGCGCGGCAGTTGAAAGTTCTGCGCGGGAGGCATGTGGCTGGCTGCTGATTATCACGGCGTCATTCAAGACGCCGCGAGCCAGTGATGACAATACGTTGCCCGGCCCGCACTCCAGCAAGACATCCACACCCTGCGCGGCAATGCATTCCAGCCCCGCCGCAAACTGCACCGGTTCACAGATGTGATCTGCCCAGTACTGCGCAGACAATGCCAACTCGGTAGTCAATATCTGGCCGGTGATATTCGAAACTATCTTAACGCGTGGCGCATTACGGGGCGTAGCAGCCACCGACTTAAGGAATTCTTGTGCCGCGGGCATCATTGAAACCGTGTGGAATGCGTGTGAAGTGTGCAGATAGCGAAAGGTGATTTCCTGTTGCAGCAGAACCTTTTCCAGCGATTCAAGCAGCGCGGCATCGCCCCCCACCACACAGGCGTTATGCTGGTTGATCACGGCAATTTCCAGCCCAGGCGGTAGCAGAGGCTTCATCAGAGTGGCACTTTGCGACACTGACATCATTCGTCCCGGGCGGGCGGCCTGCATCAGGCGTCCCCGCAGGCACACCAGACGCATAGCATCATCAAGGGAGAATACCCCGCCACACAGGCGGCAACCCACTCGCCAATGCTGTGGCCGAGTAATATCTCCGGCTCAACGCCATGCTGACACCACCATTGTGCCAGCGCCCATCCGATCGCAAACAATGCCGGTTGCGCATACTCTGTGGACATTAACGTGTCTGCATCCGACTCCAGCAGTGTCAGCAGGTCGACGCCGAGATGACGATGCAGACAACGTGCCACCTGATCCAGCCATTCGCGGTAATCCGCCCGCTGGTGATAAAGTGCCAGAGTCATGTGCGGGTATTGAGAGCCTTGTCCCGGGAACAGGAAGGCCACCCTGCTGTCGCCCCTGATGACCTTTGTACTGACATCCGACGCCATTAACTTTTTTGCCGCCTGATCGACCGTTTCCGCCGTGACTGCCATGCGCCAGGCAAAGTGGCTACGACTCAAGGCCAGCGTGGTCGCCAGCCCCGCTAAATCTGCATCCTTGTATGAGGCCAGCTTCAAAGCCATATTTTGCCGCTGGTTCTCCAGGGCTGCCTGACTTTTAGCTGACAGCAGCAACAGTGACGGCTGTGGGGGGGCTTCAGGCCGGGGAACCTTTTCGGGCGGTTGTTGCAATATCAAATGGACATTGGTGCCGCCAATACCAAAACTGCTGACTGCGGCCAGCCGCGGCTTTTGACCGGATTGCCAGGATTCTTCATGTTGCGCAATACGAAACGGTGACTGGGTTAATTTCAATGCCGGGTGAGGTGTTTCACAATGCGGCTGTGGGGAATAATTCCATCGCGCACTGAACAGCATGCCTTGATCAGTCCGGTGACCCCGGCGGCGGTCCCAAGATGGCCGATATTGGCCTTAATAGAGCCAAGCGCACAAAAACCAAGTCGCACAGTGTGATCCATCCAGGCCTGGGTCAGCGCACGAATTTCAATAGAATCACCCAACTGAGTGCCGGTGCCGTGAGTTTCTATATAACCAATATCGTCTACACTGACATCCGCAACAGCCAACGCATCAGCAATGACGCGAGCCTGTCCGCTGACGCTGGGTGCGGAATACCCGACTTTGTCATTACCGTCGTTGTTGACAGCGCTACCAAGGATCACGCCATGAATAGCATTACCATCCCTAAGCGCATCATCAAGTCGCTTGAGTGCCACAATGGCAATACCAGCACCGTCAATCGTGCCATTGGCATCCACTGAAAATGGGCGACACAGGCCGTCCGGCGATAAGAATCCACCGGGTATGGTTAACTGAGATTCAGCGCTGAAAGCTGGTATTGCTGCCCCGCCCGCCAGCGCAACGTCGCATTCCCAAGTCAGAAGACTGTTACAGGCAAGATGAACGGCAAGCAGCGACGTTGAGCAGGCCGTATTTACACTAATGGCCGGGCCGCCTAGTCCCAGACGATAGGCAATAAGGGTAGCCGCACTGTCTTTGCGGTTCATCATTTGCAAATAGTCTTGACCAAAGGCGGCTAAATGACGGGGGTTATGCTGCAAATGATCTTCGAAATAGCGGGAATGCCGCACACCAGCGAAAATACCCGTGCGCTGGCGCTTATCTTCGTGGCATCCTCCAGCCTGCTCAAGCGCTAGCCAGGATTGCTCCATCAACAACCTAAGTTGCGGATCCAGCGCTTCGGCTTCTATTTCAGTTAATCCAAAAAAGTCTGCATCAAAATATTGAGGATTTGCGAGAAGCGGACGACGATGGATCCAGCTTTGTCCGGCTTTCGCCTCAACAGTTGGCGGAAATTCAGGAATTGAAACAGTACCAGATTTAATATTCTGCCATAACGAATCTACGTCGTTAGCCCCGGGAAAAACTCCTTGCATTGCAACAATAGCTATATTCACTCGTGGTCACCAGATAATAAAATATTGAAAAGCGCCTACGGTTAGAGGGCACCACATCTTATTCCTGGTAAAAAAAAGCAAACACGAATGAATATAAATTATTTTTAGGACTACTTTATGAATTTCAATATATCCAGTTTTGTAAACTACTGTCAACTTCACTGCAAGAAAAAATTCATAAAAGTTTTGCAATACATAAAAAAAGTGTGACCTTTAAAAAAAAGACTATAAAAAACATACATACTTAGTGTTTAACGCTGGTTTATAACGCTTTTACGGTTTTAAAATCTGCTTGACATGATAAAACATTAAGAATTTTAAAAAATTAAAAAACTCACAAATCAATAGATTAACATAGGGAAATATGTTATTTGCTCCAATAAGAAAAGTATATGACATAAAAACATAAGATAAGATATTATTATTCATGGTGAGTAGGTAATGATTTACCAAAACATACAGCTTCTGGCCGACCGATATAAAGTCCATAGTTATCAATAATTTTATATCCTTTTTTTAAATAAAAATTTACGGCATCAGTATTCACTAGCCGTGTTTCTAAGCAAACAAAATTATAACCATATTTCTGGGCTGAAAATTCCAGTTCCTGCAAGATTTTAGATCCCAGACCAGTATTTTTTTCCAGAGAATACATCCGTTTGATTTCGCAAATCTCGGAATTTAACGGCCGAAATCCGCCACAAGCAATGGCTTCCCCACCTCGCAAAGCCAGCAAAAATAACGCCTTCTCTTGCAAGAAATCTGTCAGGTCGGCATTTTTCGACCCATCACTTCCTGTAATTTTGTTGAGAGTGACATTTAAATTTTCAATTAAAAAAATAACACGGCCATCACTTGACGGGTTTTTAACACTTTCAATTTCTACATTCATATCACCCTCTAAATTCTAATTAAAAAAAATGTAAAAATCAAAGATATATAATGCAATCATTTTGTCAATATCGAAATATGATACTCGCTTAAAAATCATTCCATTGACACCTGATAAAACCATCGTCAACAGAAGCAGAAATACCATCAAACTCTGGGATGATGGTGGTGGTCCTTTATGTGCTGACCAGTATATTCCAGGATATTTACGCTACGACGTTTTAATCTGAACCGACATCAGCTTACAGATTTTAGTCGATGACCAATCACTGAATGGCTTCGTGAACTTCACTGCTTTTTGTGTGTAGTGTATTGCCTACGGATACATAAAAAGTTTCAAAATAGCTTCATATTTGACATTATCCTCATGCTAGGCGAGCGGCAGTCTCCTAACTTTCTTTATTACACATACATTAAGGTGGGCATTAGTCATAGCAAAAGTAAAAAATCCCGCAAACGAAACGCCCAAAAAGACACGCCAGTCCAGTGGCGTACAACTGGCTTACGGAATTAGTCAGGAGCTTCTTCAGCAGGCCTTGCATGAACTGCGGACAGACTACCCACCCGAGGGACTGTGCGCGTGACCTGCCCCCAGTATTAGATACAAGGCTCAGTTAGTAATGTCGGATCCTTCGCTCTCAGAATTATCCTTTCTCCAGCCCGCCGCAAATTCAGACGGCGTCTGATAATTGAGCGCGGAGTGCGGACGGCACTCATTATAATCCTGACGCCATTCACTGATGGTTTCCCTGGCATGACTGACGTCACTGAACCAGTGCTCATTCAGACATTCATCGCGAAATCGTCCGTTAAAGCTCTCAATAAATCCGTTCTGTGTCGGCTTGCCGGGCTGGATAAGCCGAAGCTCCACGCCATGCTCAAAGGCCCATTGATCGAGCGCGCGGCAGGTAAATTCCGGGCCCTGATCAGTTCTTATCGTCGCCGGATAGCCCCGAAAGAGCGCGATGCTGTCCAGAATACGCGTGGCCTGAACACCTGAAATCCCAAAGGCAACAGTGACCGTCAGGCATTCCTTCGTGAAGTCGTCCACGCAGGTCAGGCACTTTATTCTGCGACCGGTGGCCAGCGCATCCATAACGAAATCCATCGACCAGGTCAGGTTGGGCGCTGCCGGGCGGAGCAGCGGCAGACGTTCCGTTGCCAGTCCTTTACGACGTCGTCTGCGTTTTACGCCCAGTCCGTTCAGATGATACAGGCGGTACACGTCCTTGTGATTAACCAGAAGGCCTTCACGGCGCAGTAACTGCCAGATGCGGCGGTAGCCAAAACGCCTGCGCTCCAGTGCCAGCTCTGTGATTGGTAGAGACAGCTGCGCATCAGCCGCCGGACGCTTAGCCTCGTAGCGGCAGGTCGACAGGGACAAACCTGTAAGCCTGCAGGCACGACGTTACGACAGACCGGTCGCATCACACATAAACTCAACGGCTTCCCGCTTCTGGCCTGTCGTCCGTACTTTTGCCCCAGAGCCACCTGAAGTGCCTCCTTATCCAGCATGGCTTCTGCAAACAGCTTCCTGAGTCTGGCGTTCTGTTCCTCAGGCGACTTCAGGCGCTTAACCCCGGGCACCTCCATACCGCCATACTTCTTGCGCCAGGTGTAAAAAGTAGCGTCTGAAATAGCATGCTTACGGCAGAGTTCCCGGGCAGAAACCCCGGCTTCAGCATAGCGGAGAATACTGATGATCTGTTCGTCGGAAAAACGCTTCTTCATGGGGATGTCCTCATGTGACTGATGAAGACATTACTAACATCGCGGTGTGTTAATCAACGGGGAGCAGGTCAAAAAAGTTTTACTTTAAGTTCGCGTCAAAAGCCTTCCGAAGAAAACGGTTATTATACAGATTTTTCAGCGCCATTTATTTAGTCTATGGTGTTATGTTTTTTGTGACTTTTCTACAAAGAGTGGCAGAGGACACTCATCCATGGTGGATGATACCGGTATCGTCTTTATTCATTGTTTTCTCCTTTATCTTTTTTACCTTAACGCCTTCCATAAAAGCTTTGCAGGGGATCAACGGAAAATTGCTTAAAATTGATATGTCGGCTTACAGGAAAAGGGAATAAAGGCTAGAGAGCTTCAACGTTTGGTATGCGTTAAAGAGTTCGTCTGCGCAGATAAAAGAACGCTGTATTTTAGCAAATTTGAGAATAACACCATGCTAAGGATGCTTCACCAAAGGTGGATCTGACTTTTCAGCAGCTCGAGGATTGTCCATGATTTCGTTATCAGAGATGGCTCAATACTCGTATCAACATCGATAATCAACATTAAAAACTGATTCTCTTTTATCGGGAATAATTTTTAACCGACATACTGCTAACTAAACAGAAAAATGATTTTAAGATGCTACCCGCTCTGAATATTTTGTCTTAGACATCTCAATGCTTCATGCAGGTAAAGGGTTTTTCTTTCAGAGCAAACTTTCAAGACAGCGACTCCGATACCGGTCGCTTAATTAAAATATTCTTCAGTGTTAACTTTCTTACTTAAAGCAGATAACGGAAAAGTCAGAATCGCTTCCCGCCTATGAGATTCATAAACGGGAATTTCACCTTGAAATAAAACTAATTTATTCATTTAAATCATAAGGTTACACAAAATCCACACTGGGTAAAATTTTATTGTGAATTCCCTGTACTCACTCACAGAGGCACCGGCAGCAGGGCCAGATCACTGGTCGTTCACAGACTTAATCGTCATGCGATCAATGACGCTCCGGACGGCGGCATCAAGTTCAGCCTGACAGGCCGCAGAAAGACGGGAGAATTCATAAGTGACAAGACGTTTATCAGCGTCCGTTTTTTTCGGGCGAACTGCTTTTTATCACTAAACTCCGCCAGCTTCTCTGTCACGATTTTTTGCTACCCGCAGCTTTGCGGGGGCCTTCGCTTTCAGCACGAAAATAGCTGATTATTCGGTTCTTGTAAGCGGGTTCGTCAAGGTCATGAGAAGCATTCTCTTCCATCCGGCTGCGGACGCAATCAACTAAGGCGTCAGTGGCGATATGTTTTGCCCGTGCTTTATCCGTCACCTCCAGCAGGGATCGGTAGTCACTGATGGAAAGTTCGCTGACATTGGGGAAAACAGCAATGATTTCATCAGGTACAGCGGCAGCCTGAAAAGCCCGGGTCACCTTGGCGGCAGACAGCCCTTCTGCAGCGGCTATCTCTGACTGATTCATGTCTTCAGGATACATCAGTCTGAGACGTTTCCCGAGTTCATGCAGCGTATGCTCTTTTGCAGTCTGAATATCCACAGCCAGTTGTCGGGCATCAGAGAGAGACAAAGCATCACGCGTCACCAGCACCTCAAATGCGGTTCCGTTGTAAATTCAGGCAGCACGACGTCGTGAACCATCCAGTATCTCTGTCCGACCATTAACCTCACGTCCGATGGCAGGAAAGAACTGCTGAAGCCGGATGGTCCGGGAAATATCACTGACCGATTCGCGCGTCAGAAATGCCTGGTCACGGCCGTTTACCGTGGCATCAACGAACGTCTGTGTTTCGATTTCGTCATGCAGTATCTTGGTCAGGACAAACCGGGCCTGAGCACCGGACTTAAGGGTAAACACACGCTCGCTGTCTGACTCGTTCATGATTTTTGAAAAACTGGAATTACCCAGTTGCCGGCCCAGCTTGACCATTTCCTTTTTCATTTCACACCTCTGATGAATTCAATCCTTTTAAATACAGCCTGAGTGAAACGCTCCGCCTCACGCTCCGCCTCACGCTTCGCTTTCTTGAGCGCCTCGGCACTTCCCGGATAGGAACTGGGATCGGCACTCACAATGGTGTCGAAGCTTTCGCCGCAGCGTTCAAACCCGTCAAGCCTGGGCAATGTCGCGTCAAGAATGTAAGAGGTAAAAACATCACGGGCAAGGCCGTGTGTCATTTCATGATCCCGCTTCGAAGTCATTTTCGACATAAAGCCAATATTTCCCTTTATCCGCGGCGTGATGCCCTCTTCCTCAAGCTGCTCAATCATTTCAGGCAGCCGCGTGAGATACTTAAGGGTAGAGTGAAAATCGACCTGTGCGGGCGGTGTGGGCGTCAGCAGCAGGTCACTCGCGGCGAGTGCATTCAGCATGAAGGCATCGAGGTGAGGACCCGTATCAATAAAGATGAAATCGTAATCAGCACCGACACGATCAATAATCGTCCGGCGCAACACTTCAGAGGGAAGCCTGTCAGGCAAATGTTCTCTGACGAGATCATTCCACTGACTTGCAATAAAACCATCGTCAATAGAAGCAGGAATGACATCAACACCGGGGATAATGGTGGGTTTAATGATGTCCTCTCTGAGCTGGCCCGCATCCAGATCGTTAAGCATTGCCTGTGCAGCTGTTTCCATTATGGAACCAATGCTGTTTTCCTGGCTGAGAAACATGGTACTCGAGGCCTGAGGATCGAGATCCACAACCAGAATACGAAGATCGTGCTGAAGAAGATCCTGATGAACCCGCAGGCCATGCGCCAGAGTCACCGTACTGACGGTTTTTGATACCCCGCCTTTCAGGTTCACAACAAAAATAACAAAAGGCCCATCCCCCGCGCCGGCGTCTGCCTGTTCGTTATAGCGAGTCTGGGCCGCTGGCAATGGCGAACCGCCGCCGGGGTTATATGTATAATTAGCAGGCCCTAATAACCAATTATTAGGATTCGCTTCAACACCACTCAGAACCGTACCATCGGCTAAATGTATATTGCAACTTTGAGACCCGCCAGGAACCGGATCAACAATAGGATTACCATCCATATTCAATATGAAATGTGCCTCTACGACTGGATAACCTACACCGTGTTCATCGAAGCCTGAAACCGTAAAATTTGATGTAATACCTAATTTTTCCATATCCATATCCATATCCATATCCATATTCTTAAATTTTAATTTTTATTTTATGCCGCAGTAAGAGACAGGATAATAATTAAAGTCCCTATCAAATAAATCATATTCCACAGCGTAAAAAGAATGACCAATGCTAGATGTTTTCATGAGTATTGAAGGCATGCTAATTTCTCTAGCAATACCATAGAGCATGCTGTCATTCTTTTTTCTAGCAATCGAATACCAAGCTGTATACCATGAGCAAGAACGACTATTTTCTGTTAACATCGCCTCCCCACCTGAATCATAAAAAATATCATAATTACCCCCTTCGATTTCAGGATATGTTCTAAAACAATAGGCGAGTATTTGCTCCTGGTTTTTACCATAATGTTGTGCAGTACAATGTGATAGATTTTTATAAAATTTACCTCTAAGGGTATGGAATCCTTTATCGATGATTAAATTATCCCAACCTGAATATTGGTAAATCACGAGAATAGTAAATGAAAGGAAAATAAAAAATAAATAATTCCATCTTCTTTTTATTAAGATAAGAAATGAAATGAGTATATATACAGCAACACAAATAATTTTTAGGGGTGAGTTTAAATGGCCAAGAGCGCTGTATTTTGTAAAATCAGAATATATAAAAAGCACAGGAAGCATAGCGCATAAAAAAAAATGAAAAAAAGGCTGACCGTGCTTTCAATCTTAATCCAAAATTACTGCTATCTTTTTCTTTAAAGATTACCATTTTAATCCTTAATATTTACTTTATGATAGATTCTGACACTGGCATACTTGATGGAATGTTAGCGTCATTTGCGGTGCGCCAACAGACCAGAGAGACCTTTTTTATTTGCGGCCGGCAAGGTTATTCTATGTATACGGGAGAAAAGCCGGAAAACCGACCTAAAGCGAACTCGGATCGATTGATTCTCACCGAATACCTATACATATGCGCGGAAATACGTTCAACCACCGCGGGGACAGAGATTAAAAATTTGGGTACTTCCCCCCTCCTGTGACATCCCCCATCCCCAGCCAAAACATTTCCGCTTACTACCGGAAAAACACTCTCTGTATCCCATCAGAGCTTGCTGATAATTTATCCAGACTCTGGCTTTACATTCCCAATACAAACGCTTAACGGACACCTTCAGAAAACCGCAGCCAGGCATGCGTGCCACGCAGAGGCGCTTCTGACAGGCCGAAAAGCGACACGACAAAGTGGATGGATACTCTCCGCCACACTTTTCTGGCAATCGTTTCGACGTGAAGGCAAAGCGCGCATCACTGAAACGCTGCGTTCTGCCCTTTTACTCACGGCGCAGTCACTGCATTGACGAACGGGCAACCGTTATATTCGCTTAATGACACTGGTAAATAGGGAAAAATTATGAATAAAACGATTCTGACAGCAGCCGCCGTTGCAAGCGTTACGGCCTTCGTGCCGTTTATGGCTCAGGCATCTTATGCGTATGTGGGAACCTATAATCCTGATGGCGAAGGGGTTTATCGATTCACGATCAATGCGCAGGGTGAACTGTCGGGAAAAACGTTGGTGAGTCAACTGCCCAATCAGGCGCAGATGGTCGCGTCAGCCGATGGTAAACATCTCTATGTGGCCAGTGAGACCGAAAAAGGCAGTGTTACCGCTTATCAGATTGGCCCGGACGGCTCGCTCACGGCATTAAATCAGGTCGACACCCAAGGTAAGGGGCCGGTTTATCTGTCTCTGACACCCGACCAGCGTTACCTGATGGTCGCCAATTATGTCAGCGGCAGTATCACAGTGTTTGCGGTGACGTCAGAGGGTAAACTGAGCCAGGCCATCGATCATCATCAGGACAGTGGCCCGGCAGGCGCAGGCAAACCCGCGGCGGCGCCCGAGGGCAGCTTTGCTATTAGCGACCACAACGGTCCGCATGCACATATGGTCGCCAGCGATCATACGGGCCAGTTTGTGTACTCGACAGATCTGGGACTGGATCGCATTTACCAGTATCACCTGAATAAAGACGGTACGCTCACGCCCGGTAAACCCGCATGGATAAACGCCTCGTCAGCAGGAGCAGGCCCGCGCCATTTCGTCTTTAGCACCGACGGCCGTGCGCTCTGGTTAGTCAATGAAGAAGCCTCGACGCTCACGCATTACCTTATTAATCCGCATACCGGTGCCTTGCAGGAAAAGGCCACGGTTTCTACGCTGCCTGCCGGTTATAAAGGCACCAGTTTTGCAGCCGGGTTAGTTATTGATAAGGCAGGGAAAAATCTTTACGTGGCCAACCGTCTGCATGACAGCATTGCGCACTTTGCGGTCAATGCTAACGGCACACTGACGCATAAGGATGATGTGTGGACGCGCGGTGATTACCCACGAACGCTGACGTTATCCCCCGATGGCAGCATGATTTACGTGATGAATCAGCGTAGCGATAACATCACCAGTTTCAGAGTGGACAAAGCGAGCGGTGCCATCACCTTTACCGGAAACTACGTTGCCGTAGGCGCGCCCTCTCAAATGGTTATTGTGCCCTGATGCATTATTCGGGTGCGGTTCATCAAAGCGACCTCACCTGCTGAAACGCGCCCACCCCACGATGATCTCTGGCGTCCCGCGCGGGCGGGATGCCAAACAGACGACTATATTCGCGGGTAAACTGCGTCAAACTGTCATAACCCACCGTCGACGCAACGGCAGCAACGTTACCGGGCTGACGAAAGAGCAGATTACGCGCCGCATAAAGCCGCAGATGCTTTTGATACTGCAACGGAGAAAATCCGGTGCTGGCTTTAAAACGACGATGAAATACCGAGATACTCATGTTGGTCATATGCGCCAGTTGTTCAATGCGCACCGGCGAAGCATAGTGCGTTTTCAACCAGCTCACCGCACTGCGGATGGATGAAAAATAACCGCTTGTGTCAGTAGCCTGACGCAACAGCGCACCCTGGGGGCCGCGCAACAGGCGGTAAACAATTTCACGCTCCGTTAAGGGCGCCATCACAGCAATATCTTCGGGATGATGAGTCAGACGCACCAGTCGCAACCAGGCATCCAGTAATGTTGCATCTGCATCCTCAACAGCAAACCCCGGTCCGGCCGGTGGTTCACTCACTGCGGGTGACACATGCAGTAATGCTCTTATCACGGCAAGATCGAATGTCAGGCGCACTGCCAGATAAGGCGCTGCATCGCTGGCACCCACAATCTTACCGCTTGCTGGCAGATCGACAGACGAGATAAAGGCCTGCCCGGCGCTATAGCGAAAGAGACGCGATCCAATCTGCAGCTGCTTCTCACCCTGCAGGATCAGGCTAATAAAGGGCGGATAAACCTCAGGCGGAAGAGTAAGAGGTTGCGTGACCCGGTAGATGTCCAGTCGTGGGATGGCCGAACGCGCGTTTGCATCCACAGGCCAGTCCTGCACGCTCTCGCGCAGGGCGTCTAATGCCGTTGTCATAAGCTCCGCCTTACGCAGAATTAAGCAGAAACAGGCAAATAATAAGCAGAATTCAGGCCGCACGGCAATGATGTGCGCACTAAAATCAGTGCGAAGAGTGCCGCAACCGGAGCGAGAAAAGCGATGAATATTAAAGGGGCAGTAATCATGATAACCGGCGCATCGTCGGGCATTGGTGCAGCAACCGCCCGGGCGGCTGCACAATCCGGCGCGCAGGTGGTACTTATCGCGCGGCGTAAAGAACGCATTAGCGCGCTGGCGCAAACGTTGGGAAACGCCATAGCGATAGCCTGTGATGTGACGCGTCATGATGAGATTACCAACGCCGTTCAGACCACGCTTAGCCATTTTGGGCGCATTGACGCGTTAATCAACAATGCGGGGCAAGGGCTGCATGGTGCCATTGACACGATCGGCAGTGAGGACTTCATGGCACTGCTGGACGTAAATCTGGTTGCGCCACTCAGGATGATGCAGGCGGTCCTAGCCGCGATGCGTCAGCAAGGACGCGGCAGCATTATTAATGTCAGCTCAGGTGCAACGCTGGCAACCTATCCAGGCTCTGCGGCCTATACCAGCGCGAAAGCCGGACTGAATATGCTTTCACGTGTTGCCCGTCTGGAGCTGGCTTCTGAGGGGATCACGGTATCGACTTTCTATCCCTTTGTGACCGCGACAGAATTTTACCAGTCCGTTAAATCAGGCCGTGAGCAGGCCAGCGCGCAGGAAAAAGAGATTGCCGCCTTTGCGCATTCACCTGAAAAAGTCGCTGAAAGTCTGTTAATGCTACTTGAGAGCGGGGATGCCGAGCAGGATCTGGTGCCGGAAGCTTATGGTGGCAGCGTCCGCGACGCGTAAAAGGCCGGGAATACGCATCACCTTTACAGCCGCTTTTGTTTAGCAAACAGCGCGCCGATAACATGCCAGAGCGCATGGCTTTCGGCGCGCATGTGCACGAGCCATACCTGCTTCGCGCCTCTGCCAGACGGAGATCACCAACGAGCGTGATCAGCCCCGGCGGTAATCGCTATCCGGGGCCCGAAACCGCTCCCGCTTCAGACGTTCTCTTCCCTTATCACCGCAACCCGCTGTCCCGTGCGCACAGCACTGCCTGGCTGCACGTTTATCTGCTGAATGATGCCGTCGCACGGCGCCAGCAGCGGAATCTCCATTTTCATGGATTCCAGCACGACCAGCACATCCCCCGCACGCACGCGACTTCCCGCCGTGGTTTGCACCTGCCAGAGATTGCCGGAAACCGGGCTTTCGACGCCCTGTTCGTCCTGCTGTAATGACCTATCGCCGCCCTCTTCCACCACGCTTTCCTGGCTGTCGAAATGAGCCTGCCCGCTGGCGATCCAGCGATCGCGTTCCGCATTAAACGCCTTTTGCTGATGGTCACGAAACGCCGCGATGCTCTGCGCCTCCTGAGCAAGAAACTGCTGATAATCGCTTAACCGCAGCGTGCTGTGCTCAATGCGCAGCGGATAGCGTCCCAGTGGAAAATCGCGGCGGATTTGCATCAGTTCCCCGGCGGATACGGGGTAAAAACGCAGTTGATCGAAGAAGCGCAGTAGCCAGGGTTTTCCGGCAAAATCGATGACGTCGCGATAGCGGTTCCACATCTGAAGCGTGCGGCCCACAAACTGATAGCCACCGGGCCCTTCCATACCGTAAACGCACAGGTAAGCCCCACCGATACCGACCGAATTTTCAGCCGTCCAGGTACGCGCCGGATTATATTTTGTGGTGACAAGACGATGGCGCGGATCCAGCGGTGTCGCTACCGGCGCGCCAAGATAGACATCGCCCAGCCCCATAACCAGGTAGCTGGCTTCAAATACCGTTTTCCAGACCGCCTGCTCGTCAGGCAGATCGTTAATCCGACGAATAAACTCCAGGTTGCTGGGGCACCACGGCGCATCAGGACGTACCGTAGTCATGTATTTTTCAATCGCCTGACGGCAGGCGGGATCGTCCCAGGAAAGCGGCAGATGCACCACGCGCGTCGGCACCTGCAGATCATCATGCATACAAACTGCGAGCCACTCGCCGCGCACCCATGCCAACAGCGCGTCATGGATGAGAATTTCAGGCTGAAAATGGATTTGCAGCGAACGGATCCCCGGCGTGATATCAATCACCCCGTCTTTTGCATGCGCTTCCAGCGCCTGCATCAGGGCATGAATGCGAAAACGCAGAACCAGGTCCAGTTCCGGCTCCCCGGCTTCGAGGAGCAGATGCGTATCGCCCGAAAGCCGCGCCACCAGGCGCTTATCGGCCTCGCCGCAGGTCATAACAATCGGCGAGGTCAGCGGCGCAGGTTGCCAGGCCGTCTCCTGCGCGCAGAGCGTTGCCAGCGCCTGGCGTTGCTCCCGGGCCAGCTGACGCGCGGTGGGCAAATCCACTGCGGTAAAGCGCACGTTATCACCGGCTTTCAGTTGCCCCAGTTGCCAGAGGTCGGCTTCTATAACCGTGACCGGACAAACGAAGCCTCCCAGACTGGGTCCATCCGGGCCCAGAATTACCGGCATATCGCCGGTAAAATCAACCGCGCCAATAGCGTAGGGGTTATCGTGAATATTCGACGGGTGCAGTCCGGCTTCGCCGCCGCTGTCGCGGCTCCAGTCAGGCTTAGGTCCAATCAGACGAACGCCCGTGCGACTGGAGTTGAAATGCACTTCCCAGTCCGTGGCAAAAAAGGTGGCGATATAGTCCGGCGTAAAAAACTCCGGCGCGCCATGGGGGCCATAAATCACCCGCAAGGTGCGGACCTGCGGAAGATTCGTACGCAAAGCCAGAGGAAGTTTCGTGCCCGCCTGCGCCGTCTGCGGTGCCAGGTGCAGGATATCACCGCTGCGCAGGGCGCGTCCGGCATGACCACCAAACTGGCCGAGCGTAAAGGTGCTTTTGCTGCCTAAATATGTTGGCACCTGAATACCGCCGCTCAGGCAAAGATAGCTTCGCACGCCCGCACCGTTTACGGCACCCAGCTTCAGCGTTGCTCCGGCGGATATCGTAAACACACAATCCATCGGCGCGGGCTGGCCATCCAGGGTAGCGCTCAGCGATGCACCGCAAATCACCGCCTCAATGGCGGTGTTAAATTTTAGGATGGGTCCGGTGAGGGTGATTTCCAGCGCGGCTTCGCCCTCCTCATTCCCCAGCAGCCGGTTGCCTGAACGCAGGGCGCGATCATCCATCGGCCCGGATGGCGGTACGCCGACTGCCCAGTACCCCAGACGGCCTGGGTAATCCTGAACGCTGGTTTGCGTACCGGCACTCAGCACCTCAACTGTCGCCGCCTGATAACACAGCTGCTCAAGACAACGGGTCCAGGGTTCTCCGTGGACAAAGGGCGCAAACGCCAGGATTTGCTGCAGATAGAGGCGATTGGTTTCAACACCGTACAAACGCGTCTCCCCCAGCGCCTGCGAAAGCGTGGCAATGGCCTCATCGCGGCTGGGCCGCCAGGCGATCATTTTTGCCAGTAGCGGATCAAAAAACGGCGGCACTTCACAACCGGCTTCAACCCAGTGATCAATGCGCAGGCTGGCATTCTCGGTTTCGGGAAAGGCCACCTCCGTGAGCAGTCCGGGGGAGGGCTGAAACTGCCGTCCCGGATCTTCCGCATAAATCCGTGCCTGAACAGCATGGCCCTGTGGTTGAAGCCCCGAGGCCAGCTCACGCAGCGGCGGCAAGGTGCCCGCCGCCAGTTCAATCATCCATTTCACCAGGTCAACGCCCCAGACCTGTTCCGTTACGCCATGCTCTACCTGAAGGCGGGTATTGACCTCCAGGAAGTAAAACTGGCGGGCGACGCTGTCATAAACAAACTCCACCGTGCCCGCACTGCGATAGTTTACCGCTTTACCCAGCGCAACCGCCGCCTCGCACAGCGCCTGCGCCATTCCTTCGGGCAGATTGGGCGCGGGGGTTTCTTCGATGACCTTTTGATTACGCCGCTGCACCGAGCAGTCACGCACGCCCAGCGCGATAACCTCACCCTGCCCGTCGCCGAAAATCTGCACCTCAAGGTGGCGCGCCCGTTCGATATAGTTTTCGAGAAACACGCCGGCGTCGCTGAAGTTGTTTTGCCCCAGCCGCTGTACCGTATCGAACGCGTCGGCCAGCTCGTGCGCATCGCGGCAAACGCGCATGCCAATTCCGCCGCCGCCCGCGGTGCTTTTCAGCATCACCGGATAACCGACTGTCCCGGCGACACGGCAGGCTTCGGCGGCATCGGCCAGTAATTCGCTGCCTTCCAGTAAGGGCACACCTTCGGCTTTCGCCAGGGCCCGGGCCGTGTGCTTCAGGCCAAAGGTTCGCAACTGCTGCGGCGTTGGGCCGACAAAAATCAGTCCTGCGGCCTCACAGGCTTCCGCGAACGCGGCATTTTCAGAGAGAAAACCGTAGCCCGGATGAATGGCCTGTGCGCCACTTTGCTGCGCTGCGGCGATAATTTTTTCGGCGACCAGATAGGTTTGCGCCGCCGGGCCGTCGCCAAGGCTTAACGCTTCATCCGCGTCGCGAATATGCAGGCTACCGAGATCGGCTTCGGCGTACACAGCCACACCCTTCACCTGCATGGCACGTAGGGTGCGCAAAATGCGGCAGGCAATCGCGCCACGGTTGGCAATCAGTAAGGTATCAAACATAAGCGGAACTCTCAGGGAAGCGGGCCGTCCCGCACAAAGTCGATATGTCCCCTGGGGCCGTCCCCGGGGCTGATGTTGTTCAGGCGCGCGTAACGCTCAGCCGCGCCGGACTCAGTTCCACACCAGTACCTCGGCGGGTGTAGGGTTCCAGCCGTTGCAGGGGTTGTTTAACTGCGGACAGTTAGAGATCAAAACCACCGCATTACACTCAGCACGCAGTTCAACGTATTTACCGGCCGCAGAGATGCCGTCCTCAAAGGTCAGTCCCCCTTGCGGGGTAACAGGGACATTCATAAAAAAGTTGATGTTGGCACCGATATCGCGTTTATGCAGACGGCCATCGTGCAGACAGGCACAGAGAAAATTATCCCGGCAACTGTGCATATAGCGCTTGTCATGGGCATAGCGCACAGTATTACTTTCCTGCGCACAAGCCCCACCCAACGTATCGTGACGGCCGCAGGTATCGGCGACAATAGTCAGCAACGGATTGCCCAGATTGGAATAGAGTACGCTGCCGGTGGTCAGGTAAGCCTTACCCTGACGGCGTAGTGTACGTTGAGGATCGTAACGTTCACGCGGGTTATCCGCGTTGTAAAACAGCGTATCGATCGCCTGATTCCCTTCCAAATCGAGCAGACGCAGTGTTTGCCCTTTTTTAACCTCAAACAGCCAGGGCTCTCCCGCCGGGATCACGTGACGGTACACGGCATCTTCAGGGCGGCGGTCGCTGGAAATCATGGTCATCACTGCCTCCTTACAGGGCAAAAAGTTGGGTATTGCGAATCGCGCGCTGGTTTTCATCGCGGATAAACAACGCTTCGGTAGCGGCCTGTTCGTCATCCGCCTGATACCAGCTCAGCTGAATGGGGCGCGGGGCATAGTCCGGGGCAGGATCCATCGGATGCGGCAGCACGGTCAAAACGATCAGAACGTCCATAGGGGCAAACAACTCAACAAAATCCCCTGCGCGACTGTTCGCTGTGATGAAGTGAAAGTGGCCATCTTCATCTACAGTGACTTTGCTGAAGAAGTTAACGACCATGAGCAGATCTTCCAGACCCAAATCCCATTTGCCCATTTCGACCAACAGATTATCGACGCCGTTACGATGGAAGCCATTCCGCAGCTCCTGATAGCGCCCCGTGCCATATTTTTCGTGCGTTTCTGCCGCGTTCAGTACGCCACCAAACGGGTCGTGCCAGCCACAGCTGTCCGCCACGATTCCGGCGAGTACGCGGCCCATATCGGAGTAGAAACAGTGCCCGGTGGTGAGCCGGGCAGTATGCTGACCCTTTAGCGTATCCGGCAGATTCAGGCGTTCACTTTTTTCGTGGGGATTGAGCATCATCATGCTGACGTTAGCGCCGCCGTCGAGATCGGTAAGGCGCAGGATCTGTCCTTTACGCAGAATGAGTGAGGTATGCGCCCCGCCGGGAAGCCGCTCTTCGCGCAGGCTGGGAGCCGAGTGAAAACGTGCGGTCATTGCTGTCTCCTTAATGCATAAACGTTGTCTTTACTGTCTGCCATCAGTTGTGCCATTCGCGCCTCATTAAGCGGAATATCGTAAGTAATACGTGCGCCCCAGGCATCAGGGGCCTGGGGATCGTGACGGACTTTGTCGAATACCAGTAGCCGGGTGCCCAGGTTGAAGCCTTCGGCAAGATCGTGAGTGACCATAAACACCGTCATACGGGTTTCACTCCATAGTTGAAGCAACAGCGCATGCATATCTTTGCGAATGCCGGGATCCAGTGCGCCAAAAGGTTCATCAAGCAACAGCACGCGCGGTTGCATGATGAATGCCTGGGCAATCGCCAGCCTTTGCTGCATGCCGCCGGAGAGCTGCGCCGGATATTTATCCAGCGCATTTCCCAGCCCCACCTTCTCCAGCATCGCGCGCGCCTGCTGGCGGGCCTCGCGTTTCCGGGCACCAAACAGGCGGCCAAACAGCGGGGAAGCAGGTAACTCAAGTCCCGTCGCGACGTTATCCAGGACGTTGAGATGGGGAAACACGGAGTAGCGCTGAAACACGACGCCGCGGCTACGGTCTGGTTCTGTTGCCAGAGCCTGGCCATCCAGCGTGATCTCTCCCCGGGTAGGTTTCTCCTGACCCAGCAGCAGGCGTAAAAATGTCGACTTTCCGCAGCCCGATGCACCGACCAGGGAGCAGAATTCACCCTCTTTAACCTGTAAATTGATACGCTCCAGCACCACATGATCGCCGTACTCCTGCCAGATATTCCTGATGCTGATAAAACTCATTTCCGGCCTCCTTCCGCCCAGGGGAAACAGGCGTTGTGCAACCTGCGCAGGCCCAGATCCATCAGCCATGCCAGCAGCGTGATCCAGATGACATAAGGAATAATCACATCCATCGCCATGTAACGCCGTACGAGGAAAATGCGATAGCCGAGCCCGGCGGTCGCCGAAATCGCTTCAGAAGAGATTAAAAACAGCCAGGCCGATCCCAGCAGCAGACGTAGCGAGGTAATAAGCCGCGATAACAGCTGCGGCAGGACAACCCGCAGCACAACCGTCCAGCTATTCGCCCCCAGGGTTTGCGCTTTGATAAAGAGTTCTGCCGGGATTTCCCGCGCCCGGTGTTCAAGATCGCGCGCGAGCATCGGCGTAATGCCAATGACGATAAGCATCACTTTTGACAACTCATCCAGGCCGAAAACAATAAACAGCACGGGCAGAATCGCCAGCGGCGGAATCATCGAGACAACCGTCAGCAGGGGTGACAGGGCGGCGCGGGACAGCGGGAACACCCCTGCGGCGATACCCAGACACAGGCCGATCAACGAGGAGAGCGCCAGCCCCAGCAGCAGGCGGCTCAGGCTGGTAAACGTATCGGTCCACAGCAGGTATTCACCACTGCGCTTATCCGGCGTGAAAGCCATCCGGTCAATGGCATCAATCATCTGCGACAGGCCGGGCAGCAGTTTGTCCTGCGGATTGGCTTCGAGCCGCACCGCGGACCCGATAAACCAGGCGGCGATAATCAGCACGAAGGGCAACAGCATTAGCGTCAGGCGCATGCCCTGGCGGGGATAGCGGTTGATGAGGCGCATGGCACGAACTCCCGTGGTCAGTGGTTACAACTTGCCCGCGGCGGCCAGTTTCAGATAGCTGTCGTCGAAGCGCAGCTTGCTGTTAGCCCTGTCGCCAATGGTGACGTTGCCCGGGAACGTCATGCCGATAAAGTCAGCGCTCTGTGCGCCCTGACCCAGCAGCCCTTTATCAAAGGAGAATGTCGCCACGCGCTGCATGGTTTTTGGTAATTCCGGGGAAGAAATAAAGGCCAGCGTTTCGGCAGGTGTCCAGAACAGGTGGGTCGTTTTCAGCTGGGCCTGATAGCCCGCAAGGTCGGTACCGGAATCAGCAGCCATCTCACTCAGCACTTTTGTATCGCCTGCGTGCATTTTTGCCATCATTTCAAACCAGGCTCCGGTCAGCGCTTTGCCGAGAGCCGGGTTATCTTTCAGCGTCTGGGTGTTCACCACCATCATGTCGATGAGTTCACCGGGGACCTGGGAGGAGCTGAACACTTCAGTGGTTTGTGGTGTCTTTTTGATGACGGACAGTTGCGGGTTCCAGGCGACCACCGCCCGCACGTTGCTGGTGCCAAAGGCCGAGACGATATCCGCATCCGAGGTATTGACGACCTTCACGTCCTTTTCCTGCAGTCCGGCTTTTTCCAGTCCGCGAACCAGAAGATAGTGCGATACCGACAACTCAGGTAAATAGACCGACATGCCCTTCAGGTCGCTGAGTTTTTTATTCACCCCTTTCAGGACTATACCGTCGTTGCCATCGGAATAGCTGCCGGTGATCAGCGCAGTCGAATCCACGCCGCCTGCCGCCGGGATAGTCAGCGCATCCATATTAGTCATGGTGCAGCCGTCAAACTGCCCCGCTGTATACTGGTTAATGGATTCGATGTAGTCGTTGAGTTGAACGATATTGATTTTGATGCCGTATTTGCTGGCCCATTTATCAATAATTTTTTCATTACTGATGGTGCCCCAGGGCATCCAGCCCGCATAGATCGTCCAGCAGATGTTGAATTCTTTTTTGACCGCGGCGAAGGAAGGAAAGCTAATCAGCAAGATCAGTGACAGCAAAAGCGTGCGGATGAACGACGTTGTTTTCATGGTTAACCTCTGGTTGGCACAAAAAAGGAGCAGCGCGACACCTCAGGGTGCTGCTGTCTCCCGGGCTTTTGTCCCGCCGTGTAACCTCGCAGAGGTCGCCAGCTCTCGGACCAGACATTCACCTGCGTGAACCGGAACCCTAGCCAGCTATTGCTATCAGATTATGTGTTGCGCTGCGTACTGTTCACAGTTTTGCAATTGACGTGCCAGAAATCATATTGCCAGAAATCAGGCAATTACCCGATTTTCAGGCCGCTAAGCACCAGAATGATGAGTAATGAATGTGCGTTGCACATTCTCGGTGCCGGTACAGAACAGAAAGACGAAATGGGATGACATTGCACATAACCGCATCTGTTAGGTTCGGTAGCTGGGGCATTTGACTCAGAGTTGAATGTCATCATCATCCCATCCACAACGCAGGGTAAATCTCGTGCTTTTTTTACGGCAGGATAATCCGGAATACACTAGAGTTAACTGATTCAATTACCAGTAAAAACCCATGACCATGCACTCTTCCTTTGGCTCAAATCTTTTCGCCCGGTTGCGCCTGCTCATCTCTGTCGTTGCGGGTATCGTCTGCTATTTTTTACTGCCCGAACAGTTGGGGCAAATGCAGCGACTGTTGATAAGCTGGAACGTGCTGGCGTGGCTCTATCTTTGGTTTATCTGGTTTCGTATGTTACGCACTGCGCCTGATCAGATTAAACGAATCGCCCGGATGCAGGATCAAAGTGCCGCACTGGTACTGGGGCTGGTGATTGTAGCCTGTACGATCAGTATGGTGGCCATTATGAGTGAGCTTCCCACGCTGAAAAGCCTGACGGGCACACCGCGGGCCCTGCATTTGCTTCTGACCGCCATAACGCTCATCGCCTCCTGGGCTTTACTGCCCAGCGCGTTTGCCATGCATTATGCACACCAGCACTATTTGCATCGTAGCAGCAGCGTTACCCCGATGATCTTTCCAGAGAAACCTGCGCACCCGGCTTACTGGGATTTTCTCTATTTCTCTTTTACCATCGCGGTGGCTTCTCAGACCGCCGATGTGGCAACGGGCACAACAGAAATGCGAAAACTCGCCCTGCTGCAGTCGGTCATCTCTTTTATCTTTAATCTGACGATTCTGGGGTTATCTGTAAACGTGGCCGCCAGCCTGCTGAGCTAACGTGCGTCACGAAAGGGAGAGAAGAGATTACCTGCGGTGAAAGCCTGATCTGCCCTACACCTGTCCGCTGACGGACGGTGTAGGGAGGCGAGATTTACTGCTGCCCTTGCTGCTTAGCATCCGCCTCTTTTTGTTTTTTCTTCGCCATATGATGCCCAACCGCACAGCCAGCCGCCGCACCCGCTGCACCGTGGTTTTTCATATGCCCGGCAACGCCACCGACGGCTGCACCTTTCAGGCACCCTTTCG
This sequence comes from Pantoea sp. SGAir0180, assembly GCF_043546245.1. Lineage (NCBI taxonomy): Bacteria > Pseudomonadati > Pseudomonadota > Gammaproteobacteria > Enterobacterales > Erwiniaceae > Pantoea > Pantoea sp. SGAir0180. The sequence goes on along the minus strand of NZ_CP028072.1, from coordinate 49,122 downwards.
CTTCGACCTGAGTACTCATTGCCATGAGCAGACCTGCGGTAATAACAACAATCGAAAGTTTATGCATCAATTTGACTCCGTAACGATTATGAAAATGATTTACCTTTATTGAGCGTAGCGATGTTGTACGTTTTTGCCGTTCAGGTTCTGTTACGTTTATGCGACGTTTAACTTTCATTAAAAATCTTATTTCGCCGCAAGGCGAAAAAATCAACAGACGGATAAAGTCGGCGAGAACGGGCATGGTTAAGCCTGGCGGAAAAAGCGATTAACCGGGATCGAAACCCATCTCAACGCTACCTGTTGCGAAATAAGCCTGTCTGTTTTGCTTTAAAAAACAGTCAAAGCATGCTCAGAATACGTGACTTAAATCAGGCTGCGATCCCACGGCGTCTGGCAGGTGAGATGACATCGTAACTGCCTGCATTCACAAGAAAAAACGCCGGATGCGCCGCCCGCTCTGGATAACCTGGCTTGCTGGTGTTTAATTCAGGAGAATGACATACCGCAAATAATAGCGCCTTAAGCTTTCGCCTCGTGCAATTACAGGTATGTTCGATACCGTTTTTTGGTAAATCCTTAATCATCGTGATTGCGTCAAATAGAGTGATATCCGCTAAAGGGCTGTCATGACTAAAAGGGTTAATTCATCACCAGTGCCTTCTTCAAATCCATCCCGCGATTTTGTTTATTGCAGAACAGATAAACGAACCCGTTAACTATCGCCGGATACCGTTAAACGTGATCCTTCTTTTTTGTTGATAGCCCTACGCCAGTTTCAGTCCGACGATGTCGTGTGGCATTAAGTCGCAAAGTGTCGGGAAAACCGCACACTGCGCCCTTAGCCTCTGTACCGAACGCGCCGTGACCTTGCCAGGCATATTCTGCTTTAAAGACGACGGTGAATGAGCAGAAGTTTCATACGCAGGAAATTAAAACGCGCTTTGTTTTTCTGGTTTTGTTTACGCTAAGGGCAACGTGCAATGCCTGCCATAACCGTGACAATCGCTCAGGAAGAAAAAATGAAAGTACAAAAACTTGAACAACCTGCTTCGATCAGCACTCTCGAACCCTGGGGTACCGTTGAGGGATTACCTGGTTCACCTGAAATCGTGATCGCCGGGCTGCAGAAAGTCATCCCGGGTCATGAGAGTATTGATATGGGCATTTTTGAATGTTCGCCGGGCAGCTATCGTCGCGGCGTAAAGCAAGCGGAGATGATGCACTTCCTTTCCGGAACGGGATCTTTTACTGCTGATGGCGAAACACCACAGCATTTCAAACCCGGCGATACGTTGTTTTTTGAAGCAAATACGGAAGGCACATGGGTTATGGACACGACCATGCGTAAGCTCTACGTGATATTTGAAACCCCTTAATGACGCCAACGAACAGACTTTTTGGTTGCCCGTATAACGGACAATCAGGACAACATAAAGTCTACGGCATCACGGGCATGAAGGCTGGTGGTATCAAAGACAGGCAGAGCGCTTTGCGCCTCGGGAACCAGCAGGCCGATTTCCGTGCAGCCGAAAATCACCGCTTGCGCGCCCTGATCGCGCAGCTGCGTGATCACATCAAGATAATACTGGCGTGCGCTTTCGGTAAATTTTCCCATGCAGAGTTCATCAAAAATGATGTGATTGAGGGTGGCGCGCTGCTCCGCCTCCGGCACGATCGTGTTAATCGAAAACCGTTGCTGTAACCGCCCCAGATAAAAATCCTGCTCCATCGTATAGCGGGTGCCCAGCAAGGCGACTCGCGTCATCCCTCTGGCTGTTATCGCCCTGCCCGTGGCATCGGCAATGTGTAAAAAGGGAAGATTGCAGTGGGCTTCTATATCGTCGGCAACCTTGTGCATCGTATTGGTACACAGCACGATGGCTTCGGCCCCGGCAAGTGCCAGTCCCCGGGCGGCTTCACCCAACTGCTTGCCTGCCTGTGCCCAGTTGCCCTCACGCTGACAGACTTCAATATCGTGAAAATCGACGCTGTGTAACAGCAGTCGTGCCGAGTGTAATCCGCCCAGTCTTTCCCGAATACCTTCATTGATGAAGCGGTAATAAGGCAGCGTGGATTCCCAGCTCATCCCACCGATCAGTCCGATTGTTTTCATGTTCATCCTGTGTGCATGCCGTGCAGGTTCAGGCCCGCCTTATGCGTGCGCAGGCCTGAATGCAGGTTTAATGGTCTGCCGCAGCAATAAGGCCATCAGGTTTTTTTACCTTTTTCGCTGGCCTGCTGCAGTGCCGTGATGACGATGCCCGGGGTTAACACCTGCGGCAGAACGACAGGTTTTCCGCCATCCGCAGGGTAAACGACATACAGCGGCAATCCGCCGCGACCAAAGTCGCTGAGCGCCTGTTCGACATCAGGATTGTACTTCGTAGAGTCCGCAATCATATAGATGGTGTCAGTGCGCGCCATAGCTTGCTTAACCGCCTGCGTCGACAGGGAAGTGCGCTCGTTAACCTGACAGGTAATGCACCATGAGGCCGTAAAATTGACCAGAACGGGTTTGCCCTGACCTTTTATCGCCTCAACATTTTGAGGTGTCCATGCCACCGCGGCCGCGGCAACGGTATCGGGCGAATCCGGCGTTGTCGTGGCGGTTTTCAATGTTAACAACGGCGGAATTAACAGAACGACCATGGCGGCTGTAGCGATGTGTAATGCCCAGTGCCGCCTTCCCATCATCTGTCGCTTTTGCGCCATACCATACAGCCAGGCGGCAAAACTCAGCACCAGGCAGCATGTCAGAATGGCTGCCAGGGCTGTCGAACCCGCCTGACGCTCCAGTACCCAAATCAACCACCCCGCCGCCCCCAGCATGGGAAAGGCGAGCCCGTGTTTGAGCGTGATCATCCAGGCACCCGGCGCAGGTAGCAGGCGGGCAAACACAGGGAAAAAGGAAATTAGTGTGAACGGTGCTGCAAACCCCAGCGCCAGTGAAAGGAAAATAACCACACTGATAACGGGAGGTTGCGTAAAGGCATAGCCGATGGCGCTGGCCATAAACGGCGCGCTACAGGGCGTGGCGACGACGATGGCCAGCGCGCCGGTGAGTGCCGATCCGGTTAGCCCTCCCCGCTCGCCTCCGACTTCACCCGCCCGCTGAAGGGATAAGCCAACCTCAAACAGGCCGAACAGGTTGAGGGCCGATGCCACCATGATTAGCACCAGTAAGGCTATCACCAGCGGCGATTGCAACTGAAAACCCCAGCCGACGGAAGCGCCCCCCATTCTTGCCAGTAACAGCACACTGACCAGCAGCACCATCGTGACAACCACACCCACCAGAAAAGCCAGCCCTTCGGCTCGCGCATGTGCGGGTTGGGCATTGTGGCGCAGCAGACTCAGGGCCTTCAGCGAGATCACCGGGAATACACAGGGCATGAGATTAAGAATAATGCCGCCCAGAAACGCGGCGGCGATAGCAGTCAACATGATGGCGCTGTCCAGATGTGAGATTAAGCCGGATTAGCCTGACGGTATTTTTTCACGGCATCCAGGGTCTTCTGAATATGGGCCTCTGGATTTTTATCGGTGTAACTCAGCAAAATTTTGCCATCCGGCGCAATAACATACGATGTGCGGTCAGACAGAGTTTTGCCTTTCATTTCCATCGTACTTTTGTATTCGGCCGCCACTTTGGCACCCGGATCGGCGGCGACGGTGAACTTATCGCGACACTCAAGCTGAGAGAATTTCGCAATCTGATCGGTATTACCTGCGGTCACGCCAATTACCGTTGCGCCCTGCTTTTTAAACTCATCGGTTGCTTCCGCAAAAGCATGCGCTTCCAGCGTACAGCCGGCGCTGAACGCCGCCGGGAAGAAATAAAGTACAACCGGTCCTTTTTTCAGTGCCTGCTGTAAGGAGAAGGTCGTTTCTTTACCTGCCAGAGCCGCTTCCAGTTTAAAGTCCGGTGCGGTTTCTCCTGCGGCCAGCGCAGCAAACGCAGAAGTCACAGGCAGGCTTAACGCCAGCAGCGTCGCTGCCGTCAGCATTTTCAGGCGCTTCATTTGATGCATTCTTTTTCTCTCCATCGGCAAACAGGCAACAGTGCCTTATGCACATTAATACTAGATTCACTGGCAAAAAATGGAAATATTTAGCCGCATGGCCGGGCGGACAGAAAGGTCATGCACACGTACCCGGCAGATAAAATAAGATAGTCATATAACCGTTCTAATAGATATGCGGTTAGTAATATAAATGTGTGACAGAGCGTAACGGTCCGTCGGTCACGCCCGCGCTATATATCCGACCTGATAAGCGCGAGCCGGACAAGTGACGGCCTGCGGCGTTCGCCATAAGGTGAATGTCAGGCGCCGCCAGCCGCAGGCGTCCAGTGCGGACACCCGTGCCAGCGCGTTGTCCAGCGGCCGATGGTGAGTCAGTAGCGCGAGATCGCTGTAAGGTTGTACGGGGCTGATTTCACAGACGGCCCAACTCGCCTGGCTGATAGCCGTCGATATGTCGGCAGACAGCACCGGAAAGGTATCAATACGCGGCCAGCCAAAGGCCTGCGTCAACCTTTTGAACCCCTCGCTGGCTAAAAAGCGGTGCATACTGTCCGCATCCTGCCAGAGATAAAACGGGGCATAACTGTTTTCCTGGCCGTTCATATCGGCGCCCTTCTGCCAGGCGTAAAGAAAAGCTTTAAACAGCAGGCCTGGAAAGCCATCCATTTTTTTGCCGTTGTCAGCAATCCTGCGCTGAATGATTGTCATATCGTAGTCAGCGGGAAGAACAAAACGGTACTGCATCGCCAGCATATTTTTTCTCCTCAGCGTGATGAGATATCGGCCAGACTAAACACCTTGCCGTTGCCAAATGACCAGTCCTCGGGGTCACTGAAATTCACGACAACCATGACGTCAGCAGGATTAATGCCAATCGCCTTTACCAGACGCGCATTCAAATCTGCATAAAAAGCCTGCTTTTGTGCGAGGCTACGCGCTTTCCCTGCCGTAATGTGAAACAGAAGAAAGTCATCACTTCGGCCCGTCTGCGCGCTGCACAAATAGCGCCGATCAAAAATACGTGTATGCCGGTGATAACTGTCAAAGAACTGAAAACAATCCCCGTGCGGCACAGAAAAAGAGGTCTCGAGTGCGTCCTGTAACGCTGTGGAGATAGCCTCACGCCACTGTTCAATACGGTGTTCAGATATCGCAATACGACTGACGGGCATAGATATTCCTTACTCTGAGAGCGTGTTTTTAAAAACCGTGAGGGCGGAAACAGCCGCCGGCCAGCCGCAATAAAAGGCCAGGTGGGTCATCATTTCCGTGAGCTCAGCCTCAGAGAGGCCATTCTTGCGAGCCAGTTTCAGATGCCAGCTCAGTTGTTCGGGTCGGTTTAACGCAATAAGCGCACTGACAGTAATCAGACTTCTGTCTCGCGATGAAAGCCCGTCGCGCTGCCAGATATCGCCAAATAAAATGTCTTCACTCAACTCTGCCAGCCTGGGCGCGATCTCAGCCAGATTTTCGCGCGTTAACGGTATGGGGTTCATTTCTCTTTCCTTCTGGGGGTGTGATAAAAAGATAAAAGGCGGCGATGATTTATAAAATCAGAAATATTGGGACAAACAGTCCCGTTTTATGGGATGAATAAGAATGGCGAAAAGGCCCGTGACGTTTGATGCAGAAAGCCTGCGTACGTTTGTGACCGGTATTGAACTGGGGAGCTTTGCGTCTGCCGCGCAGCGCCTGGGCCGATCAACCTCGGCGGTGAGCGCTCAGCTAAAGAAACTGGAATACCAGGCGGGAGCAGCGCTGGTGCAGAAGTCAGGACGGCATCTGACGCTTACCGCGCAGGGCGAGATTATGCTTGCCTATGCGCGCAGGCTGATGAGCCTGAATGACGAAGCCTGTGCCGCCATCAAGGCCAGCGGGATTGGCGGAGAAGTGCGGCTGGGTTTGCAGGAAGATTTTGGCGAAACATTGCTGCCTGCCGTTCTGGGTCAGTTTTCACGTGCGCATCCCGACGTGCAAATTTCAGCATCCGTAAGCCGCAATCAGCGCTTACTGACCGCAATACGCCAGCACGAGATTGACGTCGCCCTCTGCTGGCAAGGCGAGGAGTCGACAGCGCACAGTCAGTCACTTGGCGCGTTGCCGCTCAACTGGATCAGCGCAAAGGGTTTTGATGTCCAGAGTCTGCTGGAGGCTAAACAACCACTACCCTTGCTGGTCTTTGACGCGCCCTGCCTTATGCGTAGCGCCGCCACTGCGGCGTTAGACAGGGCAAATATTCCCTGGCGCATTGCGTTCACCAGCCGCAGTCTGAGCGGAATATGGGCCGCCGCAGAGGCGGGGCTGGGTATTACCTTGCGGACACAGATGGGCTTACCATCTTCGCTAACGTTGCTGACATCAGCTCTGCCGGAGATGGGCACGATTGGCGTCAGCCTGCACTGTGCTGAAAAACCGTTATCCCCTGCAGCCGCATCACTCTGCGAGTCGATCAAAGCGCACTTTGCTGGCCTGTGACGGACCGGAACGCTTTACCTCAGGCGCGGCATCACTGGTGTGAGTCGCTAATCAGTGCGACGAATTCACCCCGCCAGATGAATGAACAAGGTGATAGTGGTGAAGAAACTGGGGGTTTTCCTTATTAGACTGCACGTTAATCTCTGCCCTGCTGCCGCTTCTCGTTACGCTGTCACGGATAGCACACACTTCTGGCGGGCCGATGAAAGCGGGTTTTCCGCGAAAAGGTATGTTCGCAGATTATCTGCTGCTAACGCTATTTTGCCGCGAAAGTTGATGCCGGCACCCTGGCAGGAAATCGTTAAAGTATGATGTAACTAAAATGCATAACACAGCGCTGTTCGCGTTTCCCCTGCATCAGACACGCTGAACCCGCACCCACAAAACGCTAGCCCCGGCTGATTTCTCCACCAAAACCGGACACCCTGAGTTGGTCACCCGTGATATCAACCCACGCAAAGGGCACCGCTGTGGGGCCATCCAGCATGCCTTTCAGGGTGAAAAATTCCGTCCCGTCGATACAGGCATAACCTCCACGATGATCGTGCCCGGCAAAACAGGCGCGTACGCGATAACGTGTGAATAACGCCACCAGCGCGGGGGCATTCATCAGGCGGTGCGTGGTTACGGGTGCCAGCGGATAGTGGCCAAAAACAATCACGCTTTCCCGTGACTGTTGGGCAGCCTGTAGCTGCTGTTCAATCCAGTTGAATTGTTGCCTGCCAACGGCACCGTTCCAGGGCTGCGCCTGAGGCTGTTGGTCATGTTGCAGTTGCGCTAACAAGGCTGCGGCCTCTTCACGATCGCGGCCGTTGAGGGTATTACAGTACAGGCTCATATCGTTGCCATCGTAAACAACAAAGCGCCAACCGTTAAAACGAAAAGCGTAATAGCCTTTGGGTAAGGGAGCCTGATTATCTAGTCGTTCAGCGATGGTCTGCGCATCATGGTTGCCCAGTACCACGGCATGCGGATGCTGTAACCGGGCAAACACCGGCAGTATGGCGGCATAGCTTTGCCAGTGGCGATCCACCAGATCGCCCAGCGTCACCACAAAATCCAGCGGCTCCGCGTTGAATGCCTTGATGGCCTGGCTGAGTTTATTAAGGCCATTGCGGTAGTAAAGATTATTGCTGATATCCGGGTCCACATCAGCATACTGAGGATCGGCAAGCAGACCAAAACGGATGCCATTATCTCTGACGGGCAACGCACGTAACGATGGCGGCTGATACAGCGACGCAATATCCGCCAGCAAGGTACGTTGTGACGGGCTGAGAGTGTGCGGCGTTAACATGTTATTTTCCTTACCGAATGCCTGCGCGCATAAATGACTGGATAAACTGGCGCTGGAACACCAGAAACAACAGCAACAGCGGCAGCGTTGTCATGATCGTTGCCGCCCCAATCAGTGCCCATTGCACGCCCTGCTCCGGTGCCGAAAATAACTGCAGTCCTACCGTCAACGGACGGACTTTTACAGAATCCGTAATAACCAGCGGCCACAGAAAATCATTCCAGTGGAAACTAATGGAGACCAGTGCAAAAGCGATATAGATTGGCCTGGCCAGCGGAATATAGATTTCGCGCAGGATATAAAACCGACTGGCGCCCTCTACAATGGCCGCTTCTTCCAGCACCACAGGGATGCTTTTAAAGGTCTGGCGCAGCAAGAAAATCGCAAATGCTGAAGCAAAATACGGCAAGGCAATGCCGGTCAACGTATCGCGCAAGCCCAGCGCACCAATGGTTTTGTAATTATTCAGGATCAGGACATCCGGGCTTATCATCAGCTGTAACAGGATAAGCGCGAACAGAAAACCCGAATATTTCAGGCGAAACCTGACCAGCGCGTACGCCGCCATCGTGGCCAGGATAAGCTGACACACCACAATCATGACCACCAGCAATATGGTATTCAGGAAATAGCGGCCAAAGGGCGCGGCGTGCCAGGCATCCGTGAAATTTTGTAGCGTCAGGGGTGCCCACAGCGAGAAGCTTCCCTGATCGGCCGCCGGGTGAACCGCTACCCACAACGCCACCAGTATCGGTAACAACCACAGCAGCGCCGCCAGCCAGATAACCATATTCAGGCACAGTCGGCCCGCAGAGAATTCAGGCTTCATTGATAGTGCGCTCGCTTATCCAACAGGGAAAATTTCAGCACCGCAATCAGGGCTAAAATCAGCAGCAATACGACGGTCATCGCCGCTGCCGCAGGGAGATCCCAGTAGCTGAATGCCGTACGGTAGATATAAAACAGCAACAGACTGCTGCTGTTGTCCGGGCCACCGTTGGTCATCGCAATCACCTGATCGACGATACGAAATGCATTCATTGAGGCATTAATCAGCACGAACAACGTCGTCGGCATCAGTAACGGCCACTGGACGCGGCGAAAAAAATACCCCTTTGACGCCCCTTCGATTTGTGCTGCTTCGCTGAGGCGCGGATCGAGCTGCTGTAACGCAGCCAGATAAAAAATCATAAAAAAACCAGCCTCGCGCCAGACAGAAACGGCCATCAGGCACCCGAGCGTCGTGCCGGGTTCGCCGAGCCAGTTAACCGGTGCGACAGAAAACAGCGCAAGCAGCTTATTCAGAAGTCCCAGCTGTGGTGTGTAGAAAAACAGCCACAGATTGGCGATGGCTATCATCGGCAGCAGAGAGGGAATAAAGAAGGCTGCACGCACAGCGGCGTTACCCGCCAGCCGTCGGTTAACGGCCAGGGCCATCAGTAACGCCAGGGAAACCGCAAGCGGTATAGTGATCAAGGCATACAACAGGTTATTCCACAGCGACCGGATAAACACATCATCATCCAGCAGCGCAGCGTAGTTATCCAGCCCAACAAAGTAGGCCGGATGACCTGCACGGGCAGCGCTGAACAGGCTTTCCCACACCGTTGCCAGCGCAGGATAATGGGTAAACAGCAGCAGAAAACCCAGCGCCGGTAAAATCAGCAAATAGCCACACAGCTGAAGTGAACCGCGCCGCACACGCGGTGCGGGCGTTGCTGTTGCCGCCATGTTCATCGCCATCCCCTTACTGATAGGCCTTCAGTAAACGATCGGCCTGCTTCTGTGCCGCTTCCAGTGCCTCAGCCGGGGTTTTAGACTGCGTCACCGCCGCCTCAATGGCATGGTTCAGGGCTTCCTGTATCTGCACACTGTTGTAGGTAGAGAGTTCAGGCTGGGCATATTTCAGTTGTTCACGAGCGACCAGCGCCTGAGGAACCTGCTTCACATAGTCTTGCATCGCTGGCGTTTCCCATGCTGCCGGGGAGGTAGCGACATAGCCTGTCGCAATACTCCAGCGCGCCGCCTGCTCTGGCGCGGTGACCCAACGGATAAATTCCATGGCGGCTTTTTGCTGTTCTGGTGAAGCACTTTTGAAAACGTAGAGATTACCGCCGCCCGTTGGGCTGCCGCGCTGTGTTTTTTCAGGCAACATGGCAACACCAAACGGGAATTTGGCATTTTTGCGCACCACACTCAGGTTGCCGGTGGTGGTAACCATCATGGCCGTTTTGCCACTGAGGAAATCCTGTGGCGTCGTGCCCCAGGCAATCGCGCCTTTCGGGGAAACGCCCGCCTTCTGGCCTAAATCGGTCAGCCATTGCACCGTTTCGACATTGTTGGGCGTATTAAAATAGACCGCCGTGCCCTTGCCGTTATCCAGATGCGCGCCGTTCGTGGCCGCAAAGCCCTGGAAAACCCAGTAACCATTGGGCGTCGTCGGGATTTCGATGCCCCACTGACTGACGTTATCGCCGTCTTTCACGACCAGTTTTTTACCGAAATCCACCACCTGCTGCCAGTTCGCAGGCGCTGTATCAGCAGCCAGACCCGCTTTTTCAAACGCCTGTTTATTCCAGTACAGCACCACCGTCGAGCGCTGAAAAGGCACGCCCCAGACTTTGCCGTTGATGTGGCGCAAAAAAGCGGGGTAAAAGCTGTCGATCCATTTTTTACCGGCGTCATCCTGAGCCAGATCGCTGGCCGCCACAATAGCCCCTGCATCCATCAGAGAGTAGGCTTCGATATCACCAATGACCGCCATTTGCGGCGCATTCCCGCCACGAAAGGCGGTTAAGGCTTTCGTAACCGTTGTGGCGTAGTCACCGGTATAAACAGGCTGAATGCTGACCTCAGGATGAATTTTTTCGAAATCGGCCACCAGCGCTTCCACGGTATGGCTGATCGCCCCACCGACCGCGATAGGGTAATACATTTGCAGTTTGACCGGCTCGGCGGCAAAGACTGCCGTGCTCGTCGCGATAAGTAAGGCTGAAAGCAAACGTGACAGACGAATGGCTGGCATGATTTTCCCTTAGGTAAAAGTTAAACGGCGTATTGTTTGAAAGAGGCAGACATCTGCTGTTCAGCGTGTAAACAGCGTTTACCGCTCGCAGTGGAAAACAGGTATTGCTTATCGACAGGCCATTGCAGCCCGGTCAGATGACCTTCGTTAAAACGTTTCATGCCCGGCACGGTAACGGTTAAAACGGCCTGGCTGCCTGTTAGCTGACAGACTACTAACGTATCTGCGCCCATGTATTCGTAGTTCACGACGTTGGCAGTCAACCCCGCACTGTGAGGATCAATGAACTGGATATCTTCCGCCCTGATCCCCAGACTGAGCGCCGTCTCAGACGACTCGCTGACCACAGGCTGAGTGGGCTGGCTCAAAAAGTGCCTGCCGTTGACAGAGGTCAGCGGCAGAATATTCATGGGCGGCGCACCGATAAACTGCGCCGCAAAAATACTGGCCGGATTGTTATACAGGTTGTCTGGCGTATCATGCTGCTCAATCCGGCCATCATTCAGCAGAATGATGCGGTCAGCCATGCTCATCGCTTCCGTCTGATCGTGGGTGACATAGAGCATCGTCAGGCCCAGCGCTCTCTGCAGCGCACGAATTTCGCGACGCATACTTTGGCGCAGTTTCGCGTCCAGGTTAGAAAGGGGTTCATCCATCAGGCATAAGGTGTTGTTGGCAATCACGGCACGTCCGAGTGCAACGCGCTGTTGTTGGCCGCCCGAAAGCTGTGCAGGTAACCGATCCAGCAACGTCTCCAGTTCCATTAATTTGCTGACGCGGCTCAGGCGGCCAGCAAATGTCTGCCTGTTCTCGCCGCGCGCTTTTAAACCAAACAGCAAATTTTCGCGAACGCTGAGATGCGGAAACAGCGCATACGACTGAAAAACCATCGAAAGTTTGCGCTCTGATGGCGGCAGGTGCGTGATATCGCGATGACTGAAACTGACCGTTCCCTCATCCGCGGTTTCCAGTCCGGCGATCGTCCGAAGCAGCGTCGACTTACCGCAGCCTGACGGACCTAACAGCGCTACAAAGGTTCCTTCTTCCGCTTCGAAACAAATGTTATCCAGAGCAGTTTTTTCGCCCCAGCGTTTAGTGATGTTGTGAAGCGCCAAATGGCTCATAGCTTCGCCGCTCTGCCAATGAGAATGGCAGTAAGCTAGCGGAGCAAAATGAAAGATTTATGGCTGAAAAGTGTCAGCAGAATGACAGAACGTGATGTGATTATGGCGGCTAACGGTTCTGCAAGGTGCAGAGACGGTTAAGCGTTGTGCCGACAGGCTATCGACGCCCTTCGTGTCGTGCTGCTGACAGGACCTGATCTGATTCGTTTGAAGGCAGTTAACCTGTTTTGGCGGGTGAAAGCCAGTACGGTTAAAGAGCACAGCGCACTCTTTTGTTATCCTCACGACACGATTTTTAAAGGATGATGTCAGGAGAGATGATGAGCGAGATAATTAACCTGTTTACCCGTCACAAAAGCGAACGCAGCTTCACCGATCAGCCGGTCGATGATGCCATTCTGGATCGCATAATCAGCACTGCTTATCGCGCGCCTACCTCCGTAAACTCACAGCAGGTTTCTCTGGTGGTGACACGCGATCCGGCTAAACGCCAGGCTATCTCGCAAATCGCGGGCGGCCAACCGTGGATCGCTAAAGCCCCTGTCTTTATCACTGTGGTGCTGGATATGCATAAATCACGGATGGCGATGGCCGCCGTAGGCAAAGAGCAAATTGCCCAGCAGAGCATTGAAAGTATTGTTTCTGGCTCGACGGATGTGGGTATTGCCCTGGGAAGCATCATGGCTGCAGCCCGTTCAGAAGGGCTGGGCATTGTGCCGATTGGTGGTATCCGCCGCGATCCTTACGCCATGATCGAACTGCTTAACCTGCCAGAATATACCTTCCCGGTCGCAGGTGTGGTTATCGGCTATGTTGATCAACCCGCGTTTCAGAAGCCACGCCTGCCAATGCAGACTTTCCGTCATGAGGAAAGCTACCATACCGAAGGCCTGGAACAACAGATTGCCCACTATAACGCCGAGATGGTGCAGCACTGGAAAGATACAGGCCGCGCCGACGGCGAAAGCTGGAGTGACAGCGTGAGTGGCTATTACCAACACATCTATTTCCCCAAAGTCCTGCCCGCACTGCATAAGCAAGGCTTCGGTAGCGACAAGTAAGACACCACTGCCCGGAGCTAATCCGGGCAGCGGCACTGAATGGCGCGACGTTACAGACTAGCACCGTTTCGCCCTTCGTGTTTTGTCCGGTACAAGGCATCATCCGCACGCTTGATCAGTGATTCTGCATGCTCTGGCCCTTCGCCAGCCTCCGTAGCCGCCACCCCCGCACTGAGCGTAACGCAACCCGTTGTGAGCCCCGTTGAGACATGAGGTATGGCCCGTTGTCTGACGGTCTCGACCACACTTAAGGCAACGGTCAGCGCATCCCGGGCCGACGTATCGGCCAACACAATCGCAAATTCTTCGCCGCCATAACGGGCCGCGATATCCGTGCGACGTTGGGCAAACGTTTTCAGTATCTGGGCGACCTGCTGTAAGCATTCGTCACCTGACACATGGCCATAAGTATCGTTGTAGCGTTTAAAATAGTCGATATCGAAAAGGATCAGCGACACCGGCCCGCCGCTGCTGCGCGCATGGAGCAGGCTTTTTTTCAGGAATTGATCGAAATAGCGACGATTTGCCAGCCCTGTAAGCCCGTCCGCGTTTGCCAGACTCTTCAGCGACTGATTCGCGGCGGTGAGCTCATCGCGAAGATGCGTCAGTTCAAGTTGATAACGCAGGCTGCGCCTGGCTTCATTCCGGATAAATATCCAGAGCAGAATAATGCCCACCAGCAATACAAGGCTCAGTAAAACCCCCTGCACGCGGCTTTGCATCCACTCTAAAAAAAGCCGTTTGGTATCAAATCCCGCGGTCACAACTACCGGATAACGGCTGGAGCTGACAAAACCAAATATTCGCTTTTCGCCATCCAGTTCGGCTTTCCACTGGCCGCTTCCGCGCTCGGCATTGGCTAATAACTGATGGAAAAGTGGACTGGAGGAGAGGTTTTTGCCGATATAGCTGTCTGGCAAAGGGCGCGCATACAGCACCGTACTGTCTGCCAGCATAAGCACCAGTAAATCCTGCGGGCCGATAACAAAGTAATCGTAATAATGGCGGAAATAATCAATGCTAATCGTGGCGAGCAGCACACCTTTGAAGCCGCCATAGTCGTCATTAATCCGTAAGGATACCGGGATGACATAGCGTCCCGAGCTGCGGCTGCGGAGCGCCGGACCGACATGCACGCTGCTACGAAGATTATGTTGATGGAAAATAAAATACTCCCGGTCAGCATTGTTATTTCCTTTGGGCATCTCAGTAAGCGAACTGGCTATCCATCGCCCTTGTGAGTCAAAGTAAAACATGTCCTCCAGTTGAGGAAGACGACTTTGTAAGGTGCGCATGATGTTATTGACTTCCGCCACGTCAATATCCGTTCCGGGCTGGGACTGAATAACGCGCTGTACCTCGCGCAGAGAAAGTTCGATTTGCAAAAAGGTATCTTCTGCCTGACGGGCCTGTGCGACAGAGAGATCAATCGCACGCTCCTCGGTTGACCGGACGGTTCTCTGCCAGTCCATGTGCAGCGTCCAGGCATTAACCACAATCACGCCCAGCGTCAGTAAACTACAGGCCAGTGTTATGCTTCTGAGCAGCGGGGAAAGGCGCATCATTGCAGCATCTTTTTTACGACGTAATTCCATGCCGGTTTACCGTTTTTTCGCTATGGGATACCGCAACATATCAGAAATAACATGTTAACAATGACAACCACACAGGCCATTTCTGCCAACTGTGTTTAGTGTAGATGACGGTTACGCTTTCACGCGCATGCTGTGCATGTCAGCGAGAGGAAAGAGAATCTTCTCCGGCGGTGGAAGCATAATGCGGCAGGGCGAGTGAGCTGATTATCAGGTTTCCCCTCTGCCCTCAGAGACAGAGGGGAAGATGCCTTAACGTCGACGACGCCACCACCAAAACAGCCCCCCAATGACCACCAGCACGCCTGCGACCATCGCCCCCCGGACCAACGGCAGCAGCAGTGAAGGCTCACCGCCCTGACGCAATGCTTTCACGCGCGCCGGAGTGATGCGCACTGCACTGTTGCCGATGTCCTGCATCACGTAGTTCGTGACATCGGCAATTTGTGTGTCATTTAAGGTCTTGGCAAAACTGAGCATGCCCTGCCCTTTTGCAGGCCAGACACCGTCCAGTATGACCATCGCCACGTTATCCGCATTGGGTTTCTCCAGTACCGGATGTTTGGTTAAGGCAGGCAGGCCGTTAAGTCCCTGTCCTTCCAGGTTATGGCAGGATGCGCAGTTATTACGGTAAATCTGCTCGCCGTCCGTCATATCCGATAACATATCAGGTGTATCGTCCCCGGTGACGGGCGTCAGACCGACGGTGGGCTCCTCACTGTCGGCATCGGCATCCGTGTCGTCTTCGTGATCGACTGCAGGCAACAGGTAGGTCGCGATAGCGGCCCGATCGTCCGGCGTCATCCGCGAAAAACTTTTGTCGATGGCTTCCAGCATCGGGCCGGCCGCCGTTGCACCATTATCGGCGTGACCGCTGGCAAGATAAGCTGCCAGAGACTCGCGTGACCACTGATCGTCACTTTGTAACGCAGCAGACGTAATCGCTGGCGCATACCAGGTCCCGAGAGAAGCGCCCTGTAACGATTTATCCGACTCCTCCGCCATCAGGAAATTACGTGGCGTATGGCAGGTGCTGCAGTGGGTTAACCCTTCCACCAGATACGCGCCGCGATTCCATTCAGCAGACTGGCTGGGATCGGGAGTAAAAGGCTTGTCGTCAAGGAACAGAAGATTCCACGCCGCCATGCTGAAGCGGAGATTAAACGGAAACGGCAACGCCGTTTTTTCTGGCTGTGTATCATCTGCTTTTACACCGTACATAAAATAGGCATAAAGCGCGGAGATATCGCTGTCGTTAATCCGGGCATAGGCGGTATACGGCATGGCCGGATAAAGATGGCTGCCATCCGCGCGAATGCCCTTGCGTAAGGCATCGGCAAACTGCTTCTCACTGTAGTGACCAATGCCTGCCGTTTTTGAAGGCGTAATGTTGGTACTGAAGATGATCCCTAACGGGCTGCCAATCGCATGGCCACCGGTAAACGGTGCTTTGCCCTCTTCTGTATGGCAGGCCGCGCAGTCCCCGGCTACGGCAAGGTATTCTCCCCGCTTAATAAGATCGCCCTGGCTTTCGGCATGCGCAGTGGTCTGCATGAGGCTGAGCATAAGGGCAATCGGCGGCACCAGGCGCCTCAGTAACTTATCCATGCTGCGTCTCCTGCAAAATTTTATCAGCCGTGCGCAACGCAAGCGCCATGGCGGTCAGTGTGACATTACAGGTTCCGACCGTGGGCATCACGCCAGTGCCCACCATAAACAGGTTTTCATGATCGTGCGCCCGTCCCCAGGCATCCGTGACGCTGATAGCGGGATCCAGGCCCATCGACAACGTGCCAGTAATATGTTGGCGATTAGAAAATTTGCCGCTTTTACTGTGGCGAATATTGGTCGCGCCCAGCTTTGCGGCAATCGCGTCATAACATTCACGGGTTTTCGCCGTGCCCTTTTGCACATACTCGTCCACATTCCAGTACAGTGCCGGGGTAGGCAGCCCCAGAGCATCTTTGTTACTGCTTAACGTGACGCGGTTGGTGGGATCCGGGAGCTGTTCCAGGGCATTCTTTATGCTGAGACGACGTGCCGCACGGAAGCGAATCTGTTCCTGAAGTTTTTTGCCAAAATAGCCTTCCTCCAGCACTTCTTTCGTCACCGCGGCGACCTGCGAGGCATTGGAAATATCCAGACGGAATGGCGCGTGTTCACGACGGAACTTACCGTCCCTGAACTGCCCGATTGAGCACGGGCTGACGGGGCCGCGTCCGGGCCAGATTTCTTCATCCACATCAAACGTCACGCCAATCGCGGGGTGATCGCAGAGGTTACGGCCCACAGTGTCCCGGGCATTGCCGATGCCCTGTGGGAATCTCTCGCTGGTGGACATCAGCAGCAGCTTAGGCGTTTCAATCGCATTGGCCGCCAGAACAAATGTCTGCGCCGTCACGCGATGGCGGGTTTTATTCCAGTCATAATAGTTTGCGGCCACAATCCGCCCCTGCGCATCGTGCTCAAGTTGATAAACGACAGCTTCAGTGATTACCTGTACGCCGCTGTCTTCCGCCTGCTGAGCGGCCAGGCCACCGTGATACTGCGCGTCAATGGGGCACACGGGCATGCAGTTATTGTTTCCACAGCAGGCCGGTCGGCCATCGTAACTTCGGCTGTTGCGACCGGTACTGTCATCCAGTACGGTGAAGTCTGGCGCGAGTCGGGCTGTGACACGTTGCTGCAACCAGGAGGCTGGCACCCGTTCCATCGGAAACGGCTTACTGCGAGGCGAGCCGTTGTCCGGCGATCCGCCGACGCCAGCGATGACTTCGGCTTCATAGTAATAAGGTTCCAGATCCTGATAGCTAATCGGCCAGTCTTTTCCCACGCCATACAGCGAATGTTGCTGAAAATCATTCGGGACAAAGCGCCACAACTGAGCCGCCCAGTGCCAGCTGGTGCCGCCAAAAATACGAATATATTGCGCATTAAATGCCTGAGGACCCAGTTGCTGCAGATAATCATTGGGTTCTGGGGTATAGCGCGGTTGGGGTGCCATCGGTGAAAAGGGGTACGGTGACATAAAGTCAGACTTAAAGGCAGAACTGCGGAAGCGCTCCACCAGTTCTCCACGGCTGACCTTAGGTCCGGATTCAAGCAGGATAACGGACTTTCCGGCTTTCGCCAGACGCGTCGCCAGCAACGCGCCATTCACGCCTGCACCGATAACGACCACATCAGCCGAATTATTCTTCTTCATGGATAACATTACTCTTGAAAAGGGTCACGGTTGGCTCGCCCAACTGCCACAGACGCCATAGGAGAAGCTCGGTGGAACCAGTTTGTCGTTAACGACCCGATTCGCAAGCGTGTTGATATAGGTGATATAGCGCGCATTTTTGCCTTTGCCGACAATGCCGGTATACCAGCTGCTCAGAATCGCCCCGGCCAGTCTGGCGCTCGCCGCCTCAGTTTCAGCAAACTGCAGGCGTGCCTGTTGTAACAGGTCGGGCTGATGCGTTAACAGGTTGCTGAGATGAAAAAGTGCCGCGCTGAAGTTTTTCTGCGTCTGACTGAACGCATCAAACAGCGCACTGCCTACCGTGTCATTGAGCTCGTTCTGTTGTGTCAGTTGCTGTGAAACCAGCATAAACACATCAAGGGCATCTGCCTGCATGTTCGGTTGCGCGGCGTTGAGAGGCGCCAAAGGGAACAGATGGCCGGTCGCGCTGGCCACAACGACAAGCCCAACCATCTTCAGCACGCGTCGGCGTGAATAGTGATTCATCATATTATCCAGTCAAAAAGCTGCCTTTCTCTGGCAGCAAATCCTTCTTTGGCATACGAATAGTGTGTTGCCAGAATGCAATGCGTCCTGGATGCTTTGCCTTACGTCATCGCTAAACTTGACGAAGTGATGACTGCGACGACCTGCTCTGATTAACTCTATCGACAAGCCAGCCACTGTCCTTTACGTTACGCATGCAAGAAATCTTTTTCCTGTTAGCGGCAAACCCAGCATGATGCTTTGTGATCCTTCAACAGCGCCTGGACAGCGTTATCCTGTTGGCAGTAGTTAAACCAGATGGTTATTTGGGTTATGAATATATTAAATGGATAGTAAACAAATTTGATACGAAGCGGTACTGACCGTTGAGACGGGTGAGGTGTGTGAACCTGTTACGTCAGGCTGTCCTGCGCGTTGTGCCGGCGGCAAGCTGATCTCTTTTTCCAGTCGGTTATTTAGCCGGCCAGACAAGGCTTTATTTTTGTGTGAGAATCCCGGCAGGAAACATGCCAGGCTTAGCAAAATGATCGGGCAACCGACGCCCGTCCAGAACGCAATTGCCAGCAACACGATGGCGGCACCGCTGATGGGACGACGGATGTTATTAAGACAGGCAAATGCAGCTCAAAAAAGTCGACAAACTCACGTGACAGCGTCACACGGATAGCAATCGTTGAGGCATTACGCTTCGCGTTGCGCCACGACCACCGGCACCGCCAACTCTACATAGATCCGTGCAAAAATTCGGGTTTCCACGCTACGCCTTGCCGCACCGTTTCCCACATTGTAAAGGCCATTACCGCATGAAGCATGGCCTGGAGCGCATGTCCGGTGATAATGGCACTAATCGCGAACCCGGCTAACAGCGGGTAAAGCAAACAGGAGACATTTTCCGCCATGACCCGCAACAGGGTGAGAGTCAACTTTTTACTGTGACGTCGCCCCAGCGTTTTCAGGGTTGCAATGGCGGTATGTGGCGCGGTATTCGGTAGTGTCGCTCTGGAAGAACACATGATTTTCTTTTCGTAAACTGTTAAAACTGAGCGGTCGCTCAAGTACCAGCGCATCATAATTGCGTGATTGCTCAAAGTTAATTCAGGAGTCAGGATGCACGCATCAACACAAACCGCCGGGGAAACACTGAAAGAAAAAATTCTGGCGGGCGCCGTCGCGCTTTTTCTTGAAAAGGGGCTCGAAAAGGCCACCACACGCGAGCTCACCGCGACGCTGGGCATTTCACGCAGTCATATCTATCACTATTTTCCTGACTGGCACACGCTGACCTTAACGGCGCTGGAGCGCTTTATGCAGGGCGAACTCGACGACTTCGCCCGTGAACTGACCGCGCTGGATCCTGAGCAGCAACTATACTGTTTAATCGAAGGACATATTCCTGATGCGGCGGATTCCGGCTGGCAACTTTATGCTTCAGTGTGGCAGATGGCTGGGCATCACGATGATTATGCCGGACTGGCCGAAAAAATTACGGCCGGCTGGGATGCCCTGCTGTGTCGCATTCTTGAGGCTGGCGTCGCACAGGGATACTTTCGGATTGAGGATGTTGCGCGCAGCGCGCGTCAGCTCAACGCCATGCTGAATGGCTATGCCGATCTGCTCAGTATTAAGTCTTCGCCTGAGAGAGTCGAGCAGGTGATGTCTGATATTCATCACTTTGTAAAACTGCTGCGTTAACCGCATCCGCAACAACAGCGTGGCGTTGACGCCCACCGACATTAAAGGAATGTTAAATAGAAGTTATAATTATATTTACTCTTATCCTTATATTGTTTCATCTCTATGGCGCACGTTTTACATTTTGATGGTTGATTAATCTCAAATTTTATCGCTTATCCGCACCGAAACGGTTGCTAACACACTTTATTTTTACTTAGTAAAACGCATGCGTGATCCGATAAGCGCGTGTTTTTTGGCACTTTATTGATTATCTGTTTTAAGAAAAGTTGCTTACTTAGTGACGAAATTAACGGTAAGCAACTGTTTTATATAACAAATGAATTAATAAAAAGACATAAAATTAATCATTGAGTCCTGTGTTAAAAAACAATATATTGGCCGCGTTTTTAACATGAGTTCTAAATTTTATTCACTTATCCAACTGCAGCGTGATGCCACGCCCGGTTGTAGGAGAGATATGATGACGGATAAAGTCCGTATTGATAGTTTGAATGCGAATACATTAAACGGTAACAATGAGTCTTATCTGGCCCGCCAGGCCGAGTTTGAATCAAATGTTCGAAGTTATCCGCGTAAATTGCCGTTAGCGATCGCAAAAGCTAATGGTGTCTGGATCACAGACGTTGAGAACAAACAGTATCTTGACTGTCTTGCCGGTGCCGGAACGCTTGCGTTGGGTCATAATCATCCTGACGTACTGCAAAGCATCCAAAATGTCATTACCAGCGGCTTGCCGTTACATACTCTCGATCTGACCACGCCATTAAAAGACGCGTTCTCAGAATATTTGCTCTCTCTGTTACCGGGTCAGGGCAAAGAGTACTGCCTGCAGTTCACTGGTCCTTCTGGTGCGGACGCAGTTGAAGCCGCGCTGAAACTGGCGAAAAAACACACGGGCCGTTCAGGCGTGATCAGCTTCTCCGGCGGTTATCATGGCATGACCCACGGTGCGCTTTCAGTGACAGGTAATCTGTCACCGAAAGAAGCCGTGGACGGCATGATGCCGGAAGTGCAGTTCATGCCTTATCCGCACCTTTACCGTTGCCCGCTGGGCATTGGCGGCGAAGCCGGTGTTAAAGCGCTGACCTACTACTTCGAAAACCTGATCAACGACGTTGAAAGTGGCGTACGTAAACCGGCTGCGGTCATCCTGGAAGCCGTTCAGGGTGAAGGCGGCGTCAATCCTGCGCCAGCAGAGTGGCTGCAACGTATCCGTAAAGTCACCCAGGAGCACGGCATTCTGCTGATCCTGGATGAGGTTCAGGCCGGATTTGCCCGTACCGGTAAATTCTTTGCCTTTGAACACGCCGGCATTGAACCCGACATTATCGTTATGTCAAAAGCCGTCGGTGGCGGTTTGCCATTAGCCGTACTGGGTATTAAAAAGCAATTTGATGCCTGGTCGCCTGGCCACCATACCGGTACATTCCGTGGCAACCAACTGGCCATGGCAACCGGTCTGACAACGTTGAAATTGCTGAAAGAAAACAACATCGCTGACAGCGTGGCAGAAAAAGGTGAGTGGCTGAAAGGCAAACTGGCCGAGCTGCAAAAACGTTATCCGGCGATTGGCAACGTCCGTGGTCTGGGTTTGATGATCGGTATCGAAATGGTCAAACCAAACGAAGCACAGGATCACATGGGCTGCTACCCGGCTGACGGCGATCTGTCTGCGCTGGTGCAGAAAAAATGCTTCGAAAATGGTCTGATTCTGGAGCGTGGCGGCCGCCACGGCAGCGTATTACGTCTGCTGCCTTCTCTGCTGATCAACCATGATGAGCTTCAGGTTTTCCTGGATAAGTTTGAAAACGCCCTGCTTGCCGCAGGCGTCGAAGCAGTTTAAGTGGAGTAAGTTCGATGTCACGGTCAAATCCTATTCTGGCGTCCTCGGTGCAAAGCACCGAGGCTTATCAGCAGGCTATCGCTCAAAGCAGCGCGGCCGTTGTTAAGTGGCTGGAACAGCCTGAAATGTATCAGGGCAAAACGGTTGCAGAACTCCGCGAACGCATCAAGCTGGACTTTAATCCAGAAGGCCTGGGTAACCAGGCCGCCATTGAGCGCGCGATTGAGTATTTCCTGAAAGACAGCCTGTCTGTTCATCATCCACAGTGTGTTGCGCATTTACATTGCCCAAGTCTGGTTATCAGCCAGGCCGCTGAAGTACTGATCAACGCCACGAACCAGAGTATGGACTCGTGGGATCAGGCACCTTCTGCCACGCTTATCGAAATGAAGCTGATCGAGTGGTTGCGCGAGCAGGTTGGTTATCAGGCGGGTGATGCAGGCGTCTTTACCAGTGGCGGCACGCAGAGCAATCTGATGGGGCTGATGCTGGCACGCGATGCCTTCTTTGCCCGTCAGGGTCATTCCGTGCAGCAGGACGGCCTGACTGGCGATCTGAAAAAAATCAAAGTTTTCTGTTCGGAAAACGCGCACTTCTCAGTGCAGAAAAATATGGCCCTGCTCGGCTTAGGCTACCAGTCGGTCACGTTGGTGAAATGCGACGAGTTTGCGCGCATGGATATGACGGACCTGGCTCAGAAACTGGCACAGGCCAAAGCCAACAACGAGCAGGTGCTGGCGATTGTCGCGACGGCGGGCACAACGGATGCGGGTGCTATCGATCCGTTACGTGAGATCGTCAGGCTGGCGGCTGAGCAGCACATCTGGGTTCACGTTGATGCGGCCTGGGGCGGCGCGCTGCTGCTGTCCGAGAAATATCGTCATTACCTGGATGGTCTGGATCTGGTGGATTCCGTTACGCTGGATTTCCATAAACAATTCTTCCAGACAATCAGCTGTGGCGCTTTCCTGTTAAAAGAAGCCCGTCACTATGAGCTGATGCGCTATCAGGCCGCTTACCTGAACTCTGAATTTGATGAGGCACAGGGCGTACCAAACCTGGTATCAAAATCTCTGCAAACCACGCGTCGTTTCGATGCGCTGAAGCTGTGGATGGGACTGGAAGCGCTGGGCCAGAAACAGTATGCCGAAATTATCGATCACGGCGTCACGCTGGCACAGCAGGTTGCGCAGTTTATTGAACAGCAGGATGCGCTGGAGCTGGTAATGAAACCTCAGCTGGCGAGCGTCCTGTTCCGTTATCGCCCACATCAGTCCGCGGGCTGGAGCGATGCTGACATTGCGCTGTTCAACCAGCGCATCGGCGATACATTGCTGGAATCCGGCCGGGCCAATGTCGGCGTGACCGAGCATAACGGTATGACCTGCCTGAAAATGACGTTGTTGAACCCAACGGTGACCCTGGAGGACATTACTGTCCTGCTGGCACTCCTGGAGAAAACAGCACAGTCATTGCTGTAAGCCTTTCTTATTCTGCCTGACTCAGGCCGGTAATTTTTACCGGCCTTATTTATTTGTGAAGACTGTCCGCAAGGCTTAGCGTGCCGGTGGACAATGTCGCCCCACAGCGCCCCTGACTGAACTGACTTGCGCCACGCAGCATCGTGCTGCAGGATAAGACTTTTACAGCATTTACCGGAAAGACTATGACCGCTCACGTCTCTAACGATCCCCTGCACGGTATTACACTTGAAATGCAGGTCAACAGCCTGGTGGCACGATATGGCTGGGCTGAACTGAGCAAGCGTATCAATATTAACTGTTTTAAAAACGATCCCAGTGTGAAGTCCAGCCTGAAGTTTCTTCGCCGGACGCCCTGGGCGCGTGCTGAAGTGGAAGCCCTGTACCTGGCTTCACGGGATGACGCGCAACTGGATTCCGCACCGTCATCCGATGAAGATCCGTGGTCCAGTTGGCGCCGTGATAAAACCTGATGAAGATTGCGCGCATGCTTCAGACGTAAAAAAGCCCGCGTCATCACTGACGCGGGCTTTTTCAGATTATGGCATTACAGCGCCATATCGTGCTTCGCTGGTTCAGGTGTTTTATCACTTTTCGCCGCGGGAGCTTCAGCAGGCTTAGTGCCCATGTTAATAACCGGTGGCTTCGTCAGCTGCAGCGTTGCAGCCGTTTCATCCCACACCTGCTGTGTCAGTGCAGGATTGTCGTTCAGTTTCTGACCGTAAGCAGGAACAATTTTACGGATTTTTTCCTGCCATTCCGCAGACTTGAATTGCTCCGGGAACAGTTTCTGCATAACGTTAATCGCAATAGGTGCAGCGGTTGATGCGCCTGGCGATGCGCCCAGCAGTGCAGCAACGGTTTTCTGCTGATCGGTCACGATTTCTGTACCGAGTTTCAGCACGCCACCTTTCTCTGCATCTTTCTTGATGATCTGTACACGTTGACCGGCCTGGATCAGCGTCCAGTCTTCTTTCTTCGCATCAGGATAGTATTCTCTCAGCGCAGCAAAGCGGTCATCATCGCTCAACATGACCTGACCAATCAGGTATTTCACCAGATCGAAGTTATCCAGGCCCACATGGGTCATTGGCATAAAGTTGTGAGTCGTCGTCGAGCTCAGCAAGTCAAACAGCGAACCGTTTTTCAGGAACTTGGTTGAGAACGTGGCAAAAGGTCCAAACAACACGACACGTTTGCCATCGAAGTAGCGTGTATCAAGATGTGGAACGGACATCGGTGGCGCACCCACAGAAGCCTGACCGTAAACTTTGGCTAAATGACGCTCAGCAATCTGCGGGTTTTTGGTGACCAGGAATGAGCCGCCAACCGGGAAACCTGCATAATTATCCGCTTCGGGAATGCCGGTTTTTTGCAGTAACTTCAGCGCACCGCCGCCCGCGCCGATGAACACATATTTTGCGTCTACCGTGCGTTCGCCGCCATTTTTGGCATCTTTGATGGTCACGTGCCAGGAGTTATCGCTGTTACGTTTGAAGTCAGTGACTTCAGAAGACGTTTCCAGACGGAAATTATCATGTTTCTTCAGGCTACCAATCAACTGACGGGTAATTTCACCGTAGTTAACGTCGGTCCCGACAGGCGTCCAGGTTGCCGCCACTTTTTGTTGAGGGTCGCGACCTTCCATCACCAGAGGTGCCCACTGCGCAATCTGTTTGTGATCGGTAGAGAACTGCATACCCTGGAACAGGACGGTTTTCTGCAATGCCGCGTAGCGCTTAGTCAGATAATCCACATTATCGCCCCATACAAAACTCATATGCGGCGTAGAGTTGATAAATGAACGCGGGTTATTTAACACGCCGTCTTTCACCTGAGAACTCCAGAACTGGCGGGAGATCATAAAGGCTTCGTTAATTTCCAGCGCTTTGGTCACGTCAATAGAACCATCAGCACGCTCAGGCGTGTAGTTCAGTTCCATATTGGCGGAGTGGCCGGTACCGGCATTATTCCAGCCATTCGAGGATTCAAGTGCCACACCATCAAGCTTCTCAACCATGATCTGTTTCCAGCCCGGTTGTAGCTCTTCCAGCAGGGTGCCCAGAGAAGCACTCATGATACCGCCGCCGATCAGCAGAACGTCTGTTTTTTCTGGTGAATTTTCAGCATGGGTGACTGAAGAAACGAGTAACGCTGCAAGCGAAAGTGCAGGTACGAATTTAGTTGATTTAATCATTCGGAATCTACAATTAACGTGGAGAAGTAGTTAAAAAAAGTCCCGAAAGTTTAAAATATTGTTATTGCGTAGTTAATGTGAAAATAGTTAAAAAATTAAAAGCTTCATTATTTCGATTAATTTAGTTACAAAAGGTTAACTTCATTATCGATATATTTTAACCACACAATAAAGGGGCGTTTTGCAATATACAATGCCCTAAGGCAAATATTTTCAGCGCGCGGTGATGAGAAATGATGCGACAGCTTTTAGTCGCAGGAAGGCTAAAACACAAAGAGGAAAGCGCGCCGTTCCAGATAAGATATTACGGATAGTGAGTCTCTCAATGGTGATAAAAGCGGCTCTTTATCACTGACCGGTCAAGGGGATTCTCAGTGACGGATCTGCGCCAGATCATCCGCATTAAGACCCGTCATTTTCATTACCGTCTCGTTATCCAGGCCGTTTTGCAGCATAGTACGGGCAATTTTCAGGGTAGCTTCACGTTCCCCTTCAGAACGACCCGCTTCACGTCCCAACTGAATGCCCTTTTCGATACCTTTCTCCATGCCCTTTTCGATGCCTTTTTGTTCGAGCTGCTGCGCGATGGTCATTAGTTCGTCTCCATGTTGCGGCACACGTTGTGCCAGTTCTCTGACCAGGGCTTCGGCATCCGAAGTTTCCCCTGTCTGCACAATGTAGTGTATCAATGATATGACTTGTGATGAAGAAAGATAGCCTGCCAGCAATACCGGGACAAGCGTATCCATCAGCTCCGCAAAATCACGCTGATGGATATGCTTCTGGAGCAGTGTCAGCGCGGCCATACTGCGATGACCCGCAATTTCTTCATCAGGAATCACGGTGACATCCACCAGCGGGAAGGGTTCGGCATAGAGTCGGGCAGCCAGTACGGGATCGCTGAATGCATCGAGCCAACGGGTCGAGTAGGGATAGGGACTACGTTTCCCGGTATAGAAGAGGACAGGAATCACCAGCGGCAGACTTTTGTGGCCGGCTTCAAGGTGACGTTGCATGGCCGCCACCGCGTACCGCAGTAATCTGAAAGCCATCAGTTTATCCGGGGAGGACTGATGTTCGATCAGTACATGGATATAGCCCTCCTCGTCTCGTGTCGTTTTCAGACTGTAGAGAACATCACTGAAATACTGGCGAAGGTCGTCTTCCACAAAAGAGCCGGATTCCAGTTTCAATGTATTCAGATCACAAATAGCGCGTAATTCGGCGGGAAGATGCAATTCCATAAAGTCACGTGCAATCTCGGGCTGCGAGAGAAATTGTCGAAACGTTGCATCGTGAGGCATTAGCGTGCCGTTCTTCTTCTTCATCAACCCTGACTCCAGAATAACAAGCTGACATTTCATTGTGGCAATAAGATGCCTCTGGGGGATAAGCACGGAAAACACGCGCAATGACGCACGATAGCTTTACTTTTGGGTAGCAGCATTGACCTGAATCAGTCCTGCCTGTGTGGTGAGTTTTTTTAAACAGATGATCGCTGGCCATGAAACTGTACTGGTGGTACGACTTCGCGTATGTTGCATCGCGAACCTTACTATTGCTGATACTCACTATGAATGACTCCCGGCCCCACCGTTCGTCTAAAAAACGCCCCATGAAACTCAGCACGCTCTCGTCTCTGATGATGGCTGCTGTGTTGATGACCGTCTTGTTAAGCGTACATCTGCTTTACTATGTGCAGATTGATAACTTCACACGTGCGCATGTGAAAGATAAGGCCCTGGCCGTGGCGCGAACGCTGGCTGACAGCCCGGAAATCCAGCAGGCGCTGACCCAGCCTAATGGCAGCAAAATCATTCAGCCTATCGCCCAGGCAACGCGTAAACGTAATGATTTGCTGTTTGTCGTGGTAACAGATATGCGCGGTATTCGGTTTTCGCATCCGAATCCTGATGTGGTTAACCAACATTTTGTCGGTGAGGATATTAACCCTGCTTTACAGGGTCATGAGAACGTTGCGGTTAATCATGGCGTTCTGGTCGAAGCACTCCGAGTGTTTACACCCGTGTTTAATGCCAGACACCAGCAAATCGGCGTTGTGGCTATTGGCATCTCAGTGAATGACGTTGCCGCACAAGTCACAAAAAGCCGCTGGAATATCTTCTGGACGGTATTATTAGGCGCGTTGGTCGGCATGCTGGGCATTTTCATTTTAGTAAAACGCCTGAAGCACATTTTGCTGGGGTTAGAGCCGTACGAAATCTCCAGTTTGTTTGAAGAGCGTCAGGCTATCCTGGATTCGATTAAGGAAGGCGTCATTGCCGTCGACGATCAGTCCCGCGTCAGCCTGATCAATCAGGCAGCGTCACAATTATTGAAAGAGACAACGCGTGAAGCCTTTCTGAGTGGCGATCGCGTACCGGAAAATGCGCAAATGCTGACCCATCTGCGTGATGCGTTGCATGAAGGCAAAGCCGCATATGATGAAGAACTTAATGTGCGCGGCAAAATACTGATCAGCAACACCGTACCCGTGCGTAGTCGCAGCAGTATCATTGGCGCAGTGAGCACCTTCAGGGACAAGACAGAGATCAGTCAGCTAATGCAGCGTCTCGACGGCATGGTAAACTATGTGGATGCGCTGCGTGAACGTTCCCATGAATTCATGAACAAACTGCACGTGATTCTTGGGCTGCTGCACATGAAAAACTATGCGCAGATGGAAGAGTACATCCTTAAAACGGCCAATAACTACCAGACCGAAATCGGTTCGCTGTTGCAGAAGATTAAATCACCGGTCATTGCGGGTTTCCTGTTAAGCAAAATTAATCGTGTGACGGATGAAGGCCATCAGCTAATCCTGAGCGAAGCCAGCTACCTGCCAGACAGCGGCAGTGAACAGCAAATTGCCGCATTAATAACGGTGCTGGGTAACCTGATCGAAAACGCCCTTGAGGCGCTTGACCCGGATATGGACGGTGAAATTCACGTCATGCTGCACTACCAAAACGGCTGGTTGTCATGTGAGGTCAGCGACGATGGTCCCGGCATTCCTGCCGATCAACTGGCAACCATTTTCGAACGTGGCGTTTCCACCAAAGGTGAAGATCGTGGCGTTGGACTGTTTTTACTCAAGCAACAAACGGAAAGTCTGGGCGGTAACGTCAGCGTCGAATCCGAGCCAGGCGTGTACACGCAGTTTTTAGTACAGCTTCCGTGGGAAAGAGGAAATATTAACGAATGATCAATGTGTTAGTTGTAGACGATGATGCCATGGTGGCCGAGCTGAACCGATGCTACATCGGTCAGATAGACGGTTTTACCTGTTGTGGCACTGCGTCCACGTTACTGCAAGCCAAAGAACGCCTGTTGCAGACCGATCCGGCCGTTGATCTTATTTTGCTGGATATCTATATGCAGCAGGAAAACGGACTGGATTTGCTGCCGGAGCTGCGCAGCGCCGGTCGTCCGATTGACGTGATTATCATCTCGTCAGCAGCGGATGCGGCAACCATCAAAACCTCGCTGAATTATGGTGTTGTGGATTACCTGATTAAACCGTTTCAGTTTTCGCGCTTTGAAGAAGCATTGACCGGCTGGCGACAAAAAAAACTGCTCATGGATAATCATCAGTTTTATCAACAATCTGATGTCGACCAGTTGCTGCACGGCAACCCGGCGAACGCCAACGAGACAAAACGTCTGCCTAAAGGACTGACACCGCAAACACTGCGTACGCTTTGCCTGTGGATTGATGCGCATCCCGGAACGGAATTTTCCACCGATGAGCTGGCAACGGAGGTCAATATTTCTCGTGTATCTTGCCGCAAATACCTGATTTGGCTGGCACAAAGCAATATTTTATTTACGAGCATTCATTACGGTGTGACAGGTCGTCCGGTTTATCGTTACCGTCTCCAGCCTGAGTATCACGCACTTTTACGTCAGTACTGCCAGTGATGTAGCGGAAGCTGTGATCCAGCAATGTAAAATCAAAGTGACGTTGTGACGAGCAGATGATGCGTTTGTCGCGCGTCACGAAGATAGCCTCTATGCCGGGATAGGCTTTCAGATAGTCGCTCCCCTTTTCAATGCCCATGCCATAGATCAGCGTGGTAAAAATATCCCCATCAATTGAGTGATCTGAAACGATGGTTACGCTGAGTAGCGCGTTATCCAGCGGATAGCCGGTATGCCTGTCCAGGATATGGTGGTAGCAGACCCCTTCCTGTTCAAAGTAACGTTCGTAAATCCCGGAAGTCACTACGGATTTATTCGTTACGTTAATCACCCCAAGCAGCGCGTCCGAAGCGGCAAAGGGTTTTTTTAAACCAATTGCCCAGCCTTCCTGCGGTGCATCAGGCGGCGCGCCGAGCGTTTGCACATTGCCGCCAAGATTGATGAGCGCGCTGTCCACACCCTGCTCATGTAAAAATGCCTGCACCCGATCGGCAATATAGCCCTTGGCAATCGCACCCAGATCAATCTCCATGCCCGCTTGCTTCAGAAAGACCGAACGGTTCGCCGCATCAAGTTCAATGTTCTCAGGATGGGTTAAAGCGAGTTTTGCCTGTATCTCTGCCCGCGCCGGCACGCTTTTCCCCTGAAAGCCGATCTTCCAGCATTTGACCAGCGGTCCGATGGCCAGATTAAAACTACTTTCAGGCAGCAGGCTGACCGCAAGTGCACGCTCGATTAACCTAAACACGGGCTGGCTGACGCTGACGGGATGCTGACCGGCCGCATGATTAATCGCCATCACTTCGGAGTGCTCGCGATTGACGGTAAGCACATTCTCATACTGTTTGATCAAGCGAAAAACCTGACCTGCCAGCGCCTCATTATGCTCATACAGCTTAAGCAGAATGGGCGAGCCCATCAGGACGGCGGAATAGGCGTACACGTGCGAATCAGTTTGCATAAGCGACAGGACTCGGTGAGAAAGAAGAACCGGCATCCGATGTTATACGGATGCCGGATATCACGACTTAGCGTTTGGCAAAAGCCGCTGCGTTTGCGCCAGCAAGAATACCAAAGATGATGATATCGGCAACCGCGTTTCCACCGATACGGTTTGCACCGTGGATACCACCGACGACCTCACCACAAGCCCAGGCACCGTTAATAACCTGCTTATTGGTGTCCAGTACTGCAGTCGCCGTGTTGATAGTCACGCCGCCCATTGTGTGATGGACGCCGGGCGCGATGCGAATGGCATAGAAAGGCCCTTCGCTTAACGGATGACGCAGCGCGGTTTGACGGCCAAAATCCTCGTCTTTCTGTTTAATCACAAAACCGTTGTAGCGTTGCAGTGTCTCTTCCAGCGTACGGTGTTCCATATTCAGCTTAACCGCCAGCTCCGCTACGCTCGGGGCGCTGATCACAAAGCCTTTCGCAATATATTCATCAGCGGCCTTGTTGTTCATACGGACCTGCTCGTCAAAGATAATCCAGGCACTTTTTTCTGGCAGCGCAATAATCTGTGCCGAAACTTTATCGCGAGTTTCCATTTCGTTGTAGAAGCGCTGGCCTGCCTGGCTGACCAGGATCGCCCCGCCACCGCGAATTGATTCTGAGACCAGGTAAGATGTCGTCTGCTCGACGGTCGGGTGAATCTGAATCTCGCCCATATCGACTGTATCCGCCCCAATTTTTTGCAGCATTGCGATGCCTGCACCGGTAGCGCCTTTATGGTTGGTGGTGACAAAACCATCCAGTTCCGGGCGATATTTCACCACCATTTCCCGGTTAGCACTGAAACCGCCTGTCGCCACAATCACGCTTTTTGCGTTCAGAATACGGCTGTCATTGTATTCATCCACCACCTTCACGCCGCTGACCGCGCCGTTTTCAAACAGGATCTCTTCAACTGCGGTTTCAAGCAGCACGTCGATATTACGGCTGTTGATATTTTTCACCAGACCACTAATCAGGAAGCCGCCGACAGCGGAGCGGTCTGCAGGGCGATGCGTACGGTCGATACTCATACCGCCTGTGATAGTGATATCGTTAAGCTCAATGCCGTGATCTGCCAGCCAGTCGATGGCTTCCGGCGCTAAGTCAACAAACTCACGCAACAGCGCGGGATTATTTTTAAATTTACCGCCTTTGAGGGTTTCTTCATAAAACAGCTCCTTGCTGTCCTGAATCCCTTTCAGCTTCTGAAAACGCGTTTCTGCGGCGTTCATCCCGACAGAGGCTTTGATGGTGTTGCCGCCAATGGTCGGCATCTTCTCAATGACCACCACTTTAGCGCCTTCATCGTGGGCCTGAATGGCGGCGGCCAGCCCTGCACCACCACTGCCAACAACCACAACGTCATACTGCTGTGGCGCGTTGGGATTGCCGCCCTCTTCAATGACGTGTGCTTTGTTCGATGTGGTCATTGCGCGTGAGACCGCTTTTTTCAGCGCTTCACTCTGTGTCGTCGCACCGGTAATCGCGTCAACATGTGGGCTGTTTGCCACCAGAATACGATTACGCAGACTTTCAAACGTGGTGGTGAAGTCCACATCCAGCGTGTCATCAAAAACCAGGGAAATATCGGTAATACGATCGGTATCCAGCGTAACGTTGATTTTCAGCTTCAGCGCTTCAGCCTCAACTTTCTCCTGATAAACGCCCGCTTTGTATTTACGACCGGTTTCGCTCATGTCACGAATCATGGCGTCAACCAGTGAGAAACGCCACAGAGGCTCGGGGATGAGTAAAGCTTCACGTTTGTTGCTGTCGATATAGAGTTCAAGGTGCTCGTTATTGATGATGCGGTCAGTCCAGTCTGGATAAGCGATGCAGGCTTTACCGACGGCGACCAGGTCATAGCCTTTTTCCAGTGCCTTTTCTGCATCCTCTTTGTTAACCACGCCGCCGACACCTATTACCGGGACCTTCGCCAGGGTTTCTGACCGCATGGCAATAAACTTCTCAATAAGCGGTGTAGGATCGGTGGTATCCACGATGGATGGGCGCATCAACTGCCCGACAGAGAAGTGCACATAATCCAGGCCCCGTGCTGCAAGTTTCTCCAGTAAGTACATTGTGTCGTCAAAGTGGATGCCGGGCACTTCGAGTTCTTCAGGCGAAAAACGATAACCGATGATGAACGAGCTATGCGCAAAGCGCTCGGCCATCTTATGCGTGATATCCAGCACTTCCAGCGGGAAGCGGGCGCGGTTATCACGACTGCCGCCCCATTTGTCTTCACGCTGATTTGAGTTAGGTGAGTAGAATTGCTGAATAAGATAGGTGTTAGCGCCATGGATTTCTACGCCATCGAAACCCGCTTTGATGGCGCGGTTAACGGCATCACCAAATTTGGTGATCATTGTATCCACTTCTTCTGCCGTTAAGGCGCGGGGCGTCGTTGCCCCTTCACGGGGTGCCGCAATTGCGCTGGGCGCGACAGGGGTTTTACCGCCAATCAGTTCAGGCTCAACCATGCGTCCGCCGTGATAGATTTGAAGAATCGCGGTGGATCCTTTTTCCTTGATGGCGTCAGCGATGCGTTTTAAGCCGGGTATTTTGTTGTCGCTGTCGATGGCGATCGCACCCGGAAAAGCCGGGCCTTTTGGATCGATAAAGCAGCACTCAACAATCACTGTTCCGATACTGCCCGCACGTGCACGGTAATATTCAACCAACTCGCTGGTCACCGTACCATCATAAAATCCGGTACAGGTTGTCATTGGTGCCATGATCAGACGATTTTTTAAAACTGCACCACGCGGCAAGGTGAGGGGATTAAGAATTGGGGTGAGTGTATTCATTGCGATTAACTCCAAAATATCAAAAGCCGGGAATTCTTTCTGGACGTTTTTAATTTAATTTAAGTGGTCCGATGTCATGCCTCTAATATATCAGTTAATTTAGTTTCATAAGATATAATTTTAATTATTTAACTTTTAAATATCTTTAGACTTTTTGTTTTATTGGAGTGATTTCGTGATGTATGGTTATTGTTAATCAATAGTTACCAAAAAGAAATAGTGAAACAGCAGTAAAATAAACACACTAAAAACAATAATTTAAAATTAACGTTCTGTGTTTTTTCTTCCTGATGTGGTTGCAAAAAGTATTCGATGCTATCTTACTCACCTGTTCCTCATTGATTATTGTTTAATTTGTTAAAACATAAAAAATACAATTTAACTTATTTGATCCAGATCAAAATTTTATTTCTCAGAAGTTGCATCATATTCACATGGTTTCTTAAATTTTCTGCATCGCACGAGTAGAAACGTTAAAAGAATATAAAACACCACGGGTTATTCTTATAATGTAGAATAAATAAAATGTCTTGAAGAATTCGCCGGGGCGTTAATCGTATTATCCTTAACTCGTAGAAAAACACTATGAAAACACTCTCAAACATGAAAGAGCCCCCTAAAGCAGCCCCTGCAGCTGCGGGCAAAAAAAATAAAGCACTGATGCTAGCCCTGCCTGTCATCGTCGCAGTGCTTTTATTACTCGTCCCCGTACCGTCCGGTCTTGAACCTTATGCATGGCATTTCTTCGCCATCTTTGTTGGGGTGATTGTAGGCTTGATTTTTGAGCCGCTGCCCGGTGCCGTAATTGGTCTGACAGGCGTCGTAGTCATCGCCCTCTTCAGTCAGTTTTTGCTGTTTAGTCCGACAGAACTGGCCAATCCGACATTTAAACTCGCAACGGAGTCCTTTAAATGGGCCGTCAGCGGCTTTGGTAATTCAACCGTGTGGCTGATCTTTGGCGCATTCATGTTTGCTGCTGGCTACGATAAAACGCAGTTTGGTCGTCGTCTGGCCCTGATTCTGGTGAAATATCTGGGCCGCCGCAGCTTAACATTAGGTTATGCCATCACTTTTGCTGACCTGCTGTTAGCACCCTTTACTCCGTCTAACACCGCGCGCAGTGGCGGTACCATCTACCCGATTATCGCCAACCTGCCACCGCTGTATGGATCTAAACCCAACGATCCCAGCGCGCGCAAAATCGGATCCTACTTAATGTGGGTTGCCATCACGGCGGCCTGTATTACCAGCTCCATGTTCCTGTCTGCACTGGCGCCGAATCTGTTAGCCCTTGCTTTAGTCAAAAGCGTCATTGGCTTCGATATTTCCTGGGGAATGTGGTTTCTTGCCTTTATTCCTTTAGGTCTGCTGCTGATTCTGACCATGCCGCTGCTGGCTTACTGGTTCTATCCACCTGAAGTCAAAGTGAATGATGAGGTGCCACGCTGGGCGATGGCAGAGCTTGAAAAACTAGGTAAACTGACCCGCAATGAAATCCTGTTACTGGTGTTTGTGGTCTGTGCGCTGTTGATGTGGATTTTTGCTACTGCCTGGATCGAACCGGCCATGGCGGCACTGTTAGTCATCATCCTGATGCTGTGGACTGGTGTGCTTAACTGGAATGATATCACCAGCAACAAAGCGGCCTGGAACACTTTTGCCTGGTTTGCCACGCTGGTAGCCCTGGCTGACGGTCTGGCCAGAGTGGGCTTTATCGCCTGGCTGGGTAAAGAAGGAGGAATATTACTGCAAGGCTATGATCCACAGATCTCGGCGGTCGTGTTGTTAATTGCCTTTTTCCTGCTGCATTACCTGTTCGCCAGTACCACCGCGCACACAACGGCGTTACTGCCTGCCATGTTGACGATTGCCGCCTCGATTCCTGGCATCAATATGCCCGTGTTCTGTCTGATGCTGTGTACCTCTCTGGGCGTGATGGGCATCATCACACCTTACGGTACAGGTCCGAGCCCTATTTATTACGGCAGCGGCTACTTACCTACTAAGGATTACTGGCGACTGGGAACTATCTTCGGCGCTATCTTCCTGATTGCAATGATGCTGATTGCTTATCCCTGGATGGTGTGGATGTTCTGACCGCGCCCTGTGCAATCCAGCGCGTCATACGATAACATGCCACTACTTGCCAGCCTGCGCTTACGGCTGGCAAGCATAATAAACAACGAATTCGCCTGTGATGTTGCTCCTGTCAGCCTGTCTCAAAAGGAGCCAGCACGTCATTAAGTGAGATACCATGTCGAACAAACCTTTTTATTATCAGAACCCCTTCCCTCTTACCCACGAGGATACCGAATACTACCTGCTCAGCCCTGACTATGTTTCCGTTGCTGAATTTGACGGGCAGGAGGTGCTGAAAGTAGAACCTCAGGCGTTAACCTTACTCGCGCAACAGGCTTTTCATGATGCTTCCTTTATGTTGCGCCCGGCCCACCAGCAGCAGGTGGCCTCTATTCTTGATGATCCTGAAGCCAGCGATAACGACAAATATGTGGCACTCCAGTTCCTGCGCAATTCAGAAATCGCGGCCAAAGGTGTACTGCCAACCTGCCAGGACACCGGTACAGCCATCATTATGGGGAAAAAAGGTCAGCGCGTGTGGACAGGTGGAGGTGATGAGGCCGCCCTGTCAAAGGGGATCTACAATACCTATATCGAAGACAATCTGCGTTACTCACAGAACGCGGCGCTGGACATGTATAAAGAGGTCAACACCGGGACTAACCTGCCCGCCCAGATCGATCTCTACAGCGTGGATGGTGACGAGTACAAGTTTCTCTGCATCGCCAAAGGGGGCGGTTCAGCCAACAAAACCTATCTGTACCAGGAAACCAAAGCTCTGCTCAGCCCGGGTAAGCTGAAGAATTATCTTGTCGATAAAATGCGCACCCTGGGCACCGCAGCCTGTCCGCCTTACCATATCGCCTTTGTCATTGGCGGTACCTCCGCTGAAAGCACGCTGAAAACCGTGAAGCTGGCGTCAACGCACTACTACGATGGCTTGCCAACAGAAGGCAACGAGCATGGCCAAGCATTCCGCGATGTTCAGCTGGAACAGGAATTACTGGAAGCCGCACAGCAGTTAGGGCTGGGCGCACAGTTTGGCGGAAAATATTTCGCCCACGATATACGCGTTATCCGTCTGCCACGCCACGGCGCATCCTGCCCCGTCGGTATGGGCGTCTCCTGCTCCGCTGACCGCAATATAAAAGCCAAAATCAACCGCGACGGTATCTGGATTGAGAAGCTGGAAGCCAATCCTGGACGCTATATTCCTGAAGCGCTGCGCAAACAGGGTGAGGGCGAGGTGGTGCATATTGACCTGAATCGCCCAATGAATGAGATTCTTGCACAGCTTTCTGAGTATCCGGTGTCCACCCGTCTGTCCCTGACCGGCACCATTATCGTGGCCCGCGATATTGCGCATGCGAAATTGAAAGAACGTATTGATAACGGCGAAGGCCTGCCGCAGTACATCAAGGATCACCCGGTATACTATGCCGGACCGGCAAAAACGCCTGAAGGCTATGCATCGGGTTCACTGGGCCCGACAACAGCAGGACGTATGGATTCCTATGTTGACCTTCTGCAGGCAAATGGCGGCAGCAAAGTGATGCTGGCAAAAGGCAACCGCAGCCAGCAGGTTACTGATGCCTGTCATAAACACGGCGGGTTTTACCTGGGCAGTATTGGCGGACCCGCGGCGGTTCTGGCGCAACAGAGCATCAAGAGCCTGGAGTGTGTGGAATACGCTGAGTTAGGAATGGAAGCAATCTGGAAAATCGAAGTAGAAAATTTCCCGGCCTTCATTCTGGTCGATGACAAAGGAAATGACTTTTTCCAGCATATCGAACGTGAACACTGCTCGCGCTGTGTAAAATAAGCTGGCAGTAACAGAAAACGGCCCCCTGACAGGGGCCGTTTATTTAGCGCTGCAAACGTTGCAGAGCGTGACTGATGCTTTCATCACCTGCGGTCAGTTCAATGATTTTGTGATTCAGTTGCGGTGTTTCAACGAGCGCCACCAGCGTGGCGGCAACGTCTTCACGTGGAACCGCTCCGTATGGGATGGCGTAACCGGCTCGTACGGTGCCACTGCCCGCCGTATCCGTTAACGTCCCGGGACGCAGGATTACCCAGTCAAGCTGACTTTCCACCAGGCGAACATCCGCCAGCCGCTTCACATGCATGTAGTTCTCGAAGCCTTCAGACGTTTTTTCGCCCCGCGCCGCATCCGGAAAAACCGACACCAGCAAAAAACGGTTAACCCCCGCCTTCTCTGCTGCAGCAACCGCCAGCGCCAGACCCTGACCATCAATAGCATTGGTGAGTTCAATGCCAGCACCACCCGCCCCTGCGCTGAAAATCACCACCTCATGACCGGTCATTTTCTGCGCCAGCGTCTCAACACTGAGTTTTTGAAGATCGCCCATGATCGGTGTCGCGCCCACAGCGGTGATGGCTTCGGCCTGCTCCGGTTTACGGTGCAGCGCCGAGACCGCATGCTGTCTGGCGCAGAGCTGTTTCGTCAGGTGAGTGCCCACTTTTCCCGCCGCGCCAATGATAAAACACGTTGCCATCGTCCTGATCCTTATTTCACGTCAGTCAGACTACAAGTATAACCCTTAGCGCAGCGGCGATGGCCTTGCGCTGACAGGGCCGAATCCCGTTACTGCGGGATGATTTTTTCCTGCTTCAGCTTATCGAACAGCTGGATGAATGAATCCAGCGTGCTGCGGTAGCCGGTAAACCCCGCTTTACGGCTTTTACTCATATCGGTAAAGGCTTCCATTGGACGGCCCAGATCGGCGTCAGTGTGCCACCATGACGCCAGTCGGGTGACGTCGCTCTCACGCAGGTTTTCGCGCCCGGCAATGGCCTGCCATACGCTGGCAGCGTCCTGCATACGGCCATCGAGCGGCATCATTTTTGCCGGATAAGCAGCGGCTTCAATACCAAAATATTCAGCCAGTTTCGGCCACATCCAGTTCCAGCGGAACACATCACCATTGACAGCGTTAAAATCCTGATTGGCCGCGTCTGGACTGGTTGCCGCCCACTCAAGTTGTTCGGCCAGGAGATCCGCATCGGTCATATCCACAACGCCGTTCCACTGTTCAGGTGAGCCCGGGAAGATAAACGGCCAGCCTTTTTCTTTACACAAGGTCGCGTAAACGGCCAGCGTCTGCCCCATGTTCATGGCATTGCCGAGCGCATAGCCAATGATGGTATGGGGACGATGGACACTCCAGCGGTAACCGTACTTGTCAGCGCCTGCAAAAACCTCATCTTCCTGCGCGTAATAAAAGTTATCAACGGGCTGACGACCTTGTTCTTCACGGAAAGGCGTAACCGGCACCTCACCTTTACCGTAAGCCTCGAACGGCCCCAGATAGTGCTTCAGCCCGGTGACAAGGGCAACATGCGCCCCCTGTAAGCGCTCGCCGAGTGCCTCAATAACATTACGGATCATCCCGCCATTGACGCGGATATTCTCTTTTTCGCTGTCCTGACGCGCCCACACGCTGAAGAATACCGCATCGGGTTTCGTATCTTTCAGGGTAGCGCGCACCGCATCGGGATCGGTCAAATCGGCCGTCAGACTGTGGCAGCCTTGCGGAACAGCGCCGCGACCGCGGGATAATCCGCTGACCTGCCATCCGTCTTTCATTAACCTTTCAGCCAGCGCTCGCCCGATAACCCCGCTGATTCCGACAATCAAAGCCTGTTTTTGCATGTTAATTCTCCTCGTTTTGCGTAATGCTAAGCGTAATAGAGAATTTAATTCCTATTATTGGTAATTATTCACAGCATTCTCAACCTGAGTTCATCAATCATGCACGATCAACGTCTTAAGGATATTGTTCCCTTTGTTGCCAGTGTTGAAAGCGGCAGTTTTACTGCTGCGGCAGCACGTCTGCATGTCACCGGCTCCGCCGTGAGTAAAAGCGTCAGTCGGCTGGAAGCGCGGCTGGGCTCGCGCCTGCTGGAGCGCACAACACGCAGGCTGCAGCTCACCGATGCCGGTAACGCCTATTACCAAACCTGCATACGCATCATGGAGGAGCTTGCTGAAGCTGAGTCAGTTCTGGCAGCACAACGTATTATTCCGTCAGGACGCCTGCGACTCGCTGTGCCGCATACGTATGGTCGCCTGAATGTGATGCCGTTGCTGATTCCGTTTTGCCAGCAGCATCCCGAGCTTGAGCTCAGAGTGAGCTTTTCAGATCGTT
Organism: Pantoea sp. SGAir0180; assembly: GCF_043546245.1. Taxonomy (NCBI): domain Bacteria; kingdom Pseudomonadati; phylum Pseudomonadota; class Gammaproteobacteria; order Enterobacterales; family Erwiniaceae; genus Pantoea; species Pantoea sp. SGAir0180. Next base: position 9,593 of record NZ_CP028072.1, on the reverse strand, counting down.
TTATTGATCTCTTCGACGAAGGTATTGATGTCGCGGTCAGGATTGGCGGATCCGCCGATTTACCAGCCTCAATGGGCAGTCGCTACCTGGGACGAGAGAGAATGGTGTTTTGTGCATCGCCAGCCTGGCTGGATCGCGAAGGCCGGCCACAGGACGAACAGGCGCTGATGCAACATCGGGCCATTCTTTACGAACGCGCGGATAACACGCCCAAACCCTGGTTATTCCCCCGTGAAGAAGGACATGTCCAGTGGCGAGATATGCCGTTTCGGATGGCATTGGGTGATGTAGATGCGCAACTCCAGGCGGTCATAGCTGGACTTGGCATAGCGCAAATGCCCTCCTGGCTGGTAAACAGTGCCGTAGCTAAAGGCGAACTGGAGATTATCCTGCCACAATTACAGCCTGATGGTCTGGCCCTGAGCGTCATCTGGCCACGCCGTAAGCAACTGCTGCCGAAGGTAGATGCCTTGTTATCCGCACTGACACAGCTGGTGATTCGCTAAGTGATTAAAGATCTCACCTCTGCGGCCGACGGGCGTTCGGCACGGCCAGCGCAGAAACACGCGCGGGATGATCTTCTGTCACACACGCTGTGGCCTTTATTGTGGCGTGTCGCTAATTTATTGTGTAGCCGGTGGAACGGATAAGCCTGTAAGGACAAATAAGGTATGGCATTTCAGAGCGCGAACACTTCGGATTATGCACATAGTACGGCGCCACGCGGCACGTTAACACCGGCGGCAGTCTGATGCCTCTCCTGCCCCTTCTGTGCCGCCTGAGTATTCTGGCAGGGATAGCTTTTGCGCTGTCAGGCTGTGCGCGCCAGGATGCGTTGTGGATGGTGACGAACGACGTTTGCAGGGTGAACTACGCGTACACTGGCTATGCTGCCCCCTGCCAGCAAGTCTATCTTGCAAAAGGGGAACAGCAGGGCTTCAGCGTTATTCAAAATCCACGTTATCCGTATCATTTTATTCTGGTGCCCACACTTTTGTTATCTGGTATCGAAAGCCCCTTATTGTCGTATACGACCCGCACAGACTATTTCGGTTATGCGTGGCTGATGCGTTATCGCGTAATGGCGGCGTATGGCGGAACGGTGCCGGAAGACAGGCTGGGCATGGCTGTCAATTCCGCCTGGGGGCGCAGCCAGAATCAACTGCATATTCATCTCACCTGCCTGCGGGAAGATGTCTATCGCCAGTTACAGGCTGAACGCCCTTATATTCAGGATGACTGGCATCCCCTGCCAGACAAATTGTTAACGCACACTTATTATGCGCGACGCGTCCTGCAGCCCAGTGTGATGGGCATTTATCCTGTTGCATCCGTTGCCCGCGATTTTCATCTGTCTCCGCCTCAGTTGGCGGAATACGGGATTGCCGTTGTTCCTGCCACGTTTTCAGGAAAAAACGGCTTTATCCTGCTGGTGACGCGACGAGGCTGGGATAAAGGGAACCGGGCATCCGTCGAATCGCTTCTGGATAAAAATTGTGAAATTCTGCACGACCCAACACTGCTCCCTACGCAGGCCTCCCCAGTGGCAACGATGAAGACAGTGCCGCATCAATAAGGGGATGGCACGCTATGGCATAAAGCCTGACCGCTGGCAGCCTCAGTGCCCCTCACACAGTCAGCTAGTCATTAGACTAAATTACACAAAACGTGAATTTTTTCATTTTGTAACTTTAACGTTATGTTACTGAGTATTTTTACTGCCATGATGCATTGCGTTACGCATTGAAATGTGGTCGTTACCCACACCTTCTTATCAGCTACAGGGAAAAGCACATGTCACAACGGTCACTTCAGGCGCTGTGCCTGATGAGTTTTTTTCTGGCCGACGTCAGAGACGGCCTTGGGCCCTTTTTAGGCATTTTTTTGACAGAACGCCACTGGAGCCCAGATGAAATAGGCCTGGTGATGACCTCAGGCGGTATCGCCGGACTGCTCTCAACGTTACCGGCGGGTGTGGTTGCCGACGCCACACGTTACAAACGCTTTATTATCCTGGCGGGTTGTGTCGTGATCACGGTCGCTACCTTACTGCTCTGGTACAGCAATCAGTCATGGACGGCGATTATTTCGCAAATCGTCGCGGGCATCGCTGCCGCCTTCATCGGTCCGACGGTGGCAGGTATAACGCTGGGCCTGACCGGGCAAAAAGGGTTCAACCGTCAGATGGGACGCAACGAAGCCTATAACCATGCGGGTAATACGCTGGCGGCTGTCCTTGCAGGTTTTGCCGCCTGGAAATGGGGGCTGGGTGCGGTGTTCATCCTGATGATGGTCATGGCGGTATTTGCGGCTATCGCCACCCTGGCTATTCGTGCAGACGATATTGACCATGATGTGGCGCGCGGCCTGGACGATAAATCGTCGGATAAACCTACGCTCAGCCTGTGGATACTGGCGCGCAAACCGGCGTTGCTGGTGGCCGGATTGACGCTGCTGCTGTTCCATCTGGCTAACGCTGCGCTGTTGCCCATGCTGAGCATGCGTGTGGCCTCCTCAACCGGACCTGATACGGTGGATCCCGGCCTGTATGCTGCCGCAACGGTCGTAATTTCCCAGTTAGTGATGATCCCTGTCGCGATCTTTGTCTCTAAACGTGTCGATCAGATTGGCTATCGCCGTTTAATCATGACCGCACTGTTAATGATGCCGCTGCGCGCGGTTATTGCAGCAGAATTTCCGGAGACCTTTTTCGTGGTTCCCGTACAAATCCTGGACGGTATTGCGGCCGGGATACTGGGCGTCGCCGTGCCGGGCTATATCGTGTCGCTGTTGCGCGGCAGTGGGCACGTGAACGCTGGCCAGAGTGTGGTAATGCTGATGCAAGGCGTTGGGGCGTCCATGAGCCCGGCCATGACAGGCCTGATTGTGGCCCGTTACTCTTACAGTATTGCCTTCAGCGCATTAGGCTGCATTGCCCTGGTAGCCTTGATGTTGTGGTGGTTCTCGGGCCGGACGCCCGAGGCGAAGCCTGCCTGATGTGCCCTTCTCTGCCAGCCCTGGCTGGCAGAGAGTCTTCGCGCACCACTTTTAACGGGCTCCCGGGTCACTCTCAGTGCCTTTTCGAAAACATGGCAAAATGTAAATAAAAGTAAAAACTCATTTTCTGCTATCTCACTTATAAGACAGTCTTTTTTCCCAGAGACTTGCAAAAAATGACATTCATCGACTATGTTTCTACGCTGCGGTTAAGAACGCTCTATCATTAAAGTTACTGGCCTCTTATAGCTTTCACTTCCTTCTCTTCCGTTAACCTCGCTGACTGGCTGCGAAAGCTATAGGTCGTCCCATTTAAGTCGTATGAGGAAAATATGGATACTAACCATTCATCGTCAACCAGGCCAAAAAAGCATTTCTGGAATAAAAGGCCAAAAAAACTCACTGTTGATGATATTACCGTTATTGATAATGACATGCTGAAGCGGGCAGTAGGGGCCGCGGCATTAGGCAATGCCATGGAGTGGTTCGACTTCGGGGTTTACAGCTATCTGGCGGTGATCATCGGTAAGGTTTTCTTTCCCGATGCCAATAACGCGATTCAGCTTATCGCCACCTTTGGTACTTTTGCGGCCGCCTTTTTAGTGCGTCCACTGGGTGGGATGGTATTTGGTCCACTTGGCGATCGGATTGGACGCCAGAAGGTGTTGGCGATAACGATGATCATGATGTCGATTGGCACATTTTGTATCGGCATTATCCCTTCTTATGCCTCTATCGGGATCATGGCCCCTATCCTCTTGTTGGTCGCCCGCCTGGTGCAGGGGTTCTCAACGGGCGGTGAATATGGCGGTGCAGCCACCTTCATCGCAGAATATTCAACAGACAAACGTCGCGGTTTCATGGGCAGCTTCCTGGAGTTTGGAACGCTTGGCGGTTACCTGCTGGGCGCGTGTCTGGTGACGGTCATGACTTCGGTAATCTCGTCCGAGGCGATGATGTCGTGGGGCTGGCGCGTGCCCTTTTTTATCGCCGCACCGTTGGGCTTGTTCGGCCTGTATGTGCGTCTGAAACTGGAAGAAACGCCGGCCTTCAAACAGCATATGCAAAAACAGGAGGAACTGGAGCAAAGCAAACCGCGCCTGAGCCTGTTTAAGATGCTAAGTAAGCATCGTGTCCCGATGATGAAATGTATCGGCCTGGTCCTGTTATTTAACGTGTCGAACTATATGCTGACGTCGTATATGCCCAGCTATCTGACCGGCGTGCTGGGTTTACCTGAACTGAGCGGTCTGTTACTGGTCATGGTTGTCATGTTTGTGATGATGCCGCTCACGCTGATGTGGGGCCGCTGGACCGATCGCATTGGGCGCCGCCCGGTGATTGGTTTCGGTGCGGTAGGGCTGATTTTGCTCTCAATCCCCTGCTTTATGTTGATCGGGACACATAATATGTGGGCCGTCTTTGCGGGACTGTTGATTCTGGGCGTGCTCCATACCTGCTTCAGCGGCACAATGCCCTCGACATTACCGGCACTGTTTACCACGGATATTCGTTACAGTGCGCTCGCCATCGGCTTTAATCTGTCTGTATCGTTGTTTGGCGGGACAACCCCGTTACTGACAGCATGGCTGGTCGATACCACGCAGAATACCATGATGCCAGCGTACTATATGATGGTGGCGGGTGTGATTGGATTACTGACGATTCTGACGGTCAGGGAAACCGCCCGTAAGCCGTTAAGCGGTTCATCCCCCGCTGTGGCAACTGAAGCTGAAGCGCATAGCCTGATTAGAAAACTGGATAAAAGCGCAGAACCAGTGCCACCCTCACCAGCCGACGCGAAATAAAGCAAACTCACGAAAAACACCCTGCACATGCAGGGTGTTTTTTTGATCGCATAGCACGTTAGTCATTGCCGAAACGGGCGACGGTGCTTGCAGCAGCCAGCGCATGCCCTTTAAGTTTACTCAGCAGTTGATCATGCGTTAAACCGGCTTTGAGCGCAGACGGCGGCAGGTCTGTGGCAATAAGCACAAAGTTGTAGTGATGAAGCCCAGATCCCACAGGGGGACAAGGACCATAATAGTGCGCCGTACCCGGTGAATTCTTACCGCCGGTATAGCCTTTCCCCTGCGTCAGTTCGCCCTGAGCAAATGCGCTGCGTTCAGCGGCAATGTTGTACGCCACCATATGCGTAACCCCGAGCCCTTTTGCGCCAACAGGATCGGTCATCAGCAAGGCAAAGCTTTTTGTGCCCGCCGGTGTTTCGGACCAGTTGAGTTCAGGAGAAACATTCTGCCCGGTACAGGCTGGTTTACTTTTATCTGCGCCCGCGAACTTCTTATCCAGCACGCCATTATCACTAAAATCTTTTGACTGCAGCGTCAAAGCCAATGCCGCAGGACTCAAACAAATTAATAGCAGAGAAATCAGTTTATTCACCGGGTACTCCTGTGCGAAACCGTATTAAGAGGGGGTAAGCGTGAGGCACGTTGCCGTAAACAGTATATGTCGCAAAGCCTGGCTGTGCAGACGCATGAGGGGCTATGAAAGCGAGGGCTGTCGTCAGCCTGAAGGCTTACGGTAAGCGCGAGCATGCTGTTACATAATCGCCTGAACTTTCGACGATTTCAGCATGAAATCGCCAGCTCACCTTGGCTGCTCTACGGTTTACCTTCTTAGAAAGGCATTGTTTTTTTATTTACACAAAAGGTCTGATACTTGATCTAAGTCACAAAAAACCGCATGATCGTAACAAATCATGAATCAGGGATAAGGGCTCAAATGACACTTTATCAACACATGTTGGTTTTCTACGGCGTGGTTGCTTTTGTTGCCGCGCTCATTACGTTTTTTATCGCCCGCGACAAACTCAGCATTAAATTACTGAGTGCCTTTCTGGTGGGTGCAACCTGGCCGATGAGTTTCCCCGTCGCCCTTATGTTCGCGTTGTTTTAAGGCCTTTCTCCTGCCCGTGCCGGCTGGCTTTTCCTGATCGCTTTTCTCTCTGCCAGACGTTTCCCTGCACAAGCCTGCGTGATATCGCACCTGTTCCGCGCAGTCTGCTTTACATACGGACGCCATCATTTTACAGATGGCGCGCGCCCTGCCTGCCGTAATCGGGATGCTTTTACCGCGCCGTTGCCCCCTCCTCCTGAGGTTGTTGTTTTGCCAGCGTACGTGCCAGTATCGTTGAATACAGCGGTGTACCGCCGAAATACTGTGCAGAGAGTGTCGCACCGAGACAGGTAATAATCATCGGCAGGATCAACTGATAATTGTTGGTCATCTCCAGTACCAGAATAATTCCGGTGAGCGGTGCCCGAACAGAAGCGGCAAACAAGGCGCCCATGCCTGCTACGGCAAACGTCGCGGCTTCAAGATGATAGGCTGGGAAGAGGTTAACGCACAGTTGCCCCACGCAGGTACCCAGTAAGGTGCCCAGCGTCAGCATGGGGGCGAAAATGCCCCCTGGGGCGCCAGAGGCAAAACACAGTAGCGTGACGACCGCCCGCAATAAAAATAAGGACAGTAAGGCAATCGACGTATAGTTTCCTGCGGTAAAGTCGGGGATGAGCGTAATCCCGCCGGTTACGCCCTGGGGCAATATCAGCCCCAGTAAGCCACATAAGCCGCCCAATAACGCCCCACCCAGGACCCAGCGTGATGTCCGTCCCTGATGCAGCCTTTGAAACAGATCCTGAAGGGTAAATATCAGGCGATTAAAAGCGACGCCACAACCGCCAAATAAAATCCCCAGCAGTAAATATAACCAGAGCGTCTGGATCGGAGCATCTTTTAACTGACCGATATTGATAATGGGCTGATTACCGTTCAGCGCAAGAAAAACGATGCTTGAGGTACTGACGCCTACAAACACCGCTTTAATGGAGATAAGGCTAAAGCGGAACTGCAGACGCATTTCTTCAATGATAAACAGAATGCCCGCCAGCGGTGCATTAAAGGCTGCGGCCAGACCTGATGCGGCCCCGGTAGCCAAAATAGTGTGGCGGGATTCAGAGGAGCGCATGCGAAAGATATCGAGGCACATACGCCCGATGTTACCACCAATCTGAACCGTCGGGCCTTCACGACCCAGCACCATGCCAGAACCAATTGCGCCAAGTCCGCCAAAGAATTTAACCGGCAACACGCGCCACCAGCGCACCGGCCTCAGTTCTTCCAGCGCACCTTCGATTTCAGGAATGCCCGAACCGCCTGCTTCCGGCGCAAAGCGCCTGACAAGAAAATAGCCTGTCGCGGCCAGCACGGCGGAAAAAATAAAAGCGTAGCAGCCAAGAAGAAAGACATTATTTTCATGCTGGCTCAGCCAGTTGATCCGCGAATGAATCACCCAGCCAACGGCTTTATCAAACGCCACCGCGGTCAGGCCAGTCAGCACACCCACCAGCGCGGCCATCAGCAGCAACGCGGCCGGTGTTTTGTCTCGACGTATAATATATTGCAACAGACGGAGCCGACGAGGCCGAAAAATCCCGTGTCGGTTTGAAACAGAAGCGCGCATGCCTGACCTCAAATATCCTGCTGAAAACTGACCACCCAAATTAAATCGAGAGGTTAGCGTATTTGCAGCATTATTCCTCGCTTTTATTTATCTCTGGATTTTACTACGTCTGCTGTTCTGCCACTCGCCACCCGCGAAGAACATGATTTCAGGATGTGCACGGCAATTTTATCCATAAACCATTGATTTGCGCCTGAAGGGCGCTCATCATCCTGCGCCATCATCACTTATTCTGGAGTGAAACGTGTGACCACGCTGAGTAATGCCTTGCTGGAAAAGGTTCTTGAACAGGTTCGTCCCTTAATTCATCGCGGTAAGGTAGCCGATTATATTCCGGCACTGGCCGACGTCGCTGCCGATCATTTAGGTATTGCCGTCTGTCTGCGTGACGGCACAGTCTTTCAGGCGGGTGATGCTGAAACGCGCTTTTCCATCCAGTCGATTTCTAAAGTCCTCTCCTTAACTGTTGCACTGACGCGCTATGAGGATGCGGAGATCTGGCAACGCGTGGGTAAAGAGCCCTCAGGTCAGCCGTTCAATTCACTGGTTCAGCTTGAACTTGAGCAGGGAAAACCGCGTAATCCTTTTATTAACGCCGGCGCGCTGGTGATCTGTGATTTGCTTGAAACGCGTCTTACAGCACCGCGCCAGCGTATGCTTGAGATTATCCGTCAACTGAGCCAGCAACCTGATATTCAGTACGATCGTCATGTCGCGCGTTCAGAGTTTGAACACTCAGCCCGCAACGCGGCTATCGCCTGGTTAATGAAGTCATTTGGCAATTTTGACAACGACGTGACCAACGTGATGCAGACCTACTTTCACTACTGCTCATTGTCCATGAACTGTATTGAACTGGCCCGCAGTTTTATTTACCTGGCAAACCAGGGAAAAACGCTTGACGGCTCGGTGCTCATCACCTCCCGTCAGGCCCGGCAAATCAATGCCTTGATGATCACCAGTGGCATGTACGATGGGGCGGGTGAATTTGCCTGGCGCGTCGGCATGCCCGCAAAATCGGGCGTTGGTGGCGGTATTATTGCCCTGGTCCCGGGCGAAATGAGTATAGCGGTATGGTCACCCGGGCTGGACAGTGCAGGCAACTCGCTGGCAGGCACTGCCGCGCTGGAGTGCCTGACTGACAGGCTGGGCCGCTCAATATTCTGACTCAGCTGACAACATTTACAGGCCGGTTTTGCTCAAAGCCAGCCAGATTGACCATGATGCCTTGCAACAAATTTTGCATACCACTTTTGCTTGCCCAGGCAATATGCGGCGTGACAAGCAGATTCGGCACATCGGCCTGAAGCAGAGGATGATCGGCTGGCGGCGGCTCACTGCTCAGCACATCCAGTGCCGCTCCGGCTATCGTGCCCTGTTGCAATGCCTCCGCCAAATCAGCTTCATGAATCAGACCGCCACGCGCTGTGTTGATCAACAGCGCATGGGTTTGCATCTTATTCAGGGTTTCACTGTTAATCAGATGCCGGGTTTGTTCGCTCAGGGGACAATGCAGCGAAATCACATCGCTTGCGGCCAGCATCTCGTCAAAACTTACATAGCCCTCACGCACCCTGGTGCTGCCCCTGCGTTCGGCAAAGCACACCTTCATGCCGAGCGCCTGTGCCAGCCTGCCCAAGGCGATACCAATGTCTCCTTTTCCCACAATGCCTAATGTTGCCCCCGCAATATCCTGAATCGGTGAACGGTGAAAACAAAAATGAGAAGACGCAGGCCATACTTCACGCGTGAGCGTCGCGTATTCCACTATCTGGCGACGCAACGCAAAAATAAAGGCAATCACGCATTCTGAAACGCTTTGCGTTGAATAGCCGGGGATATTACTCACGACGATTCCACGTTCCCGACACGCCGGAATATCAATGCAATCAAAGCCCGTGGCGGTGACGCAGATATAGCGCAGGTCAGGAAGCTGTGCCAGAGTCGCCGCACGCAGCGGGACTTTATTGGTGATGGCAATCGTTGCGCCCTTTAACGCCTCAATAATCTCATTGTCGTGCGTTTCCTCACGAAAACACCAGTCGCTGCACCAGTCAGGTTGAGGAGGAGGGACGGGCAGCGTGCCGCCATCAAGCGTTACGATTTTCAT